>JAZTXE010000042.1:0-52027 GCA_045636205.1 Eubacteriales bacterium
AGCAGATACGGCAAATACCGAAATCGCGTAGATAAGCATGCGGTCTTCCGCATATCTTGCATCTGTTGTAAAAACGGGTTGAGTACTTGGGCTCTTTTTTCTGTTTGAGTACCATTGCTTTCTTAGCCATAAGTCTTTCCCCTCCTTACTAGTTCTTTGCGAAGGGTGCGCCCATGAGCTCAAGCAGCTCGCGCGCCTCTTCGTCAGTGTTTGCAGTTGTGCAGATTGCAATATCCATGCCGCGGATTTTATCGATTTTATCATAATCGATTTCCGGGAAAATCAACTGCTCCTTAAGACCGAGAGCATAGTTGCCGCGACCGTCAAAAGCGTTGGGGTTGATTCCGCGGAAGTCACGAACACGCGGCAGAGCCACGTTAAACAGACGATCAAGGAATTCCCACATACGTGATGCACGCAGAGTAACCTTTACGCCTACCGGCATGCCTTCACGAAGCTTAAAGTTTGCAACAGACTTCTTAGCCTTGGTAATTACAGCCTTCTGCCCGGTAATCGCTGAGATGTCCGCTACTACTGCGTCCAGCACTTTTGCGTTTTCACGCGCATCGCCGCAGCCTACGTTAATTACAATCTTGTCAATTTTCGGAATTTGCATCGGGCTCTTGTATCCGAATTTCTTCATAAGAGCCGGAGCAACATCGTTATTGTACTTATCCTGCATTCTAGGCATCGTGCTGTCTCCTCTCTTATATTGTTTCGCCGCACTTCTTGCATACACGCACTTTAGATCCGTCTTCCAGGAACTTGTGTGCTGCACGAGTGGGCTCATTGCACTTCGGGCAGATTCTCATGACGTTGGAAACGTGCAGAGCCGCCTCACGACGGATAATGCCGCTCTCCTTGCCGCCGGTCTTCTGACCGCTTACGTGCACGGTTGCAAAGTTAACGCCTTCAACCATAACGCGGTTTTTAGCCGGGTATGCTGCAAGGACTTTGCCTTTTTTGCCTTTGTCCTTGCCGGCGATTACAAGCACCGTATCGTTTTTCTTAATGTTCATATTATTCATGCTTTCATCCTCCATTAAAGGACTTCCGGCGCGAGGGACAGGATCTTCATATAGTCCTTGTCACGCAGTTCACGTGCAACCGGGCCAAAGATACGAGTTCCTCTCGGGTTCTTGTCTTCTCTAATGATAACCGCTGCGTTTTCATCAAAGCGGATATAGGTGCCGTCATTTCTGCGAACGCCTTTAGCGCTGCGTACGATTACCGCACGAACTACATCGCCCTTCTTGACAACTCCGCCCGGATTTGCCTTGCGCACGGAAGCGACGATTACATCGCCGATATTGCCGTATCTACGCATGGAGCCGCCGAGCACGCGGATGCACTTAAGCTCTTTAGCGCCGGTATTGTCGGCAACCTTAAGTATGGTTTCCTGTTGTACCACAGTGCCCTACCTCCTTATTGTGCTTTCTCGATTATCTCGACTAAGCGCCATCTCTTGTCCTTGGACAGCGGGCGAGTCTCCATAACCTTTACCTTATCACCGATACCACACTCGTTCTTCTCATCATGTGCCTTCAGCTTTAAGGTTGTCTTCATGATTTTCTTATAAAGCGGATGCTGTACACGATCTTCGATGGCGACAACAATGGTCTTGTCCATCTTGTCGGATACAACTCTTCCGACTCTGGTTTTTCGGAAAGCTCTATCGCTCATTGATATCAGAAACCTCCTTCATCAGCCGCATATGCGGCTTGAAACATTTCAATTTACGCGTTTCCAGCCATTTCACGCTCGCGGATGATCGTCTTGACGCGGGCAATATCCCGCTTGACGTCCGCAATTTTTATCGGATTATCCAGCTGGTTGGTCGCATGCTGAAGCCGCAGGTTGAACAGATCCTTCTTCAGATCGTCGAGCTTAACTGTCAGCTCAGCCGTGTTCATATCACGTACTTCCTTTGCCTTCATCAATGATCACCACCTGTCTCGCATACTTGGTCTTCGCGTCTTACGAATTTACACTTCAGCGGGAGCTTGTGAGATGCAAGACGAAGAGCCTCGCGAGCAAGTTCCTCTGAAACGCCACCGATTTCGAACATAACGCGACCGGGTTTAACTACTGCTACCCAGTACTCCGGTGAACCCTTACCGGAACCCATTCGGGTTTCAGCAGGTTTCTCAGTTACCGGCTTATCCGGGAAAATTTTGATCCATACCTGACCGCCACGTTTGATATAACGAGTCATAGCAATACGAGCAGCCTCGATCTGGTTTGACTTAACCCAAGCGGGTTCTAATGCTACCAGACCAAAATCACCGTAGGAAATTTGAGTTCCGCGGGAAGCCTTTCCCTTAAGGCGGCCTCTGTGCACTCTACGGTATTTAACTCTCTTCGGCAGAAGCATTACTGGTTGCCTCCTTCCTTTTCAGGCGCAGCTCCAGCTGACGGAGCGCTTGCCGGGCGCGGGCCACGGCTGTTGTTAGTGTTACGCGGAGCGCGGTTTCCATCGCGATTAAATCCACGATTGTCGCGTCCTGCAGCGCCGCGGTTGTCACGGCGGTCATTGTTGAAACGACGGTTGTCGCGGCGGTCACGGCGATCTTCACGGGGCTTCGGAGCCTCGATTGTGCGCGGACCACGCTCGCCGGCGCGGAGGATTTCACCCTTGTAGATCCATACCTTTACGCCGATACGGCCGTAAGTGGTTTTTGCCTCAGCAAAACCGTAGTCGATATCCGCACGCAGAGTCTGCAGCGGAATAGTACCCTCATGGTAATGCTCGCTACGTGCAATTTCTGCACCGCCGAGACGACCTGAAACCGTAATCTTGATACCCTTCGCACCCATGCGCATTGCACGACCCATAGCCTGCTTCATTGCACGGCGGAAGGAAATTCTCTTCTCCAGCTGAGATGCGATGCTCTCTGCAACCAGCTGTGCGTTCATATCCGGGTTCTTGATCTCAACGATATTGAGTGCAACCGGCTTGCCGATCATCTTCTCAATGCTCAGGCGGATTTTCTCAATCTCTGAGCCGCCACGTCCGATAACCATTCCCGGGCTCTTGCAGTGCAGGAGCACACGAACCTTGTCATTGGAACGCTCGATTTCGATTTTCGGAATACCTGCGTTGTACAGCAGTTCCTTGAGATACTTGCGGATATTGTAATCTTCCACTACCAGGTCGCCCACTTTTTCGTCGCGAGCATACCAGCGGGAATCCCAATCTTTAATCACGCCCACGCGAAGGCCGTGGGGATTAACTTTCTGACCCATAAACTACCTCCTTGCCCTATTCCTTCTCAGCTACACACAAGGTGATGTGAGAAGTTCTCTTGTTGATTCGGAAGGCGCGACCCTGTGCACGCGGCATGACTCTTTTAAGAATCGGCCCCGGGCAAGCGAAAACCTTCGAAACATAAAGCTTCTCAACATCCATGTTGTGATTAGCTTCTGCATTGGATACCGCGCTCTTTAAGAGCTTTAAGACAAGCTCGGAAGCGGCCTTGGGCGTATGTGCTAAAATTGCGGTTGCAGTAGCAATGTCCTTACCGCGAATCAAATCTACAACGATTTTGACCTTACGCGGAGAAATGCGTGCATACCGTAAATGTGCTGTTGCTTCCATTAACTGCATCCTCCCGTCTTACTTCGTGTTGGAGGTCTTGCTACCGGAGTGACCTCTGTACGTTCTGGTCGGCGCAAACTCGCCGAGCTTATGACCTACCATATCCTCGGTAACATATACCGGAACATGTTTTCTGCCGTCGTGGACAGCAAAGGTGTGACCAACGAAATCCGGGAAGATTGTAGAAGCTCTTGACCAGGTCTTGAGCACGTTCTTCTCGCCCTTTTCGTTCATCTCTTTAACCCTCTTCAAAAGCACAGGTGCAACGAAGGGGCCTTTTTTTACACTTCTACTCATAATATAATTGCCTCCTTACGTAAGTGCTTTATTTGCCGTTGCGGCGTCTTACGATGAACTTGTCAGACAAGTTCTTTTTCTTACGAGTCTTATAACCCAGAGTCGGCTTGCCCCACGGGGTAACCGGACCCGGACGACCGATCGGGCTCTTGCCCTCACCGCCGCCGTGCGGGTGATCACAGGGGTTCATAACAGAACCGCGAACTGTCGGGCGGATGCCCATATGACGTTTTCTACCTGCTTTACCAACCTGCACATTTTCGTGATCCAGGTTTGAAACCTGGCCGATGCTTGCCATGCAGTTCAAACGGAACTTGCGAAGCTCGCCGCTGGGCAGACGAACCAGCGCCATGCCATCTTCCTTAGCCATCAGCTGAGCTGCGTTACCTGCACCGCGAACGAACTGAGCGCCGCGTCCCGGGTTAAGCTCGATGTTGTGGATGATGGTACCAACCGGAATGCTGGATATCGGAAGTGCGTTGCCAACCTTGATATCAGCAGTCGCGCTGGAGATAACGGTATCGCCTACAGCCAGACCATTGGGAGCGATGATGTAGCGTTTTTCGCCGTCAGCATACTCAACCAATGCGATGAAAGCGCCGCGGTTAGGATCGTACTCAATGGTCTTGACCTGAGCAGCTATATCCATCTTGTCACGCTTAAAATCAATAATACGGTATTTGCGCTTGCTGCCGCCGCCGCGATGACGAACAGTGATTCGTCCGTAGCTGTTGCGACCTGCATTTTTCTTTAAATTCTCGACTAAGCTCTTCTCAGGCTTGACATTCGAGAGCACGGAGTAATCCGTGACCGTCATGTTTCTTCTGGAAGGCGTAGTCGGATTAAATGTTTTGATCGCCATTGTGCTCTTTTTCCTCCTTTAAGCTGCGGGGGTAATTCCCGCGCTCAGATTATTCGATTAAACCATGCCCTCAAAGAACTCTATTGTCTTAGACTCTTCGGTCAGGCGGACAACCGCCTTCTTCCAATCCGGACGGAAGCCGCTGTGGACACCCATGCGCTTTTCCTTACCCGGTACATTCATGGTGTTGATTTTTGCAACCTTAACGCCGAAGATTTCCTCGATAGCCTGACGGATTTCAATCTTGTTGGCATCCTTTGCTACCTCAAAAACGTAAACCTTATCGACTACGTTTTCCATGGACTGCTCGGTGATTATAGGTTTCTTAATAATATCGTAAGGTGACTTCATTATGCAAACACCTCCTGGATCTTCTCGACCGCTGCTTTATCCACAACGAACTTGCCGCTGTTTAAGATGTCGTAAACAGAGAGGATTGTTGCGGTAGTGGTCTTTACACCCGGGATATTGCGTGCAGACTTAACAATCGTATCACGAACCTCAGGTGTTACAACCAGAGCCTTGCCGGATACCTCAACTGCTTTAAGAAATGCTGCAAAATCCTTGGTCTTTACATTATCAAGATTCAAGTTCTCGATAACAACGATGTCGCCTGCTGCAGCCTTTGCGCTCAGAGCGCTCTTAAGTGCAAGGCGGCGATACTTTTTGTTGAGCTGGTATGAATAGCTGCGCGGCTTCGGGCCGAGCGCGATACCGCCGTGTGTCCACTGCGGAGCGCGGATGGAGCCCTGACGAGCACGACCGGTGCCCTTCTGTCTCCAAGGCTTAATGCCGCCGCCGGAAACCTCCGCACGTGTCAGGGTGCTCTGTGTGCCCTGACGGCAATTAGCAAGGTGGCACTTTACAGCTTCGTGCATTGCAACTGCATTCGGGTCAATGCCGAACACGCTCTCTGCAAGCTCGATTTCGCCTACTGCCTTGCCGGTCATATCATAAACTGTTGCCTTAGGCATAGCTTCTTAATCTCCTTTCGCTTGTCTTTGGCTCTTATGCCTTAACCGCATCGCGGATAAACACAAGGCCGCCCTTCGGGCCGGGGATTGCGCCGCGTACTGCGATCATATTGTTTTCCGCGTCAACCTTGACGATTTCAAGGTTCTGAACAGTTACCTGCTCCGCGCCCATACGGCCGGGGAGGTGCTTGCCCGGGAAAACACGTGACGGATCGGTTGCTGCGCCCATTGAACCTGCGCTGCGGTGAACCGGTCCTACACCGTGAGTGTGGCACTGCATACGCTGACCATAGCGCTTAACGGTACCTGCGGTGCCTTTACCTTTGCTGGTGCCCACCACGTCGACCTTATCGCCTTCAGCGAATACGTCTGCCTTGAGTACGTCGCCCACATTCATGGAAGACGCATCGTCATACTTGAACTCCTTGAGAATGCGCTTAGCGGTGATACCCGCTTTTTTCAGATGTCCGGCTTTGGGCTTGTTGAGCTTGCGCTCTGCAATGTCCTCATAGCCGAGCTGTACCGCTTCGTAACCGTCGCGGTCTGCGGTCTTCTTCATGACCACTGAGCAGGGACCAGCCTCGATGACAGTTACCGGGATGACCTTGCCCTCAGCGTCGAAGATCTGCGTCATGCCGACCTTTCTGCCGATGATTGCCTTTTGCATCTATGTTCCTCCTTTAGGTTATTGGTTGGCACTATCATGCCAACTTGACCCGCCCCACGCCAAACCGAATTCTTTCTCCTTAAACCCCTTTTATACATTTAAGGTAAGCGACCGGTCGCGGAAGCTGCGGTTCAATTCGTTTTTTTACAGTTTGATTTCGATTTCAACACCCGCCGGGAGATCCAGCGCCATGAGCGCCTTCACTGCATCAGCAGAGGGCTTTAAAATGTCAATCAAACGCTTGTGGGTGCGGCGCTCAAACTGCTCACGGCTGTCTTTATACTTGTGAACAGCGCGAAGAATTGTAACGATTTCCTTTGAAGTAGGAAGCGGAATCGGACCGGACACCTTAGCGTTGTGACGCTTTGCGGTCTCAACAATTCTTTCAGCCGCCTGATCAATCAACTGATGATCATATGCTTTGAGTCTGATACGGATCATTTCTTTTGCCATTGTTGCCATTGTTTAGGTTCCTCCTTAATACGTACGTGAACTTAGTCTGCGTACGGCGGAAAACTCCACACAACTCCGCCGCGCGTTTCATGCTTACCCATGATAAAAACCGGACTCAGCGAAGGGGACGCTACCATCCGGCTACAACTGCACGCGCAACAGCTAATGCAAGTTCTCCAGCCGCCCGATTGTCGGACATACTCCACAGAAGTTACCTGCCTTTTAAGCAGCAATCTCCTGTTTCATCGCATACTACGCCCATACAGGCGCCCCATTATCATATAACAAAATCCCCTCAATGTCAAGGGGATTTTTGAAAAAATTTTAATTTTTTTCAATTTTATTTTCCAAACATTTCAATGCACTGTTTTTCATCAAAATCAGCAATGTTTACTTTAGCAATTTTGCGCATCGCTTTATAAATTTTCACCTTGTCACCGCACCACTCGGCATAGTATTCATTTACCTTAACCCCCAGAACACAGCTTCCCTTGCCAACCAAAAACACCTTGGGAAATACCCTGCGGCATGTACGGTAAAAATCCCATTGTTCTTTCTTTTCTAAAAACAACTCAGAAACATCGCGTGCATTAAAAAACTGATACCTGCTCGTGAATATGCTCACATCCGGAACAATATTCCCCGTCAAAATTGCTCTATTGAGCGGTAACCATTCCTCTACATAAAATTTGTAGTACAGTTTCTTAGGATTCTGATTGGTGGGTATTTGATGTATCATACTTCTCTCAATAAGCTCAGTCTTTATAACCTTGCCGTACACATACACCCCGGTATCTTCCTTTTTAAACAGACGAGGTGATTGATAAAGCGCAATATACTCGATGGGGAATCTTATCTTTAGCACCCACTCCTCAGGAATATGGTAGAATTTATACTTTATATTATAGTCAAGCTGCTTTCGGTTTCTGAGCACGCCCACCATCACATCACGCACATCAAAATCGTGCGAGGTTTTATCCATATCACCCACCTCTTTCCCTACGAGAATATTTTACCATAAATTTATTAACTTTCCCATATTATTTATTTTTTGCTTGACAATTATTTTTTTGTGTTTTATACTTTCGTTAGAGAAACGTTTTCCCAAACTTTTTATTTTTCCTTTTTTACAATCAATATAACAAGGAGGAGCATAATATATGAGCGAAAAATCAAATTGCCGCCAAAACTTAAAAACTATGATTATAATCCGCGAGTTTGAACGCGTAATAAAGGACCTGGCAAATCAAGGTTTTGTTGACGGTGCAGTACACTGCTACACGGGTGAAGAAGCGGTTGCACTCGGTGTATGCTTAAACTTAAACGATGACGACTATGTATTTTCCACACACCGAGGCCATGGTCATGCCCTCGCAAAAGGTCTTAACCTTAAAAAAGTTTTTGCTGAGCTTTTCGGAAAGGTAGATGGTGTTTCAAAAGGCATGGGTGGTTCCATGCATCTATTCGATGTCAATCTCGGCTTCATGGGCGGAAACGGAATAGTCGGTGGCGGAGCTACAATTTCAATCGGTACCGCCTACGCATCAAAATATTTAAATGACGGGCGCGTTACCGTCTGTTTCTTCAGCGAAGGCGCATCAAACGAGGGTTGGTGTCACGAAGCGATGAACATGGCATCCCTGTGGAAGCTCCCAATCATTTTTGCGTGTGAGAATAATCTTTTCGCCGCTACCACTCCTTCGTATAAAACATTATCCGACCCTGACATATACAAGCGCGCTTATGGCTATAACATGCCCGGCGTCATGGCTGACGGAAATGACCTTGATGACTGCATTGCAAAGTCAAAAGAAGCTGTTGACCGCGCTCGCGCAGGTGAAGGACCTACCTTAATTGAATTTAAAACATATCGCGTCGAAGGTCACTGCCGAGTCATTCAAGACCTGCCCATTTTCAGACCCAAGGACGTTGTTGAAAAATGGGCGGCGCATGACCCGATAAAAGTCTATTCCGAGAGGCTTATTGAAAACGGCATTCTCACCGCCGATGATGTTTCTGCGGTCTGGGCAGAGGTTGAAGTTGAAATCAACGAAGCAATAGATTATGCAAAAGCTGCTCCGGTTCCGGACACTCAGGAATTCTTAAATAAAATCAAGGAGAGATATGCAATATGAAAAACTTACATATGCTTGATGCAATAAACGAAGCTCTCCACGAGGAAATGGAGCGCGACGAAAAAGTATTCGTAATCGCGGAGGATATTGGTGAATACGGCGGCGTATGGTTTGCCACACGCGGCCTGTACGACAAATTTGGTGCAATGCGCGCAATGGACACTCCGATTTCCGAGGCCGGCTTCACCGGTCTGTGCGTAGGCGCGGCTATGGCAGGCCTTCGCCCGGTAACCGAGATGATGTACATGGACTTTATCACCGCCTGCATGGACCAGCTTGTAAACCAGGCAGCAAAGGCGGACCTGATGTCCGGTTGGCAGATGAATATCCCGATGGTTGTAAGAGCTCAGTACGGAATCGGCTCACGAGAAGCCGCTCAGCATTCACAAAGCCTCGAGGGATGGTTCTGCCAAATCCCTGGCTTTAAAGTGATAGTTCCGTCAAATGCCTACGATGCAAAGGGACTTTTAAAAACCGCCATACGCGATGACACCCCGTGTATCTTCATGGAAAACCGTAATCTGTACTATGATAAAATGCAGCTTCCGGACGAGGAATACACCCTGCCTCTCGGCAAAGCAAACATAGTTGCAGAAGGCAAGGATTTGACCGTTGTCACCTATGGTGTTGGCGTCAGCGTTTGCCAAAAAGCGATTAAAAATATCCCTGACGCATCTATTGAGCTTATTGATTTACGCACCCTTGTTCCGATGGATATGGAAACGGTTATGGAGTCAGTGAAGAAAACCGGCAGACTCTTAGTAGTCCACGAAGCTACTCCCGCATTTTCCGTCGGCGCGGAAATTATACGTCGTGTGCTTGAGCAAGGCTTTGACTATCTGGATGCCGAGCCGCTCGTATACGGAAATCTCCGCACCGCAGCACCATTTGCAGGAAATTTAGAGGATGCAATCATGCTCTCACCGAAAGGCGCAGAAGAAAAAATGCGCTACCTGCTCACCGGAATTATATAACATACTAAAAGGCATCGACCACCTATCGGTAGTCGATGCCTTTTGATTTACAAATAATATCAGGTCATTGTCACAGGGGTAAAACGTCCGTTCTCTATCCTTAGTTGGTCTATGCACAGAACTCTGTGATGCGGGTTAGTATCACCAACGATGCGTCTGTGATAAGCAACATAATCCTTACCCTTAAAGGTAAATGCACTGTTGTGTCCCGGACCATCAGCAATCTCTGCTTTTTCCAGAACATCCGCGTAGAACTTAAATTCACTTATCGGTGTTTTAGCTTCTGCAGCTTTGACGCAATACGTACCGTTCATCCAATCCCCCGAAGAATACATAAGCTGATACTTTCCGTCAATCTTTGCGACATACGGTGCCTCAACGTACTTATCCGGAGTAAGCTCAAGGAATTTACCGTCCGAGCACGGTACCCCCAACTCTACAAACCCGTTCATATCATCGTTTAACTTGCAAACGTTCATGTGGCTCCAACCGCCGTAATACAGATATACATCTCCGTTATCGTCTTTGAACAGATGCGCGTCAATCGGCTGAGCACCGTTATGGAACACATTTACGAGTGCCCTTCCATCCTCAAACACGTTTTTGAACTTGCCCTCCGGTGTATCACTCACGCCGATGTACAATCCGCCGGGCGCATAGTCCTCGCGCAAGTCATTGGCGGCGAATATAAGATAATACTTGCCCTTGTGCTCAACAACCGTAGGTGCCCATACGTAACCTATTACACCATCAAATGTGGACATATCAAGAATGTCATACACCATTTTATAATTTTGTAAATCTTCGGTCACAACCAAATCTATATTCTGTTGCTCCATAAAATCCAGCGATTTAGTTACATATATGTATACCTTATCATTATATACCCTTGACTCAGGGTCTGCATACCAGCCGTTAACTATAGGATTAATCACAAAAAATCCTCCTGTTTCGTTTTTTTAGATAATTATATCAAATCGAAAAACATAAGTAAATGGAGTAAAAAAAACAAAACTATGATTTTTGTGTACTCGTTTACGTTTTTATTGACACCGCATGAGAAAGTGTGGTATACTAATTAAGCTGTTTAAGTCAGACAAAAACCAATACGCAGGTGTAGTTCAATGGTAGAACTTCAGCTTCCCAAGCTGATAACGTGGGTTCGATTCCCATCACCTGCTCCAAGAAAGCACTTGCATAAGCAAGTGCTTTTTCACTACTAAGCTTTTACGGTGAAAATATGAAGAAGTTAGTAATAGGTATTTTAGCGCACGTAGATGCCGGTAAAACCACGTTGAGCGAAGCTCTTTTGTACACAAGCGGCGCACGGCGCACGCTTGGACGCGTAGACCACAGAAACGCGTTTTTGGACACGGATGTGCAAGAACAGGAGCGTGGCATAACAATATTCTCAAAGCAGGCGTTACTTTCCTTTAACGGAGCAGACATTACCCTGCTCGACACCCCGGGGCATGCAGACTTCTCATCAGAAATGGAACGTACTCTGCAGGTGCTCGACTGCGCGGTTTTGGTCATAAGCGGAACCGACGGTGTTCAAGGTCATACACGCACGCTTTGGAAGCTATTGGAGAGCTATAACATCCCGGTATTTATATTTGTAAATAAAATGGACTTAGACGGAGCCGACCCGCAAGCAGTTATCACCCAACTTAAATCACGCTTAAGTGACGCTTGTATAGACTTCGGCTCCCCTACATCCGAGCGCGATGAAGCTATCGCCATGTGCTCAGAAGCTGCATTGGATAATTTTTTAGATTCAGGCAGCGTTTGTCATAAATTGACCTCTGAGCTTATTTCTTCAAGAAAAGTTTTTCCGGTATGGTTTGGCTCCGCATTGAAGCTTGAGGGGATTGAGGAATTCCTCTCCAACCTCGCATCATATTCAACGCCTCCTGTCTATTCAAATGAGTTTGGCGCAAAGGTTTTTAAAATATCACATGATGAAAAGAATCAGCGCTTGACATGGCTTAAAATAACCGGCGGCTCGCTTCGCGCCAAAACCCTTTTGTCCGGCGGAAATGACGAGAATGCATGGCAGGAAAAAGCCGATCAGCTGCGTCTGTATTCGGGCTCAAAATTTTCCGCAACGGATGAAGCTTCGGCAGGCGAAATTATCGCCGTATCCGGACTTACCAAAACCTATGCAGGTATGGGACTCGGCATTGAACCCGACTCTCCTTCCGCGGTTCTTGAACCCGTGCTCAATTACCGTTTGATTTTGCCGGACGGTTGCGATGCGCACACGGTTCTCCCCCGGCTTAAACAGCTTGAAGAAGAGGACCCTATGCTCAAGATACTTTGGAGCGAGGAAAACAAGGAAATCCACGTCCGCCTTATGGGGCAAATCCAACTGGAGGTTTTACGCCGCTTGATTTCCGACCGTTTTAATCTGCAAGTGGATTTCGGCGCAGGGAGCATAGTATATAAAGAGACCATCTCAAACCGAGTCGAAGGAATCGGACACTTTGAGCCATTGCGTCACTATGCCGAAGTTCACCTTCTAATGGAGAGCGCGCCACGCGGGAGCGGGATTGAAATCTCATCCTCTTGCCCTACGGACAAGCTGGACCTGAACTGGCAACGTCTGATATTTACGCATATAGCAGAGCGTGAGCATCCGGGTGTCCTGACCGGTTCAGCAATTACCGATATCAAAATTTCCGTAGTTGCCGGACGTGCTCATGTAAAGCATACAGAAGGCGGTGATTTCCGTCAGGCGACTTATCGCGCAATCCGACAGGGACTTATGCAGGCGGAAAGTGTTCTTTTGGAACCCTTTTACGATTTTACACTTGAGCTTCCGCCAAGCTGTGTAGGTCGTGCAATGACGGATATTCAGACCATGGGCGGCGAATTGAACGACCCTATCACTGACGGTGAAATGACGGTCTTGTCAGGTTTCGCTCCGGTTGCCGGACTTTCCGATTATTGGCAGGACGTGACCGCGTACACGCGCGGATTGGGGCGCCTGACCTGTAGTTTCCGCGGATATGAACCGTGCCGAAATCAGCAAGAGGTTGTCGTCGAAATCGGATACGATCCGGAGCGTGACACGGAAAATACGCCGGACTCAGTTTTCTGTGACCACGGCGCAGGTTTTAATGTAAAGTGGAACCGTGTGCGTGATTATATGCATGTTGACAGTGGTCTTAATCTAAACAAAAATGAGCATGCATCCACTGCCACCCCCTCATCGTCGGTTTCACGCAGCACGTACATCGGCTCACTTGAACAAGATAAGGAGCTTGAGGCGATTTTTGAGCGCACCTACGGCAAGGTTGACCCACGAAGGTTTCACGTGCGCCCACCCGCCTCATCTGCATCCTCAACCGACACTTACAAATTACGACAAGCCAAAAAATCGGATGAATATCTTTTGGTTGACGGATATAACATCATTTTCGCATGGGATGAGCTCAAATCACTCGCCGAGTATGACTTGTCCGCCGCACGCGCCGCGCTTGAGGATATTCTGATAAACTACAGAGGCTTTAAAAACTGCACGGTAATACTGGTATTTGATGCCCATAAGGTGCGCGAAAACCCGGGTTCAGTCGAAAAAACAAACGGGATTTATGTTGTATATACCAAAACTGCAGAAACCGCAGATAACTATATCGAGCGCACCACCTATCAACTGGGGCGGGATAAAAAAATTCAAGTTGCAACCTCGGACGGCTTAGAACAGATGATAATTTTGGGTCATGGCGCACTGCGAATATCCGCAAACGCATTTAAAGCAGAAATTCAAGCTGCGCAGATTGAAATTTCACAAGTAATTCAGTCGCACAACAGCGACATGCAGAACCGCCCGATAATCAGAAAAAGTAATAACCGTGAAAACCGCATCGGAAAGTAATCCGATGCGGTTTTCATATTGCTATATTAAATATAAAAAAATACATAGAAATTGCAGCACGCTCCCCAAGACCACAAACAAATGGAAAACTGAATGCATATATCTGCACTTCTTTCCGACTCCGTATAATATCGCGCCTATAGTATACGCTATTCCTCCCGCGAGCAAAAGCATAACCCCCGGCATTTGAACCGATGCAATAAGCGCCTTAGGCGCAAGCGCTATACACCATCCTATTCCTATATAACAAATCATCGAAAACACGGAATACTTTTTCAAATCCACCGCCGTAAGTGCCGTTGCCAACACAGTAAGTCCCCAGACAAGTCCGAATAGAACCCATGCAGCCGTGGGGGATGCCTTTCGTATCGCGCATAAAAGCATCGGCGTATACGTGCCCGCAATCAAAAAGTAAATCGTGCAATGGTCTATCACTTGCATCACTTTTTTGGCGGTATTTTTTCTAAGGCCGTGGTACACGCTTGACACGGTATAAAGCATAATAAGCGATGCACCGTATATTGAACAGCTGACCACCGCCCAGACATTGCCCTTCATTGCCGCAAAAATCACACAAAGTGCGGTGATTATTATTCCAAATCCCCCGCCTACAATATGCGATACCATATTAAATATTTCCTCACCCCGTGTGTAATCGGGTAAATCTCTGTCACGGAGTTTTGTGCGCTTCATTTTAATCTCCCTTTCGTCAAATAATCTAAAACATTTCACAACCTTGTGTCGTATATTATATTACCACGACACGAGAATTATGTCAACAGTGTTGTGCTCGAGATAATATTGATTTTTTCAACTGAATATGATAAATTATAATTACTAAAACATACGTCAGGGTGAATAACAATGTATGAAAAAGCTTTTGTAGCCGATAAATTGCGCCGTTGGGAAAAATTTTTGCGAAACTTCCGCCTTCCCATGTGGGAGGAAATCCCGAATTTAGGACTGTATATGGACCAGATAATCGTCTTGCTCACCGAGTATTTGGACTATTTACCGCCTGAAATCAAGGAAGATAAATATATCACCGCCTCTACTATAAATAACTATGTTCGTATTAAGGCTATGCCTGAGCCTATTAAGAAAAAGTATTACCGCACGCATATTGCCTATCTGATAATGATATGCACACTTAAGCAAACTCTAAACATCGCAACGCTCCAAAAACTTATTCCCGTAGGCATTGATGATGTGCAGGTGCGAAAAATATACAATGCATATGCCGAGCGCCATCGCGCCATGGCAGAACACTTTATTGAGCAAGTAAAACTCGCAGCTGCCCCAATTCTGGATGAGAATAATTCAGGTGATGCAACAAAACAAACAAACGACCTGATAGCCGCATCCGCAATAAGCGCAGGCTTTGCACGCTTGCTCTCAGAAAAGCTTTTGGCACTGAGTAATACTGATGACAATGCTGCTTCAAAACAAACAAAGGAGAACCTCGCAGTAAATGACTAAATATTTTTTTGACAATAAAGACGTTATCGAAAAAGACTTTCTGTATGTATATTCGCCGGCCGCAGCACGTACAGGTGAGTTTCGCGATCGTGAAAATTCCATCACAAATTTCCCCGCCGGAAATGAAGATGAGTTTGACTATGTAAGCATAATTACAAAGAAGAAATACAGCGGCTGCGTAAAAATCTCCACTACCTGCCGTTTTGATAAGTTTGGTGCACCCTTAATAGTCTTTACAGACGACATCTCCACCAGTGCAGACGGTAAATGCACTTACGGACTCCACTTCGAATGCGTGGCATACAAAGGCGGATGCAATATGTGGCGAATCGAGCCGGCTCCCGAGCGTATTGAGCGCCCGATAGCTACTTCAAAGATAGCCTTTGTGGATTTTGAAATTCCGGAAAAGAGCATTGTTGAAATGGCGCTTGAAATAAGCCAAAAAACAATGACTGCATGCGTAAACGGTGTTCATTTAAGCTGCACTCACCCGGATATTCCTGAAGAGTTCCATGTAGGCATAACCGCCTGCGAAGGTCCGAACTCATTTTTTAACCTTATAATAGAGGATTGATTTTTTATCCCCCCTTCGCATACTCTCTGTTGCAATTTTTTTTACCGTATAGTATAATAATTACAGTGACTGGAAAAATTAGCGATTCGCTTTATATTTTGTGCATACAAAGGAGAGGTAACCATGAAAACAGGGTTTTCAAAAATTTGTATCAATCCCCCGTATAATGCACCGATTTCGGGATATTACGAGGAAAGACGCGTTAAGGGAATTCTTGACAACCTGTATGTCCGCGTAGCAGCTTTTGATGACGGCGAAAACCGTGCGGTAGTAATTGCAGTTGACGTACTTGAGCTTGCTCTTGAGTATTTTGAGAAATACAAAATCATGATAAACGAAGCTACAGGCATTGATAAAAACGCGATATTCATAAACTGCTCACACACCCATACAGGTCCTATTGTAGGTAAGGATTTTGCGTCCGAGCGCGCAAGTACACCTGAGTATGACGAGTTTTTGGCAACAAGCGTGCGTGATGCTGCGGTTTATGCATTGGCTGACCTGCATGAGTCGCGCATTGAAACAGCTTCCGCCCAAGCTAAAAACATATCATTTGTGCGCCGTTTCCGCATGAAGGATGGCTCAGTTGCAACCAACCCGGGAGTTAACAACCCGAATATTGACCATGCACTCGGTGAGCCGAATGAAACTGTTAAGCTGGTAAAAATTATTCGTGACGGCGCGGATGACATATTCATCGTAAACTTCGGAACGCACCCGGATTCCATCGGAGGAGAGTATATCAGCGCGGATTACATGGGATATGTCTGCTCTATTTTGGAGAGGGCAGTACCCGGAACAAAGTGCATGTTTCTCCTGGCACCGCAGGGTGATGTAAACCATGTAAATGTAAACCCGACTCCGGGCGAGGCGGCAATTTCCAAGATTGATTTTGACAGCGTACCCAGAAGCCTTGCTCATTCAGAGCATATGGGACGAATTATTGCAGGCGCAGTGCTGTCGGTCTGCTCAATAACCGAACCCATTAAGACGGATAAAATTGCATTTGCATCAAAGGATATTAATCTTCCGTCACATCCTGAGAATGACCGTCTTGACGAGGCTCGTCATATCCACGAGTTGTATGAAGCAGGCAGATGCGATGAGCTTCCGTATAAGGAAATGGAGCTTACTACAATCGTTGCAGAAGCTGAGCGCATACTCAAGTTAGAAAACGGACCTGATTCGTTCCCGTTTGTCCTTTCTGCCATAAAGATAGGCGATCTGGTGTTTGCAGGAATCGGTGGTGAGGCATTTACTGATATAGGTAACCGCATTTGCGCGGACTCGCCGTTTAAAGAGACTATACTTTGCTGCCTTACAAACAACTGCGGCGGATATATCCCGACTACCAAGGCATACTCCGAGGGCGGTTATGAGGCAAAAAGCTCATCTCTCGCACCCGGTGGCGATGATATTATGGTAAACGGAATGATTGAGCTTTTAGCTTCACTCTGAACCTGATTTTTGCAATATACTGCGGTTGAGAAAATATTATGTCTATACTTGATTCTATAAAATTCAGGATGTGCTCTTTTAAGATCCCGCTATTATCGGGTAGCTCATTCCCACGTATTTTGGGAAAGAAGTTCCCGGATTTGGTTCTAAATGAGCTGGATGGAATGACGCTCTCTGTTCCGGTTGATATATTTATATCATATATTACAAAAGCAGAAACACCGGATGCATTGCTCAGGCGATTTAATGAAGCTGAGTTCTTTATAAGATACATTGGAAGGCGTACAATCACTGCGATGCAGAAAGACTATGCAAATGAGCTTTTGAAGATAATAGTGCGTCAGCGTGAGGTTTTAATCCTCTCTTTCATCCGCTTTTGGTCGCAGACCGGAAACGTCCGCGCTTTGAAAGGACTTCTTCGCCATCTTGATGAGCTATCATACAGCCTGCAGGCATCCCTGAAGCATGAACTTGTGGCTTGGGAGATTTATACATACTGCAGTGTGCGTTTTCAAAACAGCAACCGCACGTACTACTATATAAGTGACGATGAAACACTGTGTATAGGTGATACGGTTTTGGTTCCCACAGGTGAGAATAATACACTGACTCCGGCAGAGATTGTAA
Organism: Eubacteriales bacterium; assembly: GCA_045636205.1. GTDB lineage: Bacteria > Bacillota > Clostridia > Oscillospirales > JAAYXM01 > JAZRUF01. The sequence goes on from JAZTXE010000042.1 coordinate 17,979, forward strand.
AAATCACAAGGCATACATATGAAACTGTCCCTCTTCCGCTCAGCGCGACAAAGAAAATACACAGCCGTATTGAATAATTAAAGCACCGCCTTAATAAGGCGGTGCTTACTATTGCATCTTATGAATGGTTATGAGTTTATTTTTTCAATAAGAACATAGTAACTCGAATCAGGTATCCGACGGCAGATATAAGAAATACCGTCTTTTTCCCAGCGCGCCATGAAATCAAGCTCTTCGCTCTCGTTCTGCACAATAATAGGCGAAATATCCAGATGATAGGAAACCGCGTTTATAAGCTCCTCCTTATCAACACCCGGGAATGTGGCAACAATTTGCGCGACGTCCTCATCGTCTGAGAACATGTACTCCACCTGCGCAGACATTCCAAAAAGCTCTTCTTCATATTTGCGTTGCTGGATGACGCTCTCTCCGTCAATCTCATAGCTGACTGCATCTCCCTTGCCACGTGCGGAGACAAGAGCTTCATCGCTCGCTCCCAAAAGCTCCTGCGTCGGTACTTTCGAAGACGATGCGCATCCTGCCGCAAGAAGTAAGACAATTAATAAAAGAAGAAAAATTTTCTTTTTCATAAAATCACCGTATCCTTTTAACTGTGGCTTATTTCAACCGCGCGGCGAAGTGCCCCCTCTGACTTTTCATCATATACGATATTTACCGAATCACCTACGTTAAGGATAACCGCGAGTTCACTGTCCGCCGCGGAAATGACGTAATACGACACATCATTTGCAAGACGGATGTAGTACATGGTATTTCCGCCAATTACCGCCGAGCGTATCTCGGAAACAACTCCGGAAACCGTAGTCTCTACAGGAGCAGCGCTCTGGGTAATGCCGTGCTGAAGCATCAGGCGGATATATTCCTTCTCACACTCAGCAACCGTATTTCCGGTAGCTACAATCTGATACTGCGAAACATTAACCATAGCATACATCTTGACAAGTTCAGCTCTGTCCTTGAGTGCCATAAAGTATGTCGGCTGAGAGGAAATATTGAGAAGCAGCGGGAATGTAGCCGCGTAACCCAGATGCTGAACAACGCCTTGTGCGGATGCCATGGCAGAGTATTCGGCTGCGCCTGCGCAGGAATAATATCTGGTCTCCTTTGTGCGCTGGTTTGACAAAATAAAACCGACGTTTGACTGGTCTCCGCCAACCGATGTGATGCCGGTATATACCCAAATATCGTCGTTTAACGCGATATAGTTATATCCGTCTGTCGTAACAGTTACGTCCTTCTGACCGAATATTGAGTTAAAGAATCCGTTGCGGTAGGTTCCGTAATAGTCGTACTGCTCGATGATAAGCGCGGCTGTGTATACACGGTCAACCCAAGTCGGGATTTCCTCAGGAGAATAGTATTTGCTCTCGCCCGTGCAAGCGTTCACGAGTACCGCGCCGCTTATGTCCTCGCCACCGAAAAGACCGATTCTCTTTACTATGCGCGGGCATACCCAGTACGGATTTCCGTCTTCATCCACTTCAAATGTCGCATTTCCGAACATATATGTGGGATAATTAAAGCGCAGATGTCTATCCAAATAACGCCCGAAAAGCTCGGTTTTCGAGTACTTTATGCCGTTTTCCAGGCGAACCACGTCTACATTTTGGGTTACCATATCGATGACTATATATGCAGGCAATCCTCTGCTGCGGTTATTAAACCACTTTATAACATCACCGTACTCCAGGCATGCAACACGCACCGGACGGTTATTGTAATTAATCTGTGTATAATCATCCGAAACCTCGAACTGGCTAACCATGTCCGCGAGCTCACCGAGTTTGCGGTCACCCAGTCGCTCTGCGGAGTCCTCATCGAGCATCGGTATTTTATCGTAAGAAATCTCCGTAACCTCGCTTGCAAAATTACCGGGTTCGACTTTGAGAAGGTTTTTATACGAATTTGCACGAAGAAGCGGCCATGAGGATACCGTGCCGACTATTCCGACCGCAACAAGCAATAAAATTACTATGCCGCTTACTTTGCACTGGCTTTTGACATATTTAAAATATTCCTTGGCACCACCCTGCACACTCGCCTGAAATCCGGAGGTTATAAGTGAGCATATGATGTACACTCCGCATAAGATGCCGATAAACGTATAAAACTCCTGCGCCTGCGGATTTATTGCGGGAAGCGATACGTAAAAATACACCGCGGCAAATATGAGCGTCACCAAAACATTTACCAAAATCCGTGTCGCACGGCTGCGAATTGCAAATTTCTTAGGCTCCTGTGCATTGCTGTAATCAAAGCCTGTTTTGAACATTCTGTCATTCTCCTCTCGTTTGTCTTATCTTAAGATTATTATACATTCCTTTTTTAAAAACTACAACAACTGTTTTTTTATTTTCAAATTATGTCCGTTTAAAAAATAATTATTGACGTTTTGGGATTTTAATGTCATCCTTAAATAAGAAGATGCATACGGAGGTATATAAAATGATTTATACGGTTACTCTCAACCCCTCACTTGACTATACTGTTTGGACACGAAACTTTTCTGCAGGAAGGATAAATCGTACAGAGGATGAGAAAATATATCCGGGTGGAAAAGGAATAAATGTATCGGTAGTTCTTAAAAACTTAGGGTTTGACAGCTTAGCACTGGGATTTTGCGCAGGCTTTACAGGTGCTGAGATAAAAAGGCTTTTGTCTGAACTTGGGTGTATGGAGGATTTTATCGACATCCCCGGTAAAACCTCACGCATAAATATAAAGCTTAAATCCGATACCGAAACCGAAATAAACGCGCGGGGTCCAAGAATTCCGGAAAGTGCTGTTGGTGAGCTCTTTTCGAAAATTGAAAAGATTTCCGACGGAGATATTTTAATTCTTGCCGGCAGTATTCCTGCAGGACTTCCTGCAGATTTGTACATGCTTATTTTGGAGCGCCTTCGCGAAAAAAATGTGCGCACGGTTGTAGATGCATCGGGTGAGCTTCTTTTAAATACGCTTAATTACCGCCCGTTTCTCATAAAGCCGAATCTTGATGAGTTGTGCGAGGTGTGCAATCGTAACCTCACTTCAAAGGAAGAGATAGTTTCTGCCGCAAAAGAGCTTCAGATACGCGGAGCACAAAACGTGCTCGTCTCTTTAGCCGGTGACGGAGCAATCCTCGTATGCGAGAATGGCGAGGTGCTCAGTGCGCTGCCGCCTTCGGGAAAGGTTGTAAACTCGGTCGGCGCCGGAGATTCAATGGTGGCAGGCTTTATTGCAGGCTTTTTAAGTAAGGAAGATTATTCCGTGGCTTTTAAGCTCGCACTCTGCGCAGGAAGTGCCTCGGCATTTAATGAATGGCTTGCCACAAAAGAGGATATACTTAAGTTACTTGAATAAAAAAGGAGAATTATTTGATGAAATCATTCGAATACACCATAAGCGATCCAGATGGGATTCACGCTCGCCCCGCGGGTCTTCTGGTCAAGGAAGCTTCAAAATACAAAAGCACAATCACCGTATCAAAATACGGAACCACCGCCGATTTGAAGAGAATTTTCTCGGTTATGTCATTAGGCGTAAAGTCAGGTGATACGGTGACAGTAGAAGTAACCGGACCTGATGAGAACCCGGCTTTGGAAGCTATAAAAGCTCTGTTCTCGGAGAATTTATAGCTAAAAACAAAAGGGGGTTAACCTTAATGATAACTCTTCGTGGTAAAGGTGTATTCGGAGGAATTGCAATAGGTAGACTGCACTTCTATAACCGACGTAAAGTGAAGATAAAGCGCATGCGTATAGAGGATACAGAAGCTGAAATTGCGCGCTTTGAAGATGCAAAAGAACGCGCAGAGGATAGCCTTAAGGCTCTGTATGAAAAGGCGCTCCACGAGGTCGGTCAGGCGAATGCGGCGATATTTGAAATACATCAGATGATGTTAAACGATGAGGACTTTTGTGATGCGATAAGGCATGTTATATCATCACAGCAGGTAAATGTCGAGTACGCGGTAGGTGTCACGTCTGACAGATTTTCTGAGATGTTCTCCGCAATGGAGGACTCGTATATGCGAGCACGCGCTGCAGATGTGCGTGATGTCTCAGAGCGGCTTTTAAATGTCCTGCAAGGGATAGTGCATGAGGATATTGCAAGTGAGGACTCAATGATAATAGCGGCTGATGACCTGGTTCCGAGCGAAACCGTTCAGCTTGATAAAAACAAGGTTCTCGCGTTTGTAACCCGCAAAGGGTCTGCCAATTCCCACACTGCAATTCTCGCGCGTACTATGAATATCCCGGCGATAGTGAGCATGGGGGATGCACTCCAAGACTCGTTTGACGGTAAGCTCGCGATAGTTGACGGCTTTACCGGCACCCTCTACCTTGAGCCGGACGAGAAGACACTCTCAGACATGACGGCGCGCCGTGCGGCAGAGCTTGAGAAGGCAGAACTTTTAAAATCACTTAAAGGGCTTGACAATGTAACCCTTGACGGCACTAAGATAGAGGTTTTTACCAATATAGGAAATCCCTCAGATTTGGGCGCGGTGCTTGAAAATGACGCAGGCGGAATAGGACTTCTCCGAAGTGAGTTTCTGTATCTTGAGGCAGACGATTACCCGGACGAAGAAACTCAGTTTATCGCGTATAAAACCGTGCTTGAAACCATGGCGGGAAAAAAAGCCGTTATACGCACGCTTGACATCGGTGCAGACAAGCAAGCTGACTATTTTAATCTGCCATGTGAAGAAAACCCCGCACTCGGATTTCGCGCGATACGCATATGCCTTGAGCGCAGAGAAATATTTAAAACCCAGTTGCGTGCACTTTATCGCGCATCCTCTTTCGGAACACTTGCGATAATGTTTCCGATGATAACCTCAGTCGAAGAGGTTTTAGAGATAAAGCGCATTATATCCGAGGTAAAGGCAGAGCTTGACCGTGAGAAAATAAAGTATTCACCGAATGTTGAAATCGGCGTGATGATAGAAACACCGGCTGCGGCGGTAATTTCCGATTTAATAGCTAAGGAAGTGGATTTCTTTAGCGTCGGCACGAACGATTTAAGCCAGTATACAATGGCGATAGACCGCCAGAACCAACAGCTTGAGGAATTCTTCAATCCGCACCACCCCGCGGTATTGCGTCTGATTGAGTTTGCAGCTCTAAAAGCTCATGAAAATGGGATATGGATAGGTATATGCGGTGAGCTTGCCGCCGACCTTGAGCTGACCGAATGGTTTTTAAAAATCGGTGTGGACGAGCTTTCGGTCTCCCCTGGTTATGTACTCGCTCTGCGTAAACGAATACGTGAAATAAATTTGAAAGAATAAGCCTTCACGCTTATTCTTTTTTATATGTACAAATCCGTCAAAATCCTGTATAATAACAAGTAATGTGAAAATTATTATTCGGAGGATTAATCAGAATGTCAAATATTGGATTTTCAGCAGGTGAGATTTACCTGCCCGATGCAAAAACCGATTTAAGCAAATGGAGCGTAGTTGCTTGTGACCAGTTTACCTCGCAGCCTGAGTACTGGGAAGAGGTTTCCGATTACGTAGGAGACGCACCTTCAACTCTTAAAATTACCTTGCCCGAGATTTATCTTGAGCAGGACGGCGTGGACGGCCGCATAAAAGAAATAAACGCTAATATGGATACATATCTCAAAGACGGAGTTTTAAAAAGTGCAGGAAGCAAGTATATTTATGTTGAGCGCACTCAGCGTGACGGCGTATGCCGCCGCGGGCTCATGGGTGTGGTTGACCTCGAGGAATATAATTATCTGCCGGGTTCAAAATCGCTCATCCGCGCCACCGAGGGCACAGTGCTTGAGCGTATCCCGCCGCGTGTGCGCGTGCGCGAGCATGCGTCTTTGGAGCTTCCGCACATCATGCTTTTGATAGATGACCCGGAAAAGACGGTAATAGAACCGCTTGCAGAAAACGCAGCTTCCATGGATGTTGCATACGACTTCTCACTCATGCAGTCAAGTGGCAGCATTAAGGGCTATTTTGTAAGTGATGATAAGGCAGAAGCTATAGGGACTGCGCTTGAAAAATTGGCAGACCCGCAGGTGTGCGCAGAAAAATACGGCGTTTCTGACAAGGGCGTACTCCTCTTTGCGGTAGGTGACGGAAATCATTCGCTTGCAACCGCAAAGGAGTGCTATGAGCGTTTGAAGAAGACTCTCTCTGCCGATGAAGCCGCGGTACATCCGGCGCGCTATGCACTCGTAGAGGTAGTAAATGTTCACGACACGGCTTTGCAGTTTGAGCCCATTCACCGCGTAGTATTTGACATTGATGCGGATAACCTTCTCTCCGCACTTTCAAGTTTCTACGAAGTATCCGAAACCCCGTGCGAGGGTGCACAGTCTTTTGAATATTGCTGTGCAAAATCCTCCGGAACACTGTGGATTAAAAATCCGCGCTCCAACCTGGCTGTCGGAACGCTGCAGATATTCCTCGATGATTATCTTAAGAAAAACAGTGGTCGCATAGACTATATCCACGGCGACGATGTAGTAAATGAGCTTGGCACTCAGTCGGGAAATATGGGATTCCTGCTCCCGCCGATGGCTAAGGAAGATTTATTCAAAACTGTACTTATTGACGGCGCACTTCCGCGCAAGACCTTCTCTATGGGCCATGCGTGGGATAAGCGCTTCTACCTTGAAACACGCAGAATAACAAAATAAATCTGCAAGAGGTGATTTTGTGAAGGTCGGCATAATCCAAATGCCGGTTTCGGCAGACAAAGAAGAAAACCTCAAATACGCGCGTGATGAGATAATGAAAGCCGCAAAGCGCGGTGCTAATGTTGCGGTACTGCCCGAAATGTTTTGCGTGCCGTATGAAAACCGCGCATTTATAGAATATGCGGAATGCGAGGGCGGAAGAATTTATTCCGCGATGCGGGATGCGGCGCGGGATGCGGGGGTATACCTTGTAGCCGGAAGCTTCCCTGAGCGTTGCGGCGATAATATTTATAACAGCTCGTATGTTTTCTCCCCCGAGTGCGACACCCATATCGCTCACTTCCGGAAAATACATTTGTTTGATATAGATGTAAAAGGCGGGCAGAGCTTTCGCGAGTCGGACACGCTTTCTGCCGGAGATTCTCTCGCGGTGTTTGACACACCCTGGGGCAAGTGCGGTGTGTGCATATGCTTTGACATACGCTTTCCCGAGCTTGCGCGGCTTTACGCGCTCAACGGAGTTAAAGTCCTATTTGTCCCCGCCGCGTTTAATATGACAACCGGACCCGCACACTGGGAGCTTACCATGCGCGCACGCGCGCTTGATAATCAGCTCTACATTGTAGCCTGTGCACCCGCGCGCGATACCGGCGCGTCATACGTATCATATGCAAATTCCCTGGTTGCATCTGCGTGGGGCGAAGTAGAATATCGCGCAGGCGAGGATAGTAACACTCTCATATGCGAGTTAGATATGCAGAAGATAGAAAAAATCCGCGCAGAGCTTCCGCTTCTCTCTGCACGGCGATGCGATTTGTATAACCTTGATTTTTTTTAAACATAATATATTCGTGCACTATGCGGTTTGACAAAACCGCACCTGCATGGTATCATTAAATCACAATAATCCAATAGGCTGAGGTAACAGAATGATAATTAAAGAATCCGCCGAAAATTATCTGGAAACCATATTGATGCTCACACGAAAAAAAGGATATGTTCGAAGCATTGATGTGGCAAATGAACTTAATTTCACAAAGCCGAGTGTATCCGTTGCTATGAAGAATTTCCGCGAAGACGGATATATAACAATCGGTCAGGACGGCGGCATTTCCCTGACGAAAAAAGGAATGCAGGTGGCCGAGCGCGTGTATGAGCGTCACAACATCATAGCCAAAGCTCTTATCGCCTTGGGCGTAGATGAAACCACCGCCTATGAGGACGCTTGCAAAATAGAGCACGACATAAGCCAGGAGAGTTTTGAAAAAATACGAGATTACTTAACACGCAACGGAAAAATATAATAAGAAAAAAACGCAGGATGTGAAAAAACATCCTGCGTTTTTTATTATATTTGGTGCATTAATTTACAAGTCTACGCCTAAGAATTTCTTTGCTGCGATACCTACAAAGAATGATACGACTGCAACGCCGAGGCTTATAAGTGCCATTTCAAGAAATCTCTTTTTAAACGGTTGGTCTTGTGCCACGGATGTGTAATATGTAAAGCCTGCAATGATTAGAATTACAACAAAAATCATGCAAATAAGCGCGGGGATGTACTGATCTGACGGGAAAATCAGATACGGCGCAATAAGCGCAATCACGGTTATAAGATACGCGATACCGGTATACGAACAGGATTTCAAAGCGTCGCTTCTTCCCTCGCTTCGAGCCGCTAAAAACTCGCTTGACGCCATGGAAAAAGTAGCGGATATTCCGACTATGAGACCTGATAGTGCAATAAGGCTTGTATTCTGAAGAGCAAGTGCAAATCCGGCGAGGCTGCCGGTGAGTTCTACAAGCGCATCATTGAGTCCTAACACCATGCTTCCGACATAGCGCAAACTCTCTTCATCGAGCATTCCGAGAAGTGCACTCTCATGCTCCTCCTCCTGCTGCCTTATTGTGACACTTTCGGGAATTTCATTTTTTAGTTTATCGTAAACATCCTGAGCATTTTCTTCGCCACGCTCCATAAGCTTTACCGCGAATGTAAAACCCAGCAGCCGTGCAATCATAGTATACTTAAACACTTTAAACTTCTCGGGTTTTACATCTGCGCCCGTGTATTTCTTCCACACCTCGCAGTGTGCCTTTTCTTCCCTTGAAAGTCTTAAGAGAGTATCTTTGTTTTCTTCGCCTTTTGCAAAGCGGGATATTTTTTCGTAAATCACGCTCTCCGTCATTTCGCCCTGCTGCATTTTCTTAATAATTTTAAGCGATTCCTTTGATATATTACTTGCGCTCATCATATCTTCCTCCTGCGTTTTTATTCTACGCATCATTATACTATCAATCACCTTATCAGTCAATTTCTTCCATATATTTTTCTGCAAAGTATGCAGCCGTCGCACCGTCAGCCACTGCGGTTACTATCTGACGTATCGGCTTTGTCCGTACATCCCCCGCGGCAAAAACGCCTGCCTGTGATGTTTTAGTCGTCTCATCCGCTATGACATATCCGTTTTTATCAATCTCCAGTTTATCGCGCACAAGCTCGGTTTTAGGGACTCTTCCTATACTTATAAAAACACCCTGCACAGTAATTTCTTTTTCCGCACCGTCAAGCGAATTTCTTACCATTACACCCCTAACCGCATCGTTTGATAAAATTTTACAGACAGTACTGTTCCATTCAAATTCCACATTCTGTGCACTCAGCAAAGGTTTAAGATATGCGCGCTCTGCCCTTAGCTTATCCCTGCGGTGTACGATAATAACCTTTTTGCAAATTTTAGAAAGCAAAAGCGCATCTGCGGCTGCTGAGTTTCCCCCGCCTATGACAACCACGGTTTTATCTTTATAAAGCATACCGTCGCAAGCTGCACAGTATCCTACGCCTCTGCCTATTAGTGCCTGTTCGTTTTCAAGCCCAAGGTGCTTGTGCTCGGCACCGGTTGCAATAATTACACTGCGCGCTAAAAGCTCTTTATCGCCGATACTGATTCTTTTAATTTTGTCTTTAAACTCCACGTTTGTAACCTCTGCTTGCACGGTTTTTGCACCAAAGCGTTCTGCACCCTGCTGCATTTTCATGCCAAGTGTAAATCCGTCTACACCGTTATCAAAACCAGGGTAATTATCTATTTGCGTAGTTTGAATCATTTGCCCGCCCGAGGAAAGCTTTTCGATTACAAGCGTATCAAATCCCGCTCTTGATGAATAAATCGCCGAGGTATATCCTGCAGGACCGCCACCTATTATAATTACGTCGTGTACTTTTTCCATAACGCTTCTCCTTGTCACACTTAGTCCCATGCAGTATCCCCTGCTTTAAAGACATATATGCAAACGAGAGGTTCCCGTAAGCTCAAGAACCTCTCGTTTTTTGATATTATTTATTCATATTTTCCATATCATTTTTGCGGATTTCAACACGCCTTACCTTGCCGCTGATTGTTTTTGGAAGTTCATCGACAAACTCGACAATTCGCGGATACTTGTAGGGTGCAGTATGTGTTTTTACATACTCCTGAATTTCCTTTTTAAGCTCGTCTGTCCCATTCGTTCCTTTTACAAGAACAATGGTTGCCTTTACAATCTGACCGCGAACCTCATCGGGAACCGGAGTGATTGCACATTCGAGTACATACGGAAGCTCCATGATAACGCTTTCAATCTCAAACGGTCCGATACGGTAGCCGGAGGACTTAATAACATCGTCAATACGTCCTACATACCAGAGATAACCGTCTTCATCCATTGTTGCCTGGTCACCGGTATGATAGTATCCGTCATGCCATACTTCTTTGGTTTTCTCTTCATCAAGATAATAACCGATAAAGAGTCCGCACGGAACCTCGTCCTTTGTACGGATGCAGATTTCGCCGGCATCTCCGGTTTTGCACTCGTTACCGTCCGGGTCTAAAACAACTACATCGTAGAGCGGGCTGGGTCTTCCCATGGAACCGATTTTAGGAGTAGAGCCTACAAAGTTTGCTATAGAGAGTGTGGTTTCGGTCTGACCAAAGCCTTCCATGATTGTAAGCCCGGTTGCTTTCTTGAACTGATTGAACACTTCGGGGTTTAATGCCTCACCCGCGGTCGTCGCATACTCAATAGAAGAAAGGTCATACTTTGACAAATCTTCCTTGATGAAGAAACGGTACATTGTAGGCGGTGCGCAGAATGTTGTGATATGATATTTTGCAAACATCGGCAAAATATCTTCCGAATGGAATCTGTCAAAGTCGTATGTGAACTGCGCTGCTTCGCAGAGCCACTGTCCGTAGAGTTTACCCCAAAGAGCTTTACCCCAACCCGTATCGGAGATTGTAAAGTGGAGACCGTCCGGATTTACATTGTGCCAATGCTTTGCGGTTGGGTAGTGACCGAGCGCATATTTATACGAGTGTGTTGCGATACGCGGATAGCCGGTTGTACCGGAAGTAAAGAGCATAAGCATCGGATCGTTACCGCAAGGTGTGTTTTCTGTGCGGTCAAAGCGCGTGCTGAAGCGCTCCATTTCAACATTGAAATCGTGCCAACCTTCTTTATTACCGCCAACCAATACTTTTATCATATCCGGGAATTCTGCAGCAGCCTTTTCAGCCTCAACAGATACATCGCCATCCGCGGTGCACACAATGGCTTTTACTTTTGCAGCTTTGTATCTGTAAGTAAAATCGTGCTCTACAAGCTGATTGGTTGCAGGGATTGCGATAGCACCTATTTTATGAAGTGCAAGCATACAGAACCAGAACTGGTAATGGCGCTTCAATACAAGCATTACTGTATCACCCTTTTTGATACCGAGTGATTCAAAATAGTTTGCAGTCTTTGCTGAATACTTTTTCATATCACTGAAGGTGAAGCGTCGGTCTGTTTTATCATTTGCAACCCACATCATAGCCAGCTTATCCGGATTCTTTTCGGCGATAGCATCAACGCAGTCATACGCAAAGTTAAACGAATCTGCATTTTTGAATTTGATGCCGCTGAATATGCCGTTTTCGTCATAAGATGATTCGATGAATTTATCAGCAACGGTTTCAGGTTTTGCTTTCTGCTCAGCAGTCTTAGCTGCGATATGCGGTGCTTCCGGGTACTCATCACTTACCTGACCGTCATGCGGATTTAAAACAACCGCATGGAATTCGCAGCCGCCCTCACCCGCTGCAATCATGCCATGAGGGATTGTGCTGTTATAGAAAATGGAGTCGCCCTCGTTTAAGACATCCACATGGTTTCCTACCTGGACCTTGAGAGAGCCTTTGAGGATAACATCAAATTCCTGGCCCTTGTGCGAAGCTAACTTGATAGGCTGGTTCTGTTCTTCTTCAATATACGGAAATTTAACTAAAAAGGGTTCTGCGAGTTTCTCTCTGAATTTAGGAGCAAGGTTATTGTATTCTACCCCGTGCTTCTTTACAATCTTAAGGCCTTCGCCTTTTCTAATAATTTCAAACGATTTTAATGTTGAGCTTGTTCCTTCAAGCAAATCTACAACTTCAACATCGCAAGCCTTTGCACATTTATAGATAAATGTGAAGCTGAAGTCTGTGTCGCCTTCTTCCAAAATCTTATAGTCCTCAACTGATACTCCCGTAAGCTTTGCAAGTTCTTCAGGTGAATAGCCTTTTGCTTCGCGCAGACCTTTGATTCTGCCCGCAACTTCCTTCAAACTGTACTCCATTGTTTTGTCTCCTTTCATTTTCGCCAACTAAATTAAGATTGTTACGAATTTGAATAAAACAAAAAACTCGTCTCAAAAGAAACTTTTGAGACGAGTTAATAAACCCGCGGTACCACTCAAATTACGGAAGATAAATTCCGTCACTTTCCAAACTCTAACAAGTCTTTTGCCTTTACGCAGCAATACGGAAGGAGTCTACTCGGCTTTGCCTTTCGATCCTCCGACTCGGAGGTGATGGGTCATTGGAAAGTTCCGCCATTGCCTCGCACCACCCGGCAACTCTCTCAAGGCTTCACAATCCGACCGTCCTCGTCACAGTCGTTCTTTGTGATATTCAAATTTGAAATAAATTATACCCTGCCAAACATAATTTGTCAAGAGCTTTTGAAAAAAAGTTCAAATTATTTTTTAAGACCAAGCTTTTCAGCGGATTCATCGCGCATTTTGTACTTTAATATTTTACCCGCAGCATTCATCGGGAATTCATCTACAAAGATAAAATATCTGGGCACTTTATGCCTTGCGATTGACGCATTACCGAATTCACGCATTTCATTTTCATCAGCGGTTTCACCCTTATGAAGAATAATCCATGCGCAGCATTCCTCGCCGTATTTTTCGTCCGGAACGCCGACTACCTGGACATCGCGAACCTTCGGGTTGGTAAGATAAAACTCTTCAATTTCGCGCGGATACAGATTCTCACCGCCGCGGATAATCATATCTTTAAGGCGACCTGTAACCTTGTAGTAGCCGTCCGGGGTTCTCATGCAGATGTCACCTGAATGGAGCCATCCGTCAGCATCAATCGCCTGAGCAGTTGCCTCGGGCATCTTATAGTAGCCTTTCATGATATTAAAGCCGCGCGCGACAAATTCACCGCTTTCGCCGTCAGGGAGTTCATCGCCGGTTTCAGGGTCGATAATTTTGCATTCAACGCCCGGGAACGCACTGCCGACAGTTTCAACACGGTGATCAAGGTCCTCATTGACTTCGCCCATAGTACATCCGGGTGATGCTTCGGTCTGACCGTAAACGGAAATAATTTCACGCATATTCATTTCAACGGCTGCACGGCGCATTAAATCCGCCGGACAGTTCGCGCCTGCCATGATGCCGGTTCTCATATATGAAAAATCGGTTTTTGCAAAATCCGGATGATTAAACATAGCAATGAACATGGTCGGAACACCGTTAAAGCACGTTATTCTCTCATTGTTGACGCAGGAAAGCGATGACTTTGGAGAAAAGTACGGAATCGGGCAAAGCGTACCACCGTGCGTCATCATAGATGTCATGGAAAGGACCATTCCGAAGCAGTGGAACATTGGTACCTGAATCATCATGCGGTCAGCTGTTGACAAGTCCATTCTGTCACCAATCGTTTTGCCGTTGTTGACAATATTGCGGTGAGTGAGCATAACACCTTTCGGGAAACCGGTCGTTCCGGATGTATACTGCATATTACATACGTCGTCGGGTTTAACCAGCGATGCACGTCTGCGAACCTCTTCGCGCGGAACAAGGGATGAACGCGAAAGCATCTCCTCCCAAGTAAGACATCCCTGCATCGAAAATCCCGCGGTTACAACGTTGCGCAAAAACGGAAGATTTTTAGAATACAGTGGTTTACCCGGCTCAAGATTTTTAAGCTCCGGGCACAACTCCTCAATTATTTCTTTATAGTTAATATCCTTGCAATACTCAATCATTATAAGAGTATGGGTATCAGACTGCTTTAACAGATATTCGATTTCATGGATCTTATATGCGGTATTGACAGTTACCAAAACCGCGCCAATTTTCGTGGTTGCCCAGAAGGTGATAAACCATTGCGGGATGTTAGTCGCCCACACAGCAACGTGGTCACCCGCTTTTACACCGAGCGATATAAGCGCGGCGGCGCATTCATCGACATCGCGCCTGAACTGTTCATAAGTTCTCGTATAATCAAGAGTCGGGTATTTAAACGCGTACTGGTCAGGATAATTTTCTACCATTGTATCAAGAACATCAGAGAATGTTGCATCGATTACATCGTATTTTTTCCACACAAATGTGCCGGTCTTATCCCTGTTATAGTAAGCGTGTTCAAACGATTTCTTCTCACGGTTGAGTGTTGAGATATAATTTGCAAAATGGGTAAGGACTATATCCGCATCATTAATTTCTTCGTTCCATGCCGCGCATATATATCCTTCATAATTGAGCGATGAAAGTGCGCCAATAAGCTTTTCAACATCAAGCTCACCTTCGCCAATTAAAACGGTTTTTCCGTCTTTCATATCACCCAGGCGCACATACTTTATATATGCACCCAAATTTTTGATGGTTGATTCCGCGGTTTCACCTTCGCCGAAATACGTGCCTCTTACGTTCCATGATGCACCTATTGCAGAGGATGAAAAGAAATTGATTATGTCAATTACATTTTCCGTGTTTGCAAGATAGCCGACGGTTTCAAGCAAAATATTGACATCGGCTGTTTCCGCTCGTTTTATCGCGGCAGATAGTTTCTCAGTTAACACATCAAATGAAACCTTATCTTCAATGCGTACAATTATATTGGAAATGCCGGATGCGGCAGCCATATCCACATATTTTACAATTAAATCGGCAGTTGTTTTTTCACTCTCAACAGAGTCCGGCATGCGCAAAGCCGAGACCGCAAGATTTCTGTTTAAAAGCTTTCTCTTAGCGTCGGCTACACGGTCACGCCTCAATATACTATCGTGATGAAAGCTTCGCTCCTTTATGGCATCATATATTTCAAAGCCTTCAAATCCGTAATCAAAGGCATAACGGCAGGTATCAAGAAATGAAGCACGGCTTACATTCTTGGTTGAAAATACTATTTTCATATTATGCCTCCTCAAATACGATTTTGTTAAGTGCGTTAATATATGCTCTTATGCTTGCTGCAACAATATCGGTGGATGTCCCGTTGCCGGAATAGAGCTTTCCGTTATTGCGAAGACGTACAAGAGCTGAGCCTAACGCTTCCTTTCCCTCAGTTACAGATTGAACCTGAAAATCATCAAGCTCATAATGATGACCTATGCACTGTTCTATAGCGCGGAATGCAGCATCAATAGGACCGTCTCCGTTGCTTACGCCGCACATAATTTCGTCATTGCACTTTAACGTAACCTGCGACATGGAGTTTGTGACATTGCTGCTGGTTGTTGTATAGGTCTCAAAATGGTATGTTGAAGGTGCCTGCATTGCTGAGCTTGCGATAAGTGCTTCAAATTCCTTTGCGCCGACTGCGCCCTTCTTTTCACACACCTGCATGAGTGCTTTATATACATTTCCTATATCCGAATCAGAGAGCTCGTATCCTAAAACTTCTGCTGCCTGAGTAATCTGAGACATTGAAGAGTCCGAATCGAGTAAAATCTTTTTCTTTTCACTTATTGTTTTTTCGGATTCGTAGCTTTCGTGATTGATGTTTGAGAGCATATCGTCAATACTTGAATGTATTTTTGTAGTATCCAGTTTAATTTCTGCATCTATTCTGGCTCCGCAAACTGTTATGGCATCGCAGATTTCTCCGGCTAAAAGAACATCCTCGCCCGCCATAGCACATTTCAAGCCATCTGCACCTTTTGAAATTGAAGCAAAGGCAGATGCAACGCCCATGTTTATACGGTCAGAAACCTGAACGTATACAGGAACGCTTACAACGCCTTTAATCTTTGCAACAAGCTCTGCAATTTCATCCGGAGTTGATGCTCCTGCATTGTCGCATATGGTAATGATGCCCGCTCCGCTTTCTTCGGCTTCTTTTGCGGCAGCTATAAGGAACTCTGCATCCGCTCTTGTCGCATCAAGTGCAGAAAACTCAACGTCATCACAATACATCTTTGCTTCTTTTACAAGCTCTGCAATTTTCTCAAGCATCGCGGTCTGTTTGATGTGGTACATATACTCCATCTGGAGCGTTGATACGGGAAGCTCAATCTGAAGGCGCGGGTTCTTTGCATCCTTAACGCATTCCCATACAGATGCGACATCTTCTTTGTTAAATCCGACCGGAATAGCAAGGGCTGCATTCTGAGCATTCTGCGCAATAGTTTTATATATAATCGTATCCTCACGAAGGTTTTTAACAGCAGGCAGCTCGACAGTATCTGCGCCGAGTACATCTGCACAATTTGCTATCGCTGACTTTTCACGGAAGAGCAGTGAAATTCCACGGTCCTCTGAAAGTTTTTTAAGTGTAATATCTGCAATGTTTATTTTTCTCATTTTGGGAAAACTCCTTTCAAATTCGAACATATAACAATCGGATTTTTTCAACAAAAAAACGCTCCCGTCTCTCTGCTGATTTAAAGAGACGAAAACGTTAAAACTCTTTGTTTCCGCGGTACCACTCTTCTTCATCCGATAAAGGATGCCCTTTAGATGCCAACACATCCGAACTCTGTCACGGGAGTTCCCGTCTGCCACTACTGCAACTTTCATGGCAACCGCTCCGCGGTGAGTTCAGCAAAACTCTCCCGATACCTCGCACCGACCGGTATCTCTCTTAAGGTGAAAGTTTTACATACTATTCCGCATCACAGCGTTTGAATTTGGAATAAATTATAGCACCTATTTTTAAACTTGTCAAGCTTTTTCTGCAATTTTTAGTTTAAAGCATGCAGAAGACAAGGGTTCGGAATACTCCGAACCCTTTATAACTGAATATTTTATTATTTAAAATATCTCTTTAAAAGTCCTTCAAATGCTCTGCCATGGCGTGCTTCGTCCTTTGCCATTTCATGGACGGTATCATGGATTGCATCCAAGTTAAGAGCTTTTGCTTTTTTCGCAAGCTCAAACTTACCTGCTGTTGCACCATTCTCCGCATCAATGCGAAGCTCAAGATTTTTCTTGGTGCTGTCAGTAATAACTTCGCCGAGGAGTTCAGCAAATTTTGCTGCGTGCTCAGCTTCTTCCCAAGCTGCCTTTTCCCAATACAGACCGATTTCCGGATAGCCTTCGCGGTGAGCAACACGAGCCATTGCAAGGTACATACCGACCTCTGTGCACTCGCCGTTGAAGTTCATGCGCAGACCTTCAATGATTTCAGGATCCACACCCTGCGCAACGCCTACGCGATGCTCATCTGCATATGCACGCTCACCCTGAGCCTGTTCAATGAACTTTGCCTTTGGTGCATTGCACTGCGGGCAGGAGTCCGGTGCATCATTACCCTCGTGAACATATCCGCAAATCTGACATACATACTTTTTCATTTTTGTTTCCTCCATATAATAAATAATTTTTATTTTTTTAATAGCTCTGCATTACAGCGCTATAATAAACATATTTTCTGTCAGGTATTTTCATTCTTGGTTTTACAAGCTGAACACTTACCGGAGAACAGAAGTTCCAATCTATTGCATTCAATGCCGTATTTTTCAGATATTTGCCTGCAAAGATTATCACCGTCAACATCTGCATCCACATCAATTACCGCATTACATTCACTGCATATAAAGTGCGGATGCGCTTTTGTGTTACCGTCTATCCTCTCTATGCCGCCTACAACCGCCACCGATGCCACATTGCCTGACTCTTTAAACTCTGCAATATTGCGATAAACGGTTCCCAGGCTGAGCTTTGGATATTTCTCTTTAAGCTTTTTGTAAACCCATTCAGCGTCCGGATGCGTATCTGTACTGCAAATCACATCTAAAATCGCTTGACGTTTATGACTAAAGTTTTTCCGTTGAGTCATAAGCATTTCCTCAAAAATTAGTAATCATTCTTATTTTGTGATATTATATTAACATATAAATTTTTATTTGTAAAGAGTTTTTTGAAATTTTTTTGTGGAAAATTTTATTTTTTTTTAGTATACTATTTCTATACGTATTTAAGGATGCATATAAGGCGGATTGACCTATGATACAAGTTAAAAATATAAAGCTTTCCCCTGATTCATCGGAAGAGTCTTTGAGGAAGAAAGTCTGTCGTCTGCTAAAGATAGCCGACGGAGATATACGTACATTCTCTATAGTCCGCAAATCAATAGATGCGCGAAAAAAAGATGATGTTCATTTTGTGTACACGGTAAATGTTTCTCTTAACACAGCCGAGAAGCGAACCCTTTCTAAAAGCGGATGCAAAAACGCAGCCTTATTCACAGAGCCTACTGCATATACCGTTGCGGGAAAAAGTTTTTTTCTCTCCCCGGTTGTAATTGGCGCAGGGCCTGCAGGGCTTTTTGCGGCACTGTCCTTAGCACAAGCCGGAGCAAATCCGATACTGTTAGAGCGTGGCGAGGACGTAGACTCACGCGTAAAACGCGTAAACGAATTCTGGTCAGGCGGTGAGTTTGATGCCTCTTCAAACGTGCAGTTTGGTGAAGGCGGCGCCGGAACCTTTTCAGACGGCAAGCTCACTACCGGAACAAATGACCCACGCAACCGCCATGTGCTGGAAACCTTTGTTTCCTGCGGTGCTCCGCCTGAAATACTGTACCTGCACAAGCCGCATATCGGAACAGATAAATTAGTAAATACCGTGCGTGAGCTACGCAAGAGAATACAGTCTCTCGGTGGCAAGGTTTTCTTTCGCCGCACGGCAGAGCGTATACGCACAGAGTCAGGCAGAGTAACCGGTGTGCAATTTCGTGATTATGACGGCAATTCAGGCATTATAAACACAAATCACGTGGTCTTGGCTGTAGGTCATTCTGCACGCGATGTTTTTTCATGGCTTAGTGAAAGCGGCGCTGACCTTGAGGCAAAGCCTTTCTCCGTGGGTGTTCGCATAGAGCATCTTCAGAGTTTTATAAATCTCTCCCAATACGGTGAAAAATTTGCCGCGCATCCTAACCTTCCCGTCGCAGATTATAAGCTCTCATGCCATATGCCGGACGGTCGCGGAATTTACACTTTCTGCATGTGCCCGGGCGGTGTAGTTGTAGCCGCAGCTTCCGAAGAAGGCGGCGTGGTCACAAACGGGATGAGCCGATATGCACGCGACGAAAAGAACGCGAACAGCGCACTACTTGTCGGTGTTTCACCTGATGACTTTGGTAGGACTCCGATGTCAGGCGTTATGTTCCAGCGCAAGCTCGAGCAAGCTGCTTTTATTGCAGGCGGCAGAAATTACCGCGCTCCTGCGCAAACCGTAGATTCGTTTGAAAGAAACATATCTTCAAAGCAGTTTGGTGTAGTTGTGCCAAGCTATAAGCCGGGGGTTAAACCTTCAAATCTCAGGGAGCTTTTTCCCGAGTTTGTAAACAATGCACTTTTATATGGACTAAAGGAGTTTGACAAGCGTATACACGGTTTTGCCGCGCCCGATGCAGTGATGACTGGAGTTGAAACCAGAACCTCATCCCCTGTACGTATTCTGCGTGATAAAACTCTGCAATCGAACCTGCGCGGGTTATATCCTTGTGGAGAAGGCGCGGGTTATGCAGGTGGAATTATGTCCGCCGCAGTAGACGGACTTCGTGTTGCCGAGGCTATTTTAGAATCAGAATTATAATTAGTAAAGGAATTATTTTATGGCAAAAGAAAATAAAAAAGGATTATCCGATGCAGCGGAAATGGAGTTTGTTTTGCGTGTCCGTACCGCACTGTTTGAGAATGACAATTCTTGCTATTTAAAAACCGTAGACCGTATCATGGACCAAACCGGTGAGACTGCGGCTGAAATTGCAGCGGCACTTATAGGCATGGCAGTTAAATCGTCAGGTTCCAAAAATTCACCTGCTGTAAAAGCTAAAGCAGCTCTGTCAGAAAAGGCGCGTGCACCTCATATTAAATCGAAGCCTGTGGTAAAACCAAAATCCGCACTTTCTAAAACCGTCAGTTTATCAATTAACGGCGGTCTTAACAAGCATTTCACGCATAAGGATATTTTAGGTGCGCTTTCTGCCAAGGCAGGTCTTAAAAGCGGAGACATAAGCGATGTGCAAATCGGTCCCAAGCAAACGGTACTTAAGGTATCTTCACACAACGCGTCAAAAGTAATCTCGGCTATGAATAGTGATGGTGGTAAAATCAAAGGCGTGCCGGTAAAGGTTCAAATTATAAAGGATGGCAAAGCAATTACACGCAAGCCCAATAATAAAAAAAATCACCTTGGAAAACATTAATTCTCCAAGGTATTTTTTCATCTTACATCTTTAATTCTGTGGCTTTCTGCTTTTAAGAAGAACTTATACACGGGTGCAAGGGTTTTAAGCTTTTCCGCTAGCCAATCTGCTAATTCTTCAGAGAAAAGCAGGTCAAAATCCTGGCTTTCATGGAAAAGGCATATACTCTTTCGATCAAGCCATGTTTTATATTTTTCCTTCGCGTCAGGGAATTTACTGCGTTTATACATCTCACCGTAGATATAGAATACATCCTGTCGCTCTACCGCACGGTAAGCTTTTTTGAAAATCTCATCCTCATTGAGTATCATGCCGCGCATAGCTTCAAGGCTTTCTGCATCGGTTTTATAATATCCGCAGCCGCAGGAAAAACCGCGCGGTGATATTTCAAAAAAGATTTCAGGCAGATGTCTGCCGTACTCGTTCTTATTGCGCCGGAAGGTGCACCACATATGGTCGCGGAATATTGATTTATCTTTGGAAAATCGCGTATCGCGGTGTATGCGTGAAATTGCACGACCAATCTTGGGTTGGCAGATAAATTGAGAGTCAATCTCCAGCATAACCGGAGTCAGCTTTTCAACTAATTCCTGAAGCGGTGCGAGTACATATTTTTCAAATGTAGGTTTATTCTCTTTATACCAGTTACGGTCATCACGTATACGGTTTTCTATTAAAAAATCCAATGTTTGCTCTGAGAAAATCATAGTTTTTCTCCATTTCGTGTATATTATCGGAGGTGTATATTCATGAAGTTTCTGCCCTATTTAGCCATATACAACGTTGCGGTTTTATTGATTTACGGCGCAGACAAGCTATTTGCCAAACTCAAAACGCGCCGCATTCTCGAAAAGTTTCTGATATTTATTGCTCTTATTTTCGGTGCATACGGTGCATTATGCGGAATGGTACTATTCCATCACAAAATATCAAAGCCACGGTTCCGCTATTTGGTAAGCTCACTTTTTATAGTCCAGACCGCGGTGTTCATATGGCTGCTGATGGCAGGCATCATCCTATAGTTTCCTTGCGGACACGTGCCTGACGAAGCAATTCATAAAGCTTTTCTGCATCGCGTCTGTCAAGCGCGTCCTTATAATCCTCCAGATGTTTTATGACCACGCTTATTTCGCGGCTCAAATTTTCACTGTTATCTAAAAAAAGTTCGGTCCACATATTCTCATTGAGTTTTGCAACACGTGTTAAATCTCTGTAGCTCCCTGCACTGAAGCCGTCATGGCGCTCTGCAGTGGGGCTTTTAATATATGCACCGCTGACTATATGCGCAAGCTGAGATGTATACGCTATTATCTCATCGTGTTCTTCCGGGGTTGTCACTATTATTTCACCAAAACCCGCTTGCAAACACAGAATGTTTATATCATCTATAGCCTCTTGCGGAACATTTTCCGCAGGTGTGAGCAGCATACTCGCTTCCTCAAACATTTCGGCATCGGCGAATTCATATCCCCAGCACTCTTTGCCCGCCATTGGGTGCGCGCCTATATAAAATGCTCCGCACTCTCTGCAAATCGGTGCTATTTTCGAATAAACTGAGCGTTTTACGCCGCATAAATCGGTTATAATAAGTCCCTTTTTAAGTCTTTCCTTATTCTTTTGAACGTATTCCACTGCGTTTTTAGGATAAAGGGCAAGAATCAGAATATCGCATCTTTCCGGGTTGTCCAACACTCCGTCGATAGCATTGTCCTCGAGTGCTCCCTCTACCGAGGCATTACAGATGTCCCATCCCAAAACTTTGAGACCGCATCTGTGGATTGCCTTTGCAAACGAGCCACCTATTAAACCTAATCCCACTATTCCTACTACTTTTCCTACCATGATACCATCCTCCAAAACAAGCTGAAAATAAATGGCAAAGAGCTGCCGCAATAGCGCGGCAGCTCTCTTTTAATTAATATCTTATTAATTATTCGTTGACGCCAACAACAACGCCGGAACCAACAGTTCTGCCACCTTCACGGATAGCGAAGCGGAGACCCTCTTCGATAGCGATCGGGGTGATGAGCTCAACGTCCATCTCAACGTTATCGCCCGGCATGCACATCTCAGTGCCTTCCGGAAGAGTGATAACACCGGTAACGTCAGTTGTACGGAAATAGAACTGCGGACGGTAGTTGGAGAAGAAGGGCTTATGACGGCCGCCTTCTTCCTTGGTCAGAACGTAAACCTGGCCCTTGAACTTGGTGTGCGGGTTGATGGAGCCGGGTTTGGAAAGAACCTGGCCGCGCTCGATATCAGTCTTTGCAACGCCACGGAGCAGAGCACCGATGTTGTCGCCTGCTTCTGCATAGTCAAGCAGCTTGCGGAACATTTCGATACCGGTAACAACGGTCTTCTTTCTCTCGTCGGTCAGACCAACGATTTCAACTTCTTCACTGAGCTTGAGCTGACCACGCTCAACACGACCGGTAGCAACAGTACCACGGCCGGTGATGGTGAATACGTCCTCAACAGGCATAAGGAACGGCAGATCGCTCTTACGCTCCGGAGTCGGGATGTACTCGTCAACAGCGTTCATCAGTTCGAGGATCGGTGCATATGCAGCGTCGCTGATGTCATCGCCAGCTTCGAGAGCTGCAAGAGCAGAACCCTTGATTATCGGAATATCGTCGCCCGGGAACTCGTAGGAAGAAAGAAGATCACGAACTTCCATCTCAACGAGCTCGAGGAGCTCTTCGTCGTCAACCTGGTCAACCTTGTTCATGAAAACAACAATGCTCGGAACGCCAACCTGACGAGCGAGCAGGATGTGCTCACGGGTCTGCGGCATCGGGCCGTCAGCTGCAGAAACAACCAGGATAGCACCGTCCATCTGAGCAGCACCGGTGATCATGTTCTTAACATAGTCAGCATGTCCCGGGCAGTCAACGTGAGCATAGTGACGAGCGTCAGTCTGATACTCAACGTGAGCGGTGTTGATGGTGATACCACGCTCTCTCTCTTCAGGAGCCTTGTCGATCATATCATATGCCTCGAACTGAGCCTTGCCCTGGAAAGAAAGGGTCTTGGTGATAGCTGCGGTAAGAGTGGTCTTGCCGTGGTCAACGTGACCGATAGTACCAATATTTACGTGCGGTTTGGATCTTTCAAATTTTTCTTTTGCCATTTTGCTAATCCTCCTTATATTTGAATCCGTTTTTTAATGACTTTTGTTTTCTGCGTTTTTTAATACGCAGTAATCAAGTTATATTTTATAGTAAAACCCCAAATTTTGCAACTGTTTTTTTGCAAAATTCAGAAAATTTTACTCAGCCTGCTTGTTGCGAGTAGTAATAATCTTCTCCTGCAGACTCTTCGGGAGCTCAACATAGTGACTCGGCTCCATGGTGTACTGACCACGGCCCTGGGTACGTGAACGCAGGTCGGTAGCATATCCGAACATTTCGGAGAGCGGAACGAATGCGTCAATCTGCTGTGCACCTGCACGAGCTTCCATACCCTGAATCATGCCACGACGTGAGTTAAGGTCACCAATAACGTCGCCCATGTAATCCTCAGGCGTGATAACAGCAACCTTCATGATCGGCTCCATGAGAACCGGGTCAGCCTTGCGGCATGCTTCCTTGAATGCCATACTGCCGGCAATCTTAAATGCCATTTCGGAAGAGTCAACTTCATGGTAAGAGCCATCGTAAAGGGTTACCTTTACGTCAACTACGTTATAGCCTGCAAGGATACCAGCCTGCATAGCGCCCTGGATACCTGCATCGACCGCCGGAATGTATTCCTTCGGTACCGCGCCACCAACAATTTTGTTGATAAACTCGTAGCCCTTGCCGGACTCGTTAGGCTCAACGATAATCTTAACATGACCGTACTGACCTTTACCGCCGGACTGACGGGAATACTTATGGTCAACATCGGCTGACTTACGAATGGTTTCTTTGTAAGCAACCTGGGGCTTACCTACGTTTGCTTCAACCTTGAATTCGCGAAGCAGACGGTCAACGATAATCTCCAGATGCAGCTCGCCCATACCTGCGATGATGGTCTGACCGGTTTCCTCATCAGTGTAGGTACGGAAGGTCGGATCTTCTTCAGCAAGCTTTGCAAGAGCGATGCCCATCTTCTCCTGACCGGCTTTCGTCTTCGGCTCAATAGCGACACGGATAACCGGCTCGGGGAATTCCATGGACTCAAGGATAATCGGTGCCTTCTCATCACAGAGAGTATCACCGGTGGTGGTGTTCTTAAGACCTACAGCTGCAGCAATGTCGCCGGAGTAAACTCTTTCGATATCCTCACGGTGGTTTGCGTGCATCTGCAGAATACGTCCGATACGCTCCTTGTTGCCCTTAACAGTATTGAGAACTGCAGAGCCTGCATCAAGCTGACCTGAATATACGCGGAAGAAGCAGAGCTTACCTACGTACGGGTCGGTTGCAATCTTAAATGCGAGCGCAGCAAACGGTGCATTATCGTCGGACGGACGAGAATCCTCCTCGCCGGTGTCCGGGTTAATGCCTGCGATAGGCGGAATGTCTGTCGGAGCGGGCATATATGCTACAACCGCATCCAGCAGCTTCTGAACGCCCTTATTGCGGTAAGAAGTACCGCAGCAGACCGGGATCATCTTAACAGCGATAGTCGCCTGGCGAATCGCATTATGAATAGTCTCTTCGGAGATTTCTTCACCCTCGAGATACTTCATCATGATCTCGTCATCAAAGTCGGAAATAGCTTCGAGAAGTGCTACACGGTACTCCTCAGCCATATCCTTCATATCCTCCGGAATTTCTTCCTCGCGGACATCGGTACCCAGTGCATCATAATAGACAGTAGCCTTCATGGTTACCAGGTCTACAATACCCTTGAAGGTATCTTCTTTTCCGATAGGCAACTGAATCGGAACCGCATTACATTTAAGGCGATCCTTCATCATATTAACAACGTTAAAGAAATCCGCGCCCATGATATCCATCTTATTTACATAAGCCATACGCGGAACGTTGTACTTGTCAGCCTGACGCCAAACGGTCTCAGACTGCGGCTCAACACCGCCCTTAGCACAGAAAACGGTAACGCTTCCGTCGAGAACACGCAGTGAACGCTCAACCTCGATAGTAAAGTCAACGTGGCCCGGGGTGTCGATTATATTGATACGGTGGCCTTTCCAATGGCAGGTGGTAGCAGCGGAGGTAATGGTTATTCCGCGCTCCTGCTCCTGAGCCATCCAGTCCATGGTAGCAGTGCCGTCATGGGTATCACCGATCTTATAGTTACGGCCGGTGTAGTACAGGATACGCTCGGTAGTGGTGGTCTTACCCGCATCGATATGCGCCATAATTCCAATATTTCTTGTTAATTCAAGAGGAAACTCTCTTGGCATCGTGTGTCTCCTTTCCTTGGTATACGGGGTACTCGGTCATGCAATGCAGACCGTCCATATCACAAAATTTATTTTTTTGAGATAGCCAGCATTCCCCGGATTACCAGCGGAAATGTGCAAACGCCTTGTTTGCTTCTGCCATCTTGTGAGTATCCTCACGCTTTTTAACTGCTCCGCCAACACCGTTGATAGCGTCCATGATCTCGCCTGCAAGGCGGTCAGCCATGGTTCTCTCACTTCTGGTGCGGGAGTAAGCGGTCAGCCAGCGAAGGCCTAAGGTCTGACGACGCTCCGGACGGACTTCCATCGGAACCTGGTAGGTAGCACCACCTACACGGCGAGCCTTAACTTCCAGAACCGGCATGATATTCTCAAGCGCAGCGGTGAAAGCCTCCAGGGGCTCCTTTTCAGTCTTCTCCTTAACGATGTCAAACGCACCGTAAACGATTTTCTGAGCAACGCCCTTCTTACCGTCGAGCATAACACTGTTGATGAGCTTGGTTACAAGCTTTGAGTTATACAGCGGATCGGGCAATACGTCCCTCTTCGGGACAAATCCTCTTCTTGGCACTGTTCTTCCCTCCTTCATATAGGAATGATTTCATAGGTACTTCCGAAAACACGCTTTGAGTTATTCTAAAACCCAGTGCCTGGCGCTTTTCGGTTGGTGCCTGCCGAGAGGTTTATACCCCCGAAATTCGGGACGAAAACAGAAAGTTTTCTATATAAACGCCTGGCAAGGCAGTGACTTCGCCTTGCGAATGCGCGGTAAAGTCAAAATACAATGTGCAAATTTCTCCAAACTCAGAGCGTTATTTGCTCTTCGGCTTCTTAGCGCCGTACTTGGAGCGAGCTTGCTTACGCTCGTTGACACCTTGTGTATCCAGAGTTCCGCGGATAATGTGGTAACGAACACCCGGCAGGTCCTTAACACGACCGCCGCGGATCATAACAACGCTATGCTCCTGCAGGTTGTGACCGATACCCGGAATGTAAGCGGATACTTCAGTGCCGTTAGTCAGACGCACACGGGCGATCTTACGAAGTGCAGAGTTCGGCTTCTTCGGGGTTGCAGTACGAACCGCCGTGCAAACACCACGCTTCTGGGGAGAGCTCTGATCGGTTTCAGCTTTCTTCAGAGAGTTAAAACCCTTTTGAAGTGCCGGAGCCGTAGACTTATAAACGGAAACCTCCCTGCCCTTGCGAATCAACTGGTTTACTGTAGGCATTGAAACAGTTCCTCCTTTCCTCTAAGATGATGTATATTCTCACGCGCCGGTAAAAGGCGCGGGAAAATCATTACTTAAGTAACACGGCAACCGCCGCGCCGACATTTATGCCGCATGCCTGACCGAGCTCATCCATGGTTTCCACGGTAAAAACCTCAACGTCGAGTTCTTTACAGAGTTCGGCAACAGGTGCGCAGATAAGTTCATCAGCATTTGCAGCTAAGTACACGCGCTTGGCACAGCCGTTCTTTATAGCTTTTCGGGACTGCTTAAGCCCGACTGCTTTTTTTGAATTTTTAAGCTCCGTGAGCATTGTAAAAACTTCCTCCATGACTACATCGGAATACATTCGCTCCGATTTCTGCGCAGATTACTCAGCATACTATTACACAATAACGAATTATAACAGATTATTGGCAACGAGTCAACAATTATACGGAAATTTTGCAAATTTTGTGCAGTTTTTTTATTTACCGGCTCTGACATGCGTTAAAATCGGGTGAATTACCCTTTAATACGTATAGCCATTCCGTGTCCTGAGTCCTCATTTCTGCGAACAAATCCCAATTGCTCATAAAAGGTCTCGCGGCCTTTTGCAGCCATCAGGTTAAGCCCATATGTCTCCCCTTCGGCAATCTTTGTTTTTACATATTCAATTATACTTTCAACCATGTGTTTTCCTATTCCGGCACCACGATACTCCGGACGCACGATTACATCGGCTATGATTCCGTAGCATGCTCCGTCACTTATAAGGCGCGCAGCTCCGATAACCTTTTCACCGTCCATTGCGGCAATGATATATTCAGACCCCTCTATTCCTATTTGCATCTGGCGTTCTGAATACTCAAACCAGTCCGTCAGCGCACGAAGTTCATTATAATCCCGTGCGGTTATGGTATTTACATATGTAACAGCCATTATATCCACTCCTTCTGAATTTTAAAAGAGCAGGCTGCCCGGCAGCCTGCTTCTTTTTCTTTTTTAGTGGTGCTTGCGATGGAGTATATGCGTTTTCCCCTTGAGCAAGCCATTGTAAAGCTCAGCGACCATCGGGTTCTCTTCACTGCGCTTAATCTGCGCAACGTTATCCGCGCCGTACAAGCCCTTTGCGCGCTCCGTACGAACTTGTGCATTCTGCGGGAGCGGCTGACCTGCACCGCCGATACATCCGCCGGTACATGCCATAACCTCTACAAAGTCATATTCAACTTCACCGTTTTTAATCTTCTTGATAAGAAGGTCCGCATTTTTAAGACCGTTTACTACTGCAATGCGAATTGACTTGTCGCCGAGTTCAAGCGTCAGCTCACGGATGCCTGACATTCCGCGAACCGGCATAAACGCAATATCACGAAGCTCCTGCTGTGAATGAACCTGCATAACCTGACGGATTACACTTTCGGTAACACCGCCGGTAACGCCGAATATAACGCCGGCACCGGAACCGAGACCAAACGGCATATCCGCGCTATCCTCAGGCAAGGATGCAAACTTGATTCCCGCTTCTGCCATCATCATGCAAAGTTCCTGCGTGGTGATTACAAAATCGACATCCGGACCGTTCTCACCGCAGAATTCAGGCAGCTTAGCCTCAGCTTTCTTTGCGGTACACGGCATGATTGCAACGTTTATTGTACGCTTGCCTTCCTGCTTATCTTTTTCAGCAAAATACTCTTTTATAACTACGCCGAACATCTCCATCGGAGATTTGCAACTTGAAATATTTTCTTCAAGCTCGGGATACTTTTCTTTTGCAAATGCCATCCAACCCGGGCAGCATGATGTAAAGAGCGGAAGTTTTTCACCGCTTTCAAGTCTTGCAAGGAACTCATTGGTTTCCTCGGTCACGGTAAGGTCAGCACCTACGATAGTGTCATAAACCTCATCAAAGCCCATTTTTCGGAGAGCAGCAACGAGTCGTCCCATTTGCTCGGAACCCGGAGCAAATCCGAATTCCTCACCGATTGCAACACGAACAGCCGGAGCCACCTGAGCAATAACGCGGGTATTCGGATCGCTGAGCGCATCCCATACAGCGGCATTATCGTTTTTAATAGTGAGTGCACCTGTCGGGCAAACGCTGCGGCACTGACCACAGTTAATGCAGTTTGACTCGCTGAGCGGTTTATTGTACGCGGTCATGACCTGAATTGATGCACCGCGGTTTGCAATGCAAATTGCACCCACGCCCTGCACCTCTTCACACATACGCACGCACTCGCCGCACATGATGCACTTATTCGGGTCACGCACGATTGACGGACTGGAGTTGTCAACCGGATGGCGTTTCTGTGTATTCTTAAAGCGTACATTGCGCACGCCCATTTTAAGAGCTAAATCCTGCAGTTTACAACGACCGCTCTTAATACATGTAGTACAATCGCAATCATGGTTTGCAAGCAGAAGCTCAAGAATGTTTCTGCGGTATTTTCTCAGGCGCGGAGTGTTTGTAAACACCACCATACCATCGTAAGGTATAGTTGAGCAGGAGGTCATGATACGCCCCTTCTCATCCTCTACAATACACATGCGGCATGCGCCATAAGTGGAAAGCTCTGAATGGTAACAGAAATTAGGAAGTTCTATTCCCGCGTTGCGGATTACTTCGAGGAGGTTTTTCTCCTGGTCAAACGTAACTTTATGACCGTTTATGGTAATGCATCCCTTCATCAGTTTCCACCTCCTATTGCGCCAAACGGGCAGGTATTAATACATGCACCGCACTTTATGCACTTATTCTCATCAATGACAAACGGCTCTTTTATTTTTCCGGAAATAGCCTCAACCGGGCATGCCTTTGCACACTTGCTGCAGCCTTTGCATTTTTCCGGGTCAATGGCTATCGGTGCAAGCTTTTTGCACACACCTGCCGGACATTTCTTCTGGAAGATATGCGCCTCATACTCATCACGGAAATACTTGAGAGTTGAGAGAACCGGAGACGCGGCAGATTTTCCCAAACCGCACAATGATGTTACGGAAATGGTCTCACCCAACTCAAGGAGCATATCAATATCGGAAGGTTCGCCCTCGCCTGCAACTATGCGCTCAAGTATCTCAAGCATACGGCGGGTGCCCTCACGACACGGAATACATTTACCGCATGACTCATTCTGCGTGAAGTTCATGAAGAATCGCGCGATTTCGACCATGCAGGTATCCTCATCAAGGACAACCAGACCGCCGGAGCCTATCATTGCTCCGACTTCTGAAAGCGAGTCAAAATCCAGCGGCATATCCAGATATTCAGCCGGCAGACATCCGCCTGACGGACCGCCTATCTGAACCGCTTTAAATGCCTTACCGTTTTTGATTCCGCCGCATATATCGTATACGATTTCGCGCATGGTAATTCCCATCGGAACTTCTATAAGGCCTGTAATCTCAACATTGCCGGTAACAGCAAATGCCTTTGTTCCCGGGCTTTTCTCGGTTCCGAGCTTTTTAAACTCATCCGCGCCCTTTAAAATGATATTGGGTACGTTTGCAAAGGTTTCAACATTATTTAAAACCGTCGGCTTGCCGAACAGTCCCGCTTCTACGGTGCGCGGCGGCTTAACACGCGGCATTCCGCGCTCGCCCTCGATTGACGAGGTAAGAGCACTACCCTCGCCGCATACGAACGCGCCTGCGCCCTGATTTATGCGGATGTCAAACTTCTTGCCACTGCCCATAATGTCCTCGCCCAGGATACCTGCCTGACGCGCTGCAACTATAGCCTCATTGAGTCGGCGAACCGCAAGCGGATACTCCGCACGGACATATATGTAACCATACTCACTTCCGACCGCAAGACCGGCTATCATCATGCCCTCAATTATTCTGTGCGGGTCACCTTCAAGAACCGAACGGTCCATAAATGCGCCGGGGTCACCCTCGTCACCGTTACATACGACATATTTGGGGGAATTCGTCTGACGGCGAACCTGGCTCCATTTTCTTCCCGCCGGATAACCGCCACCACCGCGGCCACGCAGGCCTGCGTCAGTAACAACCTGACAGACCTCTTCACCGGTCATGGATTCTATAACCTTGGCAACCGCAGAGTATCCTCCGCGTGCTATGTATTCTTTAAGCGAATTTACATCCGCCTCGCCGCAATTTTCCAGCGCAACGCGGGTTTGTTTATTATAAAACGGTATTTCATGGTATTCGGAGAAAACCTTGTCACCCTTCGAGAAGAAAAGGCGCTCAACCGGTTTTTTGCCGATAAGCGTGGTTTCTACAATCTCCTCGCAGTCTGCAACCGTTACTCTGCTGTAAAGCCACTCCTGCGGCTTTACTATAACTATAGGTCCGTTTTCGCAGAAGCCGTGACATGCGCTTTCGTGGATACCCACTCCGCCGCATTCATGTACATCAATATCTATTTTCGCGTTTATTCCGCGTTCCTTTGCAAGTTCCAAAAGACGCTCGTAAATTTTAACCGAGCCGCCTGCCACACAACCGGTACCGCCGCAAACCAGAATTCTCATTTCCATAGACTCCAGCGCACGTGAATATTCCTGCTGCAAATGGCGAAGGGCATCCGTTGATGTTATATTCAAATCGCTCACCTCTCTGTCATTTAAAGCGCAGTGCGCCTATTGTTTTTCCTGATTTCTCAGCGTATCAATCAAGTTTTCTGCATACTCGGGAGTTACCTTAGAGTGAACCTCTTCATCCACCATCATGACCGGTGCAAGGCCGCATGCTCCGAGGCATGATACGGTTTCAACGGTAAAGAGCATATCGTCAGACGTATTCTGACCGTCTGCAAGACCGAGTTTTGCACGCAGCGCGTTAAGAATCGGTATAGACTTTTTAACGTGGCATGCAGTACCGTCACATATTCTTATAACGTATTTTCCCTTAGGCTTGAGTGAGAAATTCTCGTAAAAGGTTGCTATGCTGTAGATTTTCGCAACTGTCATGTCCAGCTTTACGGACAGATAGTTAAGTGCCTCCTCGGGCAGATAGCGGTATTGCTTCTGCACGTCCTGCAGAATCGGGATAATGTTTTGCCGGCTGCACGCATGGCGATGCAAGATAGCGTCAATCGGCGTCAAATCCAATGTTGACATAGTTGACTCCTTCCGTTTTTTTCGTTTTGTATTCACGAAATTCTCATATGTAGTCAATTATATAGGCATTGCAAGTAAAAGTCAATTCGCTAAAATGTACAATAATCTTCGCACAACCGACAAAAAAGGATTATTTTTTTACACACATTCGTTGTGAGTCGATATTTTTTTCGTTTTTTGTTATTTTTACAAAATTCACGAAACTTTTACAGTATCTTTTCTTGAAATCAGGGAATAAAAAAGATATAATAAAATCGGAAGGTCGTATTTTATCTTTGATTACCTTACGTCAAATTGAGAAAAGCTACCATTCCAGCGCAGGATGCGTTCACGCACTGAAGAACATAAACCTGAGTATAGTCGACGGTGAATCGGTGGCAATCGTCGGGCAATCCGGCTCGGGAAAATCTACGCTCATGAACATACTTGGCTTACTTGATATTTCCGCAAAAGGCGAATATATTCTAAACGGCAGGAATATAAATACTCTCAGTGCAGATGAACGTTCTCTTCTCCGAAGCCGCGAGCTTGGTTTTGTATTTCAGGGTTTTAATTTACTCTCCAGAATGAGCGCTTTGGAGAATGTCGAACTCCCGCTCATTTATGCAAATATATCTCGCGAAAAACGCCGTGAGCTTGCACTCGGTGCTCTTGAGCAAGTGGGATTGTCCCACAGGGTTTTTCATCGCCCTTCGGAGATGTCCGGCGGTCAGCAACAGCGTGTGGCAATTGCACGGGCGATAATTCGCTCACCCTCCATACTTCTCGCGGATGAACCTACCGGAAATTTAGACTCATCTTCAGGTAAAGAAATCCTCGACCTGCTTTGTGATCTCAACCGCCGGGGTTCAACGGTTATTTTAATTACGCATGATAATGATATAGCAAAGTGTATGTCACGCTGCATCCGAATTTCCGACGGATGTATAGTATACGACAGTAAGTTTTCTTAAACTTTTATTTATTATTTATTAGAGAGGTGGATAAAATATGGAAAGGCGCGACAAATTCAATTACTATCTGGATATAGCCGAAACCGTGCTTGAGCGCGGTACATGTCTGAGAAGAAACTTCGGCGCGATTATCGTACGCAATGACTCTATCGTATCGACCGGATACACGGGTGCCCCGAGAGGCAGAAAGAACTGCTGTGATCTCAAATTCTGCAGACGTGAACAGCTTGGCATTCCGCGTGGAGAACGCTACGAGCTGTGCCGCAGTGTCCATGCCGAGGCGAATGCAATTATAGCCGCCCCTCGCACCGAAATGATAGGCTCAACCCTTTATCTTGTTGGGCGCGATGCCAAAACCGGAGCACTTGTCGAGAGTGCATCCTCCTGCGCGATGTGCAAACGCATGATAATAAACGCAGGAATTGAAAGAGTTGTAATACGCAACAGTCCTGATACATATACTATAATACTCACATCCGATTGGGTAAAGAACGATGACTCACTTGAGGATGTAACCGGATATTAATAAATGTACAGGAGGTTTTAAAATGAAAGGATTTATCTCGTTTACTCTTAAGTTTTTGGCGGTCATGGCAGTCGTAGCCGCAGTTGCATACTGGCTCAACTATTTCCTCACCGCAGCAGGAAAGAAAGTTTGCTTGAAAGACATTTTGCCTAAGAAGAAAGCAACTGAAGAAACCGAAACTCCGATTACCACCGCGTGTAGCTGCAACGACGCGGTTTGCGCAGTTGATATGTGCATGCCGTATTAAATCTCTATATTTATTTATGTTTATAAAAATGCAGATGCAGTGTGGTTTCCACTGCATCTGCATTTTTATAAACACTACATATAACAACAAACCCTGTAACCATTACGGTTACAGGGTTTTCGTTGGGGCTGTTACCCGGATTTGAACCGGGGTCCTCATCCTTACCAAGGATGCGCTCTACCGACTGAGCTATAACAGCATATCCATTTGTTAATCAACGTGCCATATAAGTATACGACAAAAACTCAAAAAAGTCAATTCTTTTTT
>JAZTXE010000043.1:0-4677 GCA_045636205.1 Eubacteriales bacterium
GTTTCTTTTTACTGTAAATTATCGCGATTTAACGGCGAATTCGTCATGTTTTATTCTTGCATTTTTTTCCGTTACATGGTATTCTTATTATGTTGAAATTTTTTGCAAATTCATATGGGACTAAATAAAAAAATTTATACTGAGGAGGTACCCCAAATGAATGATATTTTAAAACAAATCGGCGCATACGGCGTTGTCCCGGTTGTCAAGATTGACAATGTAGAGGACGCTGTTCCGCTCGGAAAAGCACTTATCGACGGTGGCCTTCCGCTTGCGGAAATCACCTTCCGCACAGCTGCGGCTGAAGATGCTATCCGCGAAATGTCAAAGGCATTCCCGGAAATGCTCATCGGTGCAGGCACTGTTCTTACAACCGAGCAGGTTGACCGTGCAGTAGCTGCAGGCGCAAAATTCATCGTTTCCCCGGGTCTTAACGTAAAAGTTGTCAAGTACTGTGTTGAATAAGGCGTTCCGATCACCCCCGGCTGCAGCAATCCTTCTGACATTGAAGCAGCTCTCGAGTGTGGTCTGGAAGTTCTCAAGTTCTTCCCGGCTGAAGCAGCAGGCGGTCTCGCAGCTATCAAAGCTATGAGTGCTCCGTACGGCGCTGTAAAATTCATGCCTACCGGCGGCATCAGCGAAAAGAATCTCGATTCTTACCTTTCCTTCAACAAAATCCTGGCCTGCGGTGGCAGCTGGATGGTTAAGGATTCTCTTATCAAGAACGGTCAGTTTGACGAAATTACCCGCCTGACCCGCGAAGCAGTTCAGATGGTTCTCGGCTTTGAGCTCGGTCACATCGGCATCAACATGGAGTGCGAGAACTGCGCAATGGAAGCTGCAAACCGTTTCAGCTCCATCTTCGGATTCGGAATTAAGAACGGCAACAGCTCTATCTTCGCAGGAAGCGGCATCGAAGTTAACAAATCCAAGGGTCTTGGCGCAAACGGTCATATCGCAATCAAAACCAAGAATATTGACCGTGCTGCTGCATACCTTGAGAGATGCGGCGTAGCTCTCAACTGGGATAGCGCAAAGAAAGCTGCTGACGGCTCTCTCGTAGCTGTATATCTCGAGGAAGAGATTGGCGGATTTGCAGTTCATCTTGTCCAGGCAAAGTAAGTAATTTTATTAATTTAAAATATTTAAAACGAGGTGCAAAACAATGAAACATCGTATAGTTACTTTCGGCGAAGTTATGCTTCGCTTAAAACCCCCGGCACATGAGCGTTTCCTTCAGTCTCCGGTTTTCGAAGCTACCTTCGGCGGCGGCGAGGCTAACGTAGCAGTATCTCTTGCAAACTTCGGAATGGACGCAGCATTTGCTACCGTTTTACCGGATAATGACATTGCAAACGCTTGCATCGGCGAAATCCGCCGTTTCGGAGTTGATACCTCCCCCATCGTTTACGGTGATGGCCGCGTAGGTATCTACTATCTTGAGACCGGCTCCAACCAGAGACCGTCCAAGGTTGTATATGACCGTGCAAACTCCTCAATCGCTATTGCAAAACCCGGCTCAATCGACTGGAAGAGCGTATTTGCAGGTGCAACCTGGTTCCACATCACCGGTATTACCCCGGCTCTGAGCGAATCTTCTGCAGAGCTTTCTTTCGAAGCAGTAAAGGCTGCAAAAGAGATGGGCATCACGGTTTCTTGCGACCTTAACTTCCGCAAGAACCTCTGGAAGTATGGCAAGACCGCTCCCGAAGTTATGTGCGAGCTGACCAAGTATGTCGATGTTGCAATCGCAAACGAAGAGGACTGCCAGAAGTCCCTCGGCATCAAGGTTGATTCCAACGTTGAAAAGGGCGAGCTCAACACCGATACATATAAGGAACTCGCTGAGAAGGTTCTCGCTGAGTACCCGAACCTGCAGTGCATCGCTATCACCCTGCGTGAGAGCAAGAGTGCAGACACCAACGGCTGGTCTGCTTGCCTGCATGACCGTAAGAACTTCTACCACAGCAAGAAGTACCTCATCACTGACATCGTTGACCGCGTAGGCGGCGGTGACAGCTTCTCCGGCGGTCTTATCTACGGTCTCCTCAACTACGAAAACCACGAGGATTCCCTCAACTACGCTGTTGCAGCAAGCTGCCTCAAGCACACCATCAGCGGCGACTTCAACCGTGTATCCGTTAAGGAAGTCCAGGCTCTCATGGGCGGTGACGGTTCAGGTCGCGTACAGCGCTAAACCTAAAAATAATTTTCCAAATATCAAAAGCATGCAGTTGAAATTTCAACTGCATGCTTTTTTAGTTAAAATCGTCTCTCTACAACACAAACTCCCCTGAAAAAAATTATAACCTACTGTCAAATTTAATATTTTGTTATGTTTACCAAAATCATAAATGATGATATAATTATATATTATACACAGACTTTTAAGGAGCTGTTTATTTTGGAAGCATTTTCAAATTTCCTGAAAAGATATTTCAAACAAATAGATTTATATCTCGTCATTTTTGCACTCGCCGCCGCTGCCTACGGTCTTCTTTTGATAACCAGCGCAACATGGAGCAAAAATCCCATGAGTTATATCAAAATCCAGGCTTTTGCCGCTTGCATCGGCATAGGTGTATTTTTCATGCTTTCCTTTTTTGATATTGACTCAATATCCGCTTTGTGGAAACCTATATATGTACTCAATGTGCTCCTCATTTGCTCGCTTATCTTGTTTGGAACCGGCGCTGACCAAACCGGAAACCGCGCTTGGATACGCTTCGGTTCAATAGGAATCCAGCCCGCGGAATTCGGTAAAATCCTTTTTATCCTTTCCCTTTCCGGCCATGCTTATAGCTTGCGTGATGAAATCCACTCGGTAAAAGCTCTGCTTCTTTTATCCGCGCACGCGCTCTCTCTCATCGCTCTGATAGTCGTGATATCTCACGATATGGGTTCGTCGCTTGTGTACGGAATGATATTCTTAATAGTAATATTCTGCGCAGGAGTAAAACTGCGTTGGTTTGGAATCGGCTTTGGTGGTGCAGTTGCTTCCGCACCTCTTTTATGGAAATTCGTTTTCCGAAACGACCAAAAGCGGCGCATTCTGTCAGTATTCAACCCCGAATTAGACCCCCTGGGCACTGGTTACCACGCGATTCAAAGCAAAATTGCTTTAGGCTCCGGTCAACTTACGGGTCGCGGTCTTTTCAATGGAACTCAAACTCAGTACGGGTATCTTCCCGCAAAGCAAACGGACTTCATCTTTTCAGTCGCAGGTGAGGAATTCGGAATGATAGGCTGCCTTATAATAATTGCACTCCTTACCGTTATAATTGCACGCTGCATAATAGTCGCGCGCCGTTCGACCGGAAGTGCAGCTTCGCTTGTGTGCATAGGTGTTGCGGCAATGCTGATTTTCCAGACTTTTGAAAACATAGGCATGTGCATCGGATTTATGCCGGTTGTCGGCCTACCTCTCCCTTTTTTTAGCTACGGCGGTTCATCGATTATGACAGTTTTTATCGCCATAGGCCTTGTAAACAGTGTGAAAATGCGTTCGGCTCCGGATTGGTTGGTGGATTAAGTTATGAAAAAAGATGCTTTTAATTATGATATTTTGCTCATTGATGCTGACGATACCCTTTTCGATTTCCGTCAGGCGGAAAAGTACGCACTGCGGGATACCTTTACCGAATTTTCACTACCGTTTAACGATGAAATTCACAAACTGTATCACCAAATAAATAAACAACTTTGGAAAGAGTACGAAAAGGGCATGTACCGTGAAAATTTACCATGGTCCATGCGATTCGAGCGTCTGCTAAGCGCTATAAACAAATCCGGTGATGGTGCAAAAATGAACCTTGCCTATACAAAAAACCTCGGAAAACAGCCTATTCTTTTAGACGATGCTGAATATATTTGCTCAGAACTTTTTAAAACACACAAGCTTTTTATAATTACAAACGGTAATCCGTCCGTCCAGCATTCCCGCTTTAACGCTTCCCCCATAAAAGATTATTTTCAGGACATGTTCATCTCGGAAGAAATAGGCTCACGCAAACCTGA
Source organism: Eubacteriales bacterium (assembly GCA_045636205.1). GTDB lineage: Bacteria > Bacillota > Clostridia > Oscillospirales > JAAYXM01 > JAZRUF01. The sequence continues at coordinate 4,018 of JAZTXE010000043.1, forward strand.
AAAAGAGTTTTTCGATTATGTATTATCCGAAATAAATCCACCTGAATTGTCACGAGTCCTCATTATTGGTGATTCACTCTCATCTGATATAGCCGGTGGAATAAACTCCGGAATTGATACATGTTGGTTTAATCCAAAGCGTGAAATCTCCCCGGCAGAACTTATACCAACTTATGAAATACATTGTCTGAAAGAGATATTTGATATAGTATAGCAAAAACACTCACGAATGCTTCTTCATTAGTGCGTGTTTTTAACATAAGAAAAACACGCACACAAAAGTGTACGTGTTTATTTGGTGACCCGCCGGAGACTCGAACTCCGGACACCCTGCTTAAAAGGCGGTTTAACCGCATTGCACCGCAAGGCATCCGCGTTTTACTACAGGATTTTCGCTGTATATATGCACATACCGCGCGCCTTGTCTACGTATTATATCACTTAGACTCACTGCCCCTCCCGGGTGTAATGTACAAGGGAGGGTGTGACTGAATATGCCGGAACTTAAGATATTATCTCAAAACGTGTTGAAAATACGTCATAGCATGGGACAGTCACAGATTGACTTTGCGGCAAACTGCGGTATTAGCACCGAAGCCCTCAGCACCATTGAACGCGGAATAGGAAACCCCACATTTCGTAGTATGCAGAATATAGCGG
>JAZTXE010000044.1:0-7331 GCA_045636205.1 Eubacteriales bacterium
GCAGACGGCATATCAGCAGAGGCAGGACGCGCTTGCGTTGATACTCAGCGGTTATGTTGATGAACCAACCGCAAGAGCAGCAGGAATGACCGTGGATGAGGCAAAGGCGAGATACAGACAATATCTCGCCAATCAGCCTATTACGACACGAAGTTCCGGCAGTGGGAAGAAGAAAAGCGGGGATGATTGGACACCGCAAGATGAGGTGGCAGAGCTTGATAAAATAGTTGATAATATGCTGTTGATAGGTGATTACACAGCTGCACAAAACTATTTGTCAAAACAAAAGCTTGATGATGAAATTGAAATGGAAATTCTCAGCAGATATCAGGATGCAAAGAAGTAGGCATCAAATGCTAACTCTGCTGAAAATGAGGTGTACGGCTCGGAATACAACAGTGTATGGAAACGGGCACGCGATTTGTATGACAAAGGAAAGAGCAAAGAGGAAGTATTTGCATATCTTGAGCGCGTTTCGCCAAATGTTCTTACAGAAGCCGGAATACGCGCTATACTGAGCAAGCTTTATCCAGAAGTCAGATAGGAGGAAAAAGCGATGGGAAGAGTCGATAGAATTTACGAAGAGATGAAGAAAAAGAAAAGCGGCGAAGGCAGAGCTGCAACGACTACACCTGTGATAAAACCTGCAGTGCAGACTATTGTCGACAATGCAAAGAAACCACTTCCCATGCCCGGACAGAGAACACAGCAGGCGGCGCAGAAGCCGTCGCTTGCTACACTCTCTCCGCAGCAGATGAGGGATTATAATTTATCAAAAAGAGTGCCTGTAATGGTTGCAGCACCAAAGGCAACGATGCCCCAAATACCGAGTGTTTCTACTCCAAAAGCACAAGGGCCTGCGGAATTTCACGCGGCGCCAGAAGAGAATGCATTTTCCCGCATGATGGATGCAATATCTGAGTCTGATTTTGTACAAAATCTTAAAAGAAATTTAGGTATTCAATCGGCAGAAGAGTATGTACGCGCTACGGCATGGAAACCGCAGGATATTATTTCAAGCGTTGTTGCGAAAGAGGCTAACCCTAATCAAGAACATACACTTGGTAATCCTGAAATAGCAAGAGACATCGTGAGTGAGACAAATATTGTTCCACGCGAAAATCGTAATGATATACTCAAATCTATTGAAAATGCCGAAAAAAGTTATGAATACTCGCCGTGGGAAGCTGCAGGTGCAAATGCCCTTGCTGCACTTAGTGAGATAGGACGTAATGAGGCGAACTTTCTAAAAATTTTTGGTGCGGATAAAATTCCGGGGGTAAGAGATTTTATACAGGAAGTAAACAAAGCAGCGGATGTAGCGCAAAGAAATGCAGCAGTATACAATAAGTCTGCAAACGACAGCTTCCGGAGCCAGCTTACGCAGGGAATAACTTATTTGTTGCCGTATGCTGCGTTACAACTTATGCAAGGTGGTAAAGATATAATCGGCACAGGTGCTGTAAAAGCCACAAAGACAACTCTTGATATTGTTAAAGATGTGATGAAAAATCCAACGTTTTGGTTTTCTGTGACCAACGGAGCGGGACAGAAATATGAAGAGGCAATTTCTAACGGAGCGGATAGGGCGACAGCAACGGTAAATGCTATGTACGCAATTCCGGAAGCACTGGTTGAATTAGGCGGTGGTTTCGGTGCAGATGATATGCTTGAAAACTCTGTATCAAAAAGCACACTATGGGAAACAGGTGAAGAACTGGCTCAAAAACTTATCAACAATTTTGGAGTTAAGAATACATACAAACCTGAAATGCCGTGGGTATCAATGGATGAAGAAGCGGTGATAAATCCTAAAGAGTATGCCGAAGAAGCTGCCATGGCAGGATTAGTATCCTCTATCGGTATTGGTGGAACAAAGGCAATATCCAAAGGCATAAATGCGGTTGGGAATATTCCGTCAAAGTTTGTAAAAACAGATGATTTTTCTCAGGATGGAAGTGCAGAGTTTTCGGATACAAAAAAAGCACGCAAAGCAATCTCTGCGAGCTTAGAGGGTATTCGGAATTTCGTTGGTCGAGCATTAAAAAATGAAAATGCAAATAAGTACATAAAAGTAAGTGACGTTGATGCAAGATTAAAAAAGATGCTCAATGACAATGGGGTAACGGAAGAAGTGCGGATGCACGCAATCAGCGATAACGGCATTAGACATAATGACAAAAGTCATGGTGCACAGTCAAATGATAAATACAAGGTCGAAGCAAAAGACTATGAGCGTGTCACGGAAATAACGAAAGACTATGATGAGCTTTTCATAGGATATCCGACCCAAAATGGAAATACAACAGTTGTATATAAAAAAGTATATGATAATGTCGTGTATTATGTCGAAGAGATTATTGACGACGGAGTAATGTCAACAAAACAAATGATAAAAGTGGGTTTGAGAAGTAAACCAAGCTTTTTGAAGAAAATAAAAAAAATAGACAGTAGAACTCCTACCACCGATGTGACGAGTATTTCATCGTTCAACAGAGTGCAAGGCACTCCCCCCGGCGAACACGTCCAAGACGAGGTTAGTTCTGCTGTCAAAGACATTGTATCACAACCGACTTCGACTGTCAACACAGGCGATGCGGTATTGGACAACGTTATAGGCGAGCTTGAGCCGGGGAAGAACATCAAAGCGCGTCAGGTTACGGCTATAACGAAGAGCCGTTCAGCAATGCGGAAATTAGGGCAAATTTCGGGCGAGAGGATAACCACCATAACAGACGAGCTTGACCAAAGAAAGGCGATAACAAGGGCACTGGAGCAGGTCAGGGACAGGAACGCAACCGCATCTGAGCAGATAGTTGACGATGACGTTGCGGGTGTTGCACGAAGCGGGGTTACACCTCATCCGTCAGCTGACGCTGACAGCTTCCCTTCAAGGGGAAGCCATGGAGAGTCTGGTGCAAAGACGGTAAAGCCGATAGTTGATACTCAGGGGCGTGCGCTTGGGCTTGACGGTGCGCCGTATGCAAGGGAAGGTGCGGGCTTAGTGCGTGATGCGAATTACCGCAGGGCGAACATACCTGCGCGAAAGGCGCGTGTGCTTGACGCTATAGCCAAAGTAACCGGCACGAAGATAGTGTTTGTCCCTGAGATAAACGGCGGGCGTGACAATGCAAGGTATAAGGACGGCGTTATCGAGATTGCATTAGACTGCAAAAATCCGGTGGGCGTTGCGTTTACCCACGAGCTTGTACACCGCATAAGGGATGTAGACCCGGAGACGTATGCAGAGCTTAAACGATACGTATACGAGAACATGGACGAGCAGTCACTTCGCGACATTGAAGAGGGTAAAAAGAGGACGTATGCGGATAAAAGTACAGAGGATATCCAAGAGGAAGTGGTTGCGGATGCGTTTGGGTATATCTTAGGCGACAGCGTAAGGCTTGAGCAGTTTGTGCGCGACAATCGTAAAACAGCCGAGAAGATAGCCGACTGGATGCGTGATTTGATTATACGCATAAAGAAATGGAGTATACGCGAGGGCTTGATGACGCGCGAAGAGCTTTATGCGGGGAATGGGACTAAGTATGACGCATCGGGCAAAAAAGCATTTGCCGAGCTTACCGCAGATTTGGACGCAATGGCGCAGGCTTTATCCAATGCTATTGAAGCAACTGCGCAGGCGGTACAGGACGGAACCGAGCAGCACGCGACCGTGGGCGCGAAGAGTCTTATAAAACGTACGGAGAACAATGTTCCGTTTGTTGAGATAACAGAGGATATTCTCGACGGAGTTCCTCAAAAAGATTGGGTAAAAACTGTGCGAGAGAATTTATCTAAAAAATTTCCGCAAGGAATAACAGTGGCAAGAAATCAAATCAAAGTCAATAGTGTGACTAAAGGTGAAATGACAAACTCTGAATATAGTAGGTGGATTAGAGATAATGAACCCACAAAGTATTCAGATAAATTAAAGGCAACAAATAATGCAGATGAAATCGTACAAGCTACTACCAATTGGATAGGAGAAGGACCAAACCATCCGAGAAAGGATAATATTAAAGAGTTTGCACGTGGCGCAGTTCTCATGCGTGTTGGTGAAAATGATTATATAGGCGATGTTGTAGTGGCTACAACAAAAGGAAATCACATGGAGTTGTATGACATTGTTAATATTATGCCGACAACTATAAAAGAAAAGAACCTGTCGCAGACAGCGGCTATTTCCAATAATGGAGCAAGCCACAGAACGTCTACGACAAGTTCTAAACAAACTGTACCACAAACTGATACAGGTGTCAATACCCAGTATATGCAGTCTGACGGAGAAAATTCCAAATACTCCAGCAAGGCGGATAATGATATGTACAAGGCGCTTATCGAGGAATACGGCGAGATGAAGCCGGGCGAGAAGCCTGCGCGAGTAGTGCAGGTCCCGAAGAAGACAGGCGCAAATGCAAAGGTACGCCGCGGTGCGAGGACGATAATGGAAGCGGGAAGTGTGCCGGATGAGTTTGCGTCCGAGATGGAGCAGGAGATTGTAAACGGTACGTTCTCCTACGAGCCGCAGGCTGACAAGCGCACGCTTGAGCGGGTAAATGCGGATATCGAGTACAACGGCTGGAAAGAGTCTATGGCGCGTTGGAATGCGGTTGTAAACGGCACTGAGCGGGCTAGCAAGGAAAACATTGTCTTGGGCGAGATGTTGCTTGTAAACGCTGCCAATGCGGGGGATACTGAGCTTGCGATGAAGCTTGCCGCGGAGCTTGCGGCAGAGGCGACACGAGCGGGTCAGGAAATTCAGGCGATACGTCTTTTAAAGAAAATGAGCCCGGAGAGGAGATTGTACACTGCTGAGCGGAAGGTGCGGAGCTTGCAGAAAGACTTAGAAGAAGTACACGGTGACGATGCTCCCAAGCTCAGAATACCCAAGGCGATTGCGGATGCGCTGTTGAATGCGCAGACGGATGAGGAGCAGGAAGCAGTGGACGTTGCGTTATGGGGAACTATTGCGGCACAGGTTCCGCCGACGTTTCAGGATAAGTGGAACGCATGGCGATATTTAGCGATGCTTGGCAATGCGCGGACGCATGGCAGAAATATTGTGGGCAACGCACTGTTCTCTGTTTTGCTTCGGATGCCGAAGAACATAATAAAATCCGTAATCGAGCTTACACCGCTTAAGGCTCTTGAGGGAAAGAGGACTGCGACGGTTGCCACGCTCGCACCGACAAAGAAAAACCGGGAAATTTGGGGTTTCGTGAAAGAAGATATGAAAAACCAGGGCAATACCATGTTCGGGACATACAAGTACAACCCAGAGAACATAATAGCCAATGAGAGGAAGATATTCAACAACAAACTTCTTGAGGGTATCAGACGTTTTAATTCAAAGGCATTGGAGGCGGAAGATGGTTGGTTTAAAAAGCTTACATATATGGATAGCATGGCACAGGCTATTAAGGCAAACAATTGCTCACTAGAATTTCTGCGGAGCGGGACGAAAGAGGCAAACCAGGCGTTGGAGTATTGCAGGCAGTATGCGATAAGCGAGGCACTTAAGGCGACGTTTAACGATGCGAGTGTCGTTGCGGAGAAACTGAGCAATGCGATGCGGATGAAAGACGGAGACTCCAAAACGATGAAAGTTGCCAAGGCGATGGGGGAGGGTGTTCTTCCGTTTAAGAAAACGCCAATTAACATTGTCAAGCGTGGTGTAGAGTATTCACCTGTGGGGCTGGCTAAGGCTGTGTTTTTGGATATTCCGTTTAAGGTAACAAAGGGGAAGATGACGGCAGCTCAGTGTATAGACGAGATTGCATCGGGGCTTACGGGTACGGGTATTATGATACTCGGATTTTGGATGGCATCTATAGGAATGCTTAAGGGCAAGATGGAAGATGACAAAGAGGACGATTTTGAGGAGCTGCAGGGTGAACAAGGGTATTCCCTTGTGATAGGTGATAAGTCATACACAATAGACTGGATGGCGCCTACGAGCTTGCCGCTGTTCTGCGGCGTTGAGCTTTGGAAAGTTGTAAAGACGTGGTCAAGCGGAGAAAAGAATTTCATTAAGAAAGTTTTGGATGCGCTGGAGAAGATTACCGAGCCGGTTATTGAGATGAGCATGATGCAGGGCTTGCAAGATGCGATAACGTCTGTTAAATTCAGTGAGTCAGCTCTTCCAGAGATGGCAGTGGATGCGCTGACAAACTATGCAACCCAGGCTATCCCCACGTTATCCGGACAGATTGCGCGGACGGTGGACGGGACGCGCAGAACTACGTATTATTCAAAGGACGGGGCTTTGCCGAAGGCTGTCGGGCAATTAAATAACAAGGTGTTGTCAAAAATACCCGGTCTATCCACGGTGCTTGAGCCGTATGTGGATGAATGGGGCAGAGAGGGAGATAACGGCAGAGTTGTTGAGCGGATACTTGAGAATTTCGTCAGCCCGGGATACTACTCGAAGAAAACCTCTGACACGGTTGAGCGGGAGATAGCGCGACTGTATGCTGAGACCTCGGAGGGTTCTGTTCTGCCTAAGCGCGCGGAGTCGTCCTTCAGCTACAAGGAAAAGACGTATTACAAGACATCTGAGGAGCTTACGAAGTATCAGAAGACGTTCGGCGGCACGTCGTACAAGCTGCGTAAGGCGGCATATGCTGACAGCAACTACAAGAGACTCACGGACGAGGAAAAGGTTGCGGTTGCGGAGAAGATTGCCGAGGTTGCAAATTCCAGGGCGAAGATTGAGTTTTTCAAAGGACGTGACGTTGAGTATGAGCCGGACTCGTTTATGGAGAAGCTGGATGAGGCGAGAAAGGCGGGTATCGGCGAGCATGTAGTCATTCTTGCATGGGTATTGCAAAAGGATGTGGAGTCGATAAAGGACAAGGACGGTGATCCGGTCAATTATTCGTCATCACTGCGGAAGCGCAGCGCGATTGACAAGGCGCGTCCGTCGCTTAGCCTGGAGAGACGGCGTGTGCTCTATGAGGTGTTCGGCGTGGGCAAGGATGTTATAAAGATGTCCGATGCGTCGGTTAAGACGCGGCTTGAGTCGATGGAAAAGAAGTACGCTAAGTATAATAAAAAGAAGAAAGGCGCGTAAAAAGTAAATGAAGAAGCCCTGCGGAACATGCCGCAGGGCTTTGAAATTATGGGTGTTATGCAGGACGTATAAAGGAAACGCGCCACTCCCATGCCTATGCAAAATGCCCAAGGCCATACGTCCGAGACGCTGGGGGGTTACGTTTCTGATAACAGTATACACTATAGCTGGATCAAAAACAACATATAAAAGTGAAAGCGCCTGACTGAAGAATCAGCAAGGCGCTTGAAAGGAATACATAGCGACTACTATCTCT
>JAZTXE010000045.1:0-10050 GCA_045636205.1 Eubacteriales bacterium
GCCGTAGAATGCACGCGGCTCAACAGTCTTAACGTCGCCGTCAGCAGTGGTAAACTGCAGGTACGGCTTAATGCTCTTGGAGCTTGAAGACTCGCCGTTCGGGAACATCTCGATGTCAGCTGCCATTACGTCGTATGCAACGGTCTTGGAGCTTACGAGAACGTCGCCAACAATCTTGATGTTGGTGTAGTTGCCGATGGTGCCGTCTGCCTTGAAGTATACGTCAACCATATTGCCGAGGAGGTCGTCAGAGAGATCTACGTCGATTTCAACAACCTTGGTATCGGTTACTGCACCGTACTCGTTGGTGATGTCGTATACGATCTGAGACTTATCCTTCTTAACAGTGATGCCCTTGTTGATGAGCTTGCCTTCCTCGTCGCGAGTGATAGCATATCTGCCGTTAGCTGCAACCAGGCCGCTTACGTGCTTAAGACCCATGGTCTTCTCACCGAGAGTCTGGTTCTTGTTGTTGTTGATGTCATACTGAGAACCGGTGCCGGTGATTGCACTGTAAATGTAAATCGGAGCGAAGATGGTGTTTCTCATGAGCTTGCAAGCGAGCTCACGGGTTGCCGGAACAGTCGGGTCGCCGGTCCAGCCGTCGAATACGCCGAATTCCATAGCGTCAGCTACAACGTTTGCTGCCCAGTTCGGACCGCCGTAGCCTTCCTTAGCTGCGTCTGCACCAAGGCTTACGAGAAGCATCTTGGAGAGCTCTGCAACGGTAACATTGCCGTTCGGGTTGAACTTGTTGTTGCCGATACCGCCTACGATACCCTGATTGTAGCAGTAGTTGATGTAACCCTTTGCCCAGGATACGTTTGCGTTGTTCTGAACGTCAGTAAAGACGCTTGCAGAACCTGCGAAGAGCTTGCCAGCATCATCATAGCCGTACTTGAGTACGTAGATGAGCTTGGTGGTCTCTGCGCGAGTGATGTTGCCCTGCGGTCTGAAGGAGCCGTCCTCGTAACCGCCGACTACGCCCAGCTGAGTCAGCATTGCTACATCGTCAGCAAAGTTTGCGCCGATGGAAGCGTCGTCAGTGAACGCTGCGCCTGCAAACAATGTCAGAGACATTGCAAATGCAAGTGCCAGTGCCAGAACTTTTTTAAGGTTCTTCATGGTGTGTTTCCTCCCATAAAATAAATTTTTTAAGGCTTGAAGCCTTTTACGTGTATCATGATAAACCATACTTCGACAATCGTCAAGGGTTTTTCTGCGAGTGTAAAATAACTGTAACATTTCTGACACATAAGTGTCTCACGCTGTAAAATAAGAGGATGCCGCTTGTAATAAATGAAAAATTTTACATATTTGGAAAACTTTATTTATGATGCTCTATTATAATATGTAGGTTTGCCTTATAAGGCTTCTCCTTATGTAGGGGAGGGTCTCCGTGCCCTCCCGCCGTGGCGGTTTTGCATGTCGTAACATCACGGGCGGGCGCAGAGACCCGCCCCTACACCTGCGTTTATTCCCCATCCATAGGCTCCCTCTGATGAGGGAGCTGTCAGCGAAGCTGACTGAGGGAGAGATTTTTACAATCCACCGCAACGCCTCACCTCATCCACCGCTCGTGCGGTCCCCCTTCTCCTTGAGGAGGCCAAAAAAATACGGAAGGCATACCCCCTCTTTCTTTTCATTATTTAAAATAAAATAATACTAAACTGTGACACAAGCACAACCGCGATAAGCGCAATCGGGTATGTTGCCGCGTAGGATGCCGCAACGTCCTCAGTGCCTGCGGTGTTAATAAGAGTACCCAATGCCGGGGTGGATGTCATACCGCCGGTAATCGCACCTAAGATGTTGAGAAGGCTGAGCTTGAGCACATACTTTGCAAACAAGTAGCCGATAACCATCGGAAGCATCGTGATGAACACGCCGTACACGAAGTACATCGGGTCAAAGTACTCAATAAAGTTCGCACCGCCCGGGATTCCCGCGCCGATTAAGAACAGCATGAGTCCAAGCTCACGGAATACCTTGAGCGTAGTAGTCGGCGGCATGATGCTTATCTTGCCGACTCTGCCGAAATGCCCGAAGATAAGAGCTATAAGCAGGCAGCCGCCCGTAGTGGTAAGCGAGAAGGTGGTTCCAGCAAGTCCCTCGGAAGATAGCGGAATTTTTATCATACCAACTACCATGCCAATTACCGCAGCAAGTGCAAATGCGCCTACTCCGTAGGAGTCAAGCTCTATGAGCTTTCCTGCATACGTCTTCTTTGCCGCACCGTCGGATACCTCGGTGAGCTTTGCGCGCTCCTCTTCCATGTTGGCGCGCGTGATTTTCGGCATAAGCTGAACGAAGAGAACAACTCCGATAACGCCGAATATGTACGCAATTCCGTTACCCACCGCAACGACCGGCTCAAGCTCGGGTAAAACCGTAGCCTTTGCAGCCGAAAACGCAGGGGTTGAGGTAAGAGCACCCGAGAAAAGACCAGCTACCATAGCGGTAAACTCCGCACCGCTCTCACCGAAGAAGGTAGTGCCCACATAGCGGCACGCAACAGTGACGAGTCCTCCCGCGACTATTATTACAAGTCCGAGCAGGACATATGAGGTGAAGTTCTTTTTCATGTTGCTGAAAAACTTTGGTCCCGCAATGAAACCGACCGAGGTAACAAACAGGATAAGACCGATGTTTTCAACAATCTTGAGCGCACTTACCGTGTAATCCGGAAGCTGCGCCTCAAGGTACGGATAAAAGAAGCATCCGAAAATCAGCGCGGTGATAAACACGCCCGCAGTGCCCAGAGAAACACCCTTAATCGTCACACGTCCGAGCACGTAGCCTGCAAGCGCTACCGCCAGTACGCAGAACACCAAAAACGTAACTCCGGTTATCGGAATTACTCCGCCGAATAAATTCATCTTAAAATGACCTCTTTTCTATTTTGTCGCAAGATACGCGTTTCTGCCCTCTTCGTAGAGGTTTCTTCCCTCACAATCGATAATAACCACAAGCGGCATATCCTCGACATAGAGGCGTCTGAGCGCCTCGGCACCCAAATCCTCATACGCGATAAGCTCTGCTTTTTTAATGCACTTTGCAAGCAGTGCACCCGCACCGCCGATTGCACCAAAGTACACACCTGAGTATTTCTTCATGGCTTCGATAACCTCGGGGAGTCTTGCGCCCTTGCCTATCATGCCGCGCGCACCTACAGACATCATCGTAGGCGCATATGCGTCCATACGTCCACTGGTGGTCGGTCCCGCCGAGCCGATTACCTGACCGGGCTTTGCCGGAGTCGGTCCTACATAGTATATTGTAGCATCCTTCGGGTCAAACGGAAGCTCCTCACCCGCGGCAAGGGTCTCGCACATTCTCTTGTGCCCCGCATCGCGCGAGGTGTAAATCTCACCGGTCAGATACACCGTGTCACCCGCGCGCAGAGTCTTTGCAATCTCCTCTGTCAAAGGTAATGTAATATGCTTTACGTTTCCCATCTTATATTACCTCCGTTTTGTGACGTGTTACATGGCAGTTTATATTTATCGCGCACGGCATACCCGCAATATGCGTGGGCATGGTCTCAATATTGAGACCGATTGCCGTGGTTTTTCCGCCAAAGCCCTGCGGTCCGATGCCGAGCTCGTTAATCTTCTCGAGCATCTCGCGCTCCAGGTCTGCGTAGTACGGGTCCGGGTTTTCCGAATCAATCGGGCGCATGAGCGCCTTCTTTGCAAGAAGCGCCGCCTTGTCAAACGTGCCGCCGATGCCGACGCCCACAACGATGGGCGGGCACGGGTTGGGACCTGCGGTCTCGACGGTTTCGATTATAAAGTCCTTGATACCCTGCAGTCCCGCAGACGGCTTAAACATGCGTATCGCGCTCATGTTCTCACTGCCAAAGCCCTTGGGTCCGAGCGTTACCTTGATATTCTCACCGGGCACGATTTCCGTGTAGAGCACAGCCGGTGTATTGTCGCCGGTGTTTCCGCGGCGCACCGGGTCCTTTACAACGGACTTTCTCAGGTATCCGTTGCCGTAACCGCGGCGCACGCCCTCGTCAACCGCCTCACGCAAATCGCCGCCTACAATGTGAACATCCTGACCGATTTCGAGGAATACGCAAGCCATGCCGGTATCCTGACAAATCGGAACATTCTCATTGTCGGCAATCTCGTAGTTTTCAATTATCTTTTCGAGTATATCCTTTGCAAGTGCGCTGTCCTCACAGGCATGGCAGCCCTTGATGGCGCATTTGACGTCCTCGGGAAGCTTTGTGTTTGCCTCAATACACAGCCTTTCAACAACATCCGTGATAAGGCTTGCCTGAATTTCACGCATAAGATAAATCTCCTTTTTTATCGCTCGTGGCGAGCGTAGTTGGGAAGCAGCAGCGGTGATACTCCACCGGTCTCGACGTTTGCGCCCTTGAGCTCCTCAGCATAATCCTCGATATGCTTAAGGGTCATTGTGCCGAGCTCTACGTCCTTTGCACGTCTTGCCGCAGCCTTACCCGCGTTGCGTCCGAAAACAATGATGTCAAGCAGTGAGTTACCCATCAGGCGGTTTCTGCCGTGGATACCGCCGACCGCCTCACCCGCAACAAGCAGGTTCGGGATAGCGTTGGTATAGCCCTCGCCGTTAATCTCAAGTCCGCCGTTCTGATAGTGAAGCGTCGGATATACAAGAATCGGGAGCTTGCGCATGTCAATGCCGTAGTTTAAGTACATACGCATCATCGCGGGAATTCTCTTCTCGATAGTGCCCTCTCCGCCGATGATTTCAATCATCGGAGTGTCAAGCCATACGCCTGAGCCGAGCGGAGTGTCCACACCCTTGCCGCGTGCACATTCGCGGATAATTGCGGATGCGGAAACGTCACGCGTTTCAAGCGGATGAGCGTAAGCCTCGCCGTCCTTGTTTACGAGCATAGCACCGAGTGAGCGAACCTTCTCGGTAACCAGCGCGCCGAAAATCTGAGACGGATACGCAACACCCGTCGGGTGATACTGGATAGTATCCTGATAAAGAAGCGGTGCGCCTGCGCGGTAACCTAAAACAAGTCCGTCCGCGGTTGCGCCATAGTGGTTTGAGGTCGGGAAGTTCTGATAGTGCAAACGTCCTGCGCCGCCGGTCGCGATTACAACCGTCTTTGCGCGGACAACCGAGTAATCGTCAGTCTCCATGTTGAGGAGTACCGCACCTGCAACCTGACCCTTTTCGTCCTTAATAAGCTCAACCGCTGAGGTAAATTCAATTACCGGAATTCCGCGGTTTATAACCTCGTCACGCAGGGTACGCATAATCTCAGCGCCCGAGTAGTCCTTACATGCGTGCATGCGCTTGCGGGAAGTACCGCCGCCGTGAGTTGTGACCATGCGTCCGTCCTCGTCCTTGTCAAACATAACGCCTAATTTATCAAGCCAGTGGATAGCGTCGGGAGCCTCCATAACCAAACGACGGAGCAACTCGGGGCGTGCCGCGAAGTGACCGCCGCCGAAAGCGTCAAGATAGTGCTGAGCGGGTGAGTCGTTTTCCTTGTCAGCCGCCTGAATACCGCCCTCTGCCATCATGGTGTTTGCGTCGCCTATGCGAAGCTTTGTTACTATCATGACATTTGCGCCCGCCTCATGAGCTTCGATAGCTGCGGATGAACCCGCACCGCCGCCGCCGATTACGAGAACGTCAACGTCATAATCAATCTTTGAAATGTCCACAGACTCATTTAAAAGTCTGCTATTGGAGTGAAGAAGTGCTGCAAGCTCAGCAGGTGCCTTCTGCCCCTTGTTCGGACCGATTTTTATCTCACTGAATCCGTCTGCACGGTAGTCGGGATGGAATTCCTTTAAGAGCGCGTCTTTCTCTTCGGCAGTCATTCTGCGCGGCTCGGTTTTCATACGCGCCTCGCGGGTTGCCTCCACCTTTTTTATGGATTCAAACATTTCCGGTGTAAACATTTCCCATTCCCTCCTTATTTCTCAATCTCTCGTGTATTGTAAAGCTCTTTCATCTCTTCAATGGGCTTTTGCATAATCTGCTCAATAAGCTCATCGAATGCACCGTGGTTAATCTCCTCAACACGTGCGTTTAAGTGCTCGCTTGTCGGAGCGATGTACTTGCCGTTTAAGCGGCGAGCGAGTACACCCACCTGCGGATGCGAAATACCTGCCGGGCAGCGTACCGAGCAGCAGCCGCAGCTTACGCAGTCAAATGACTCCTCAGCGCACTTTTCAAATTCGCCGCGCTGAGCGTATGCGATGTACTGCATTACGTTAAGGCCCTGAGTACATGCCTTGGTGCATGCGTTACAGCCGATGCAGCTGTAAATCTCCGGGTAGAGCTCCATCATAATCTGCTGAGTCGGCTTAATCTCCTCAATACTATATGTGCGCTTATCCGTCGGGAAGAAGGGGATTGATGCAACATACATTCCCTCCTGTACCTGAGTCTGACATGCAAGGCAGGTCTTAAGCTCATTGTCACCCTTGATGCGGTAGATGGTCGCACACGCGCCGCAGAAGCCGTGGCGGCAGCCACAGCCGCGCTTTAAGGTATAGCCGGCATATTCCATAGCGGTCATTATAGTAAGGTCCGCCGGGACGCTGTATCTTTTGCCGAAAAAGTATACATTAACCATATTTTCCATGTGTCTATCCGTCCTTTTTAATATTCGTTGGGCAGCTCGGAAATTTCGTCGCAGCGGAATACCGGACCGTCCTTGCAAACATATTTAGAGCCTATGTTGCAGCGTCCGCATTTGCCGATGCCGCACTTCATGCGAAGCTCGAGGGTTGTGTAAACCTGCTCCTTTGAAAAGCCCATCTCCTCAAGAGCCTGGAGTACAAACTTAATCATGATTGGTGGTCCGCAAACCAGCGCGGTCTTCTCCGCGGAGAATCCGATTTCCTTTAAATATGCGGGTACAAATCCCACGTGACCGTTCCAGCCCTCCTGCTCGCGGTCAATCGTCAGGTAGACGTTGACGCCCGGGGTGTTCATCCATACTTCCTGGATTTCCTTGAGCTGAACCAAATCGTCAGCTGAACGTGAACCGTAGAGGATGTCCACGGTGCCGTAGTTTTCACGGTTTGCCAGAACGTAGTTTATAACCGAGCGCAGCGGAGCAAGTCCGATACCGCCCGCGATAAACAGGAGGTCCTTGCCCTTGAGTTCAGTCTCAACCGGGAAATTGTTGCCGTACGGTCCGCGAACCGTAATCTGGTCACCCACCTGCAAGCTGTGCAGGTAGTCGGTAAGCTCGCCGCATTTTTTAATGCTGAATTCCTGATACTCTTTGTTGGTCGGCGAGGAGGTTATTGAAAACATCGCCTCACTAACACCCGGTGCGCACAGCATCGCGCACTGACCCGGCATATGCTCAAAGAGCTTTCCGCCCTCCGGCGCATTTACGCGGAAGGTTTTTACGTCCGGCGTTTCCTGACGAATATCGGTTATGATACCCACCTTGGGAATGAGTGTATCAAGTGTATAATTATCATGGCAGTGGCATGTACATTCGCTCATTATTTACTGCCCCCCTGTTTCTGAAAGGATTTTATTACTTTAACTATATTCAGTGCCGCCGGGCATTTCTCCACGCAGCGGCCGCAGCCTACGCAGGAGTACATCCCATCGTTATTTGCCGGGAAGTATACCAGCTTGTGCATAAATCTCTGGCGGAATCTCTGCTTCTGGCTTGTACGGTTGTTTCCGTGCGCCATCATGGTAAAATCGGAATACATGCATGAATCCCAGCAGCGATAACGCTTTATGCCGTTTCCGGTGTCATAGTCCTTTATATCGTAGCACTGGCAGGTCGGGCACACAAAAGTGCACGTTCCGCAGGCGAGGCACGGCTTGTAAAGCTCATCCCAGTTTTCCGCATTAAACTTCTCGTCAAGTGCGTCGCCGTCCCATCCGTCAAGTGACAGATTCGAGTACGGAAGTTTCTCAACTATCGCGCGGATAGCCTCTTTCTCAGCCTCAACCGCTTTTTCGTCCGCGTCCGTGAGCAGGTCGCGTACAAGCTCGGTGAGCCCCTCGCCCTTTTCACTCTCCGCCTTCCAGAAAAGCTCATCGCCTATAAGCCAGGTTACAACGTCTGCCACAGGCTCTGCGCAGTCAATTCCGAACACCTTGCAGAAGCAGCTCTCCTCAGGTGCGTGGCACGCAAGCGCAACTATAGTGCCCTTTGCGCGGCGCGCGGCGTAGAAGGTGTCCACCGGCTCTGCTAAGAATACGCGGTCTAAAACCTCAACTCCGCGGATGTCGCACGCCTTCATGCCGAAAACGCAGAACTCTTTCTCCTGCAGAGCTTCGGGCTTAATGCTTATGTTGTTTTTCTCTCTTACGCAGGTGTATAAATCCTCGCTCTGCGGGAAGAACGCATCCTTGGGTGACTTGACGGTTTTTAAAACGTCAAGCCGCACATTCGCATCCTCATCCCACGCGGCAAAGTTTACCTGACCTGCGCTCTCGACCGGCAGGTACAAATCCTTAGCGCTTGCGATACGGGAATAAAGCTCATTTAACTTATCGGCTTTTATCTTATACATAGCTCTAATCCCCCTTTATATACTGCCCGGCTCAGCATCGTCAAACGTAAAGCTTGTAAGCGGTGCATCTGCATCCACATCCTCGCCCGCCTGATATGTGCCGTAGAGCGCGTCAATATCCTTTATAAACTTGCGGTTGAAGAGGTGAAGCGGTATGCCCTGCGGACATACGCGGCTGCACTCACCGCAGTCTGTACATCTTCCCGCAACGTGGAATGCGCGGATGATGTGGAACATCTTTTCCTCAAACGAGTCAACGTTTGCCTTCTGTGCGCTGTCAAACTTGTTGCTGTCAAACACACACTTGCGGCATGAGCATGCCGGGCATACATTGCGGCACGCGTTGCAGCGAATGCACTTTGAAAGCTCTTTCCGGAAGAACTCAAATTTCTCCTCCGGGCTCATCGCTTCGATTTTCTCAATCTCCGCGAATCTGTCCGCATCGCGCGTATCCTTGGACTCGCCTATAACCTCGTCATAGACCATGTGCTCCTTGCCCTTGCAAACGTGACAGCGCTCGAGCATCGCATCCGCATACTTGCATGACTTATCGCCGTAGAGGGTTTTAAACTCTATTTCATCCTCGCCCACGGTTATATCCTCGATACCGCGGATACCCATAGCCTTAATCTTATCAATATCGAGCTTGCCGCGGCAGCCTACGCCGATTATGTAAGCCTTTTCGCGGTCTACTCTGTGCTCCTTGAGGAGCTGGTTGAAGCTGTATGTGTCACACGGCTTTAAGAATACGAGCGTCTTTCCCTCAAGCTTTGAAGCCTCTATCATATACTTTGAAAGGTTAGCGCCACAAAAACCGTTGTATACAAACTCACCGAGAGCCTCTTCATTTTCAAAAAACGCCGGCTCGGGATTGTAGCACAAATCACCGGCTCTCCAGCCGAGCACGCGCGCAACACTTCCGTCTGCGAGCAGCTCTTTGGCGCGAGCTATCAGTTGTTCTTGCATCTTAAATCCCCCAATCTGACGTTTTTGCCCAGTGAACGGATTTTCTCAACAAATTCGTTCATGGTGGTCGAGAACTTTACGCCCTCTGCAGCAGACACCCATTCAACGCGGGTGCGTCCATGCTCTACGCCAATATAGTCGAGCATAGAGAACAGAAGTGTCATGCGGCGGCGGGCATAGTAGTTGCCCGTCGAGTAGTGGCAGTCGCCCGGATGGCAACCGCACATTATAACGCCGTCTGCGCCCTTTTCAAATGCGCGCAGTATAAACATCGGGTTTACACGGCAGGAGCACGGAACGCGGATTATCTTAACGTCTGCCGGGTAGGACAGACGGCTGCTTCCTGCCAGGTCCGCGCCCGCGTAACTGCACCAGTTACAGCAGAACGCGACTATTTTAGGTCTGAATTCTTCGTTTACCGGCATATCGCATCCACCTCCGCAATGAGTTGTTTATTGGAAAATCCCTGCAGGTCCATAGCACCGGACGGACAGGTTACGGTACATGCACCGCAGCCCTGACACAGCGCACTGTTTACCTGAGCCACGCGGCGATCCTCGCGGATGCC
>JAZTXE010000046.1:0-3931 GCA_045636205.1 Eubacteriales bacterium
CCGCTCAAATGCCAATTCTCTGCTCGTCTTTGAAATGCGCAGACCACGCTTTATCTTGATAATCAAATCATGCATCCAATCCGCTATCTTCTGCGACGTTTCTCGGTTGTCGCGCACAAACTGCTCCAGCTTTACGCTGTCACCCAGCAGAAGCCCGAAAGCATCCGCAACAACTTCCTCGCGTATTCCGCCCGAATCCTCGTCGGTATAGTTCTCTCGCGTCTTTTCCTCGATGTCGCGCAAATACCTCTCATCCATGTTCTCATATACATAGCGCTCAAGCTCTGCATACGTCTCCGGATCCACGTCCTTTATACGGTGCACAAGCTCATGCGTAAACGCAACACCCACCGGATTTTTGCAGTCTAACGCAATCTTGATAACTCCGTTTTCGTATTTTGCATTGTCACGACCGCCGTTTATCTCGGGTACAAACTGTATCTGCACTCCGCAAGCCTTCGCTATCGCCTCAAGCACACGTGCTTGCCACGCAGATACATTTGCCTTGCGGTAATACTTATCACGAATCAGCTTCGCATCCGGGTTTATCGCGTCCGTACTCCGCACCTTCCCCTGCGTGTCCATTATCGGCTTTACCGTCTTTGCAGAGGACTCTCCATGGCTTCCCCTTGAGGGGAAGCTGTCAGCGTCAGCTGACTGATGAGGTGTAACCCCAACTGCATCTCGTACAACACCTGCAACGTCATCGTCCACCATTCTTTCATCTACCTCTGTAATATCTGTCTTAACAATCTGGTCATCGTGGAATACCATATAAGAGTACCCGTCTGCCTCTACTCCGTTCGGATACAAATAGCCGTCATAACCTTTACTTTCCAGGATTTCACGCAAACGAACTTCTGCTGGCGCATTATATTCTCCACCGCGCAAAGATTTTATCTCATCCCACTCGGATGCTGTCAAATATCCTTCACAAACCAAATAAAGACCGCTATGAGATGCCCACCATGCATTTATATCAGTTCTAAACCTAATCGGATTTTTGATATTTAGATATGCACGGAACATTCTGCCTGTTTTGGTTTCTTTATCAACCATCCTGTTCTTTGCTTGTTCTTTATTTCCGAAATGAAATCCTAAATCTCCTATTTCGAAAGTTGTAAACTTCATTTCAGGCGTGAAATGATATACAGCAATGGGCTCTCCGTTTTCATTTTTTACAGCAGTGTCTTTTATACGTACCGAGACTTCCTCGCCTACTTCTCTTCCTTCACTATCCTTAAGGTATACAGCCGTTCTGCTTCTTCCTCCGTATACCCCGCTTCCGGTCTCTTCGCCAGTTCCTTCATATATTCCGCCGTTTCCTGTGCTCTCTGCAGCTGACTTCTCGGAATTATAAATCTCGCTCCGTCCCCGTATTCCAGTGTTATCCTCGGTTCCTTGTTCACGGTAATTCTCCTCCATATTATTATCAATAGTATTATTATACCCGTCCTTGCCATTTTCCGCAAGGGCGGGAACAGACACAGGGACGGTTCTATTGTCCTATTATATTTTCTCTACAACGCCTTTGCTTACCCCCGTTAATCTGCTGATTTGTCTTATAGATAGTCCGTTATTCTTCAATCTCTTTATGTATTTATCCCGTTCTTCAGTCGCTAATATTTGAAATTCTGTCGCACTCTCATATCCTGATACCTTTTTTATCTCTTTTCGTGCATCTTCATCACTCAATCTGAATACCAAGTTGTCTATTTCAAGACATCCGTCTTTATTGCCTTCGTTATTATATTTAATTAAACTCTCTTCATCGTCCTTAAATATTGTTTGCTGATTTATTCCTCTAAACATTATATGATATATTCCGCTTTTGCTCTTTAGTCTTGGTGCTCTTGGCATACTATTCACCTCAGTTAAACTATAGTTAATTCAACTTCATGCCAAGACAACAGAACCGTGCCCTTGTCTGAGATTGTCTAAATACTCCTTTGTTTTTTCGGCAAACTCATCCATGAGACCTTGATTACGTATGGTTTCCGGACAATTTTTACTGATAAAGTCTGCGTGCTGACGTATATCGGAGAGTGACAGATGATATGCTTCGATAAGATACGCAGTCAGTTTAGCTGCATTGTCAAACGCCTTTTTAAAATCGCCGTCTTTATTTACGCATATTTCAACGCCGATACCGCACAGGTTGCCACCGTTTTTGGAAAGTGAGTCACCCGCGTGCCAAGCGACTTCGGTATCCGGAATGTGGTGATATATCGAAGTTTCATCGACCGTGTAATGCCACGAAGTTGTTCCGGTGTTATTTTTTGCAAGGTATACGCTGTGAGACTTCGCATCTGCTCCACGTGCAAAATTACCGGTCTCATGGATTACGACATATTTAATTTTCCGCTCTATTCCTGGGCGCGCAGGGTTGCCCTCTTCCACCAATTGAGTATACATGGGAATACCAAGTATTTCAGTTGGAAAGGTGTCATTTTGTGGACGGTTAATATTTTTAGCGCATATGACCGACATGACAGCTGCGAGTACCACAGCTATCCAGATAAGCAGGCTTTTCTTTCTGCGTTTATTTCTGTTATACACTATTATCTTCATAGGCTATCCCCTGTTTTTTATATAAGTATAGCATTTCACCTTAAGTTTCTCAACTGATGGGCGATTAATTTTCTTTTAATATTTTACTTGGGACATACAACGTACAAGCTGCATACACTGAAAGTGAGGCATGAAACGCCGCACAAAAAACAAATAAAGGAGCAGCGTAATGAATAAAAGTAATTCCGAAACTGCCCGGATGTCCCCCGGCGCAGGATCCTGCCCTGCCGATAACATAGGTAAATTAACTTTGGCGATGTTCTATGTACCTGTGCAGGAATGGACAGACGTATATGACACGGACACCGCACTAAAACGCGGTACCCTTTTCCCGTGTCTGGATAAGCCTTTTATCGGAGAAAGGGTGGATGCAAAATGAATAATAACACAAATAATAACCAGTCCCCTTCTCGCTGTGCACTACTAAAAAAACTACAGGCACTCGATTTTGCAGTCATTGAGACAGGTCTGTTTCTCGACACTCATCCAACCGATGCAAAAGTCCTTAAATATTATAAAGAAACACTTGAGGAACGTAATAATGTTATGAAGCAGTTTGAGCAATTATACGGTCCGCTTACTATTTTCGCTAACACAAGCGATACGAATTGGCAATGGGTCAAAGGTCCTTGGCCGTGGGAATTGGAGGATTAGTATATGTGGACTTATGAAAAAAAATTAGAGTTTCCTATCAAGATAAAAAATCCGAACGCGGCACTTGCAAAGGTGATTATAACACAGCTTGGTGGTGCAGATGGTAAATGTTTGAGTAAAAATCACTTCCAAAATACGCATTTGATGGTTTTTCCATCATTACCACCTTTGACAATTTCCTTGAAAATAGTCCGTGCTACCTTGTTTTTTTCAACGTTGCTTACACTTTCGTCTTTCAAAATTTCTGTTAATCTACGAAGTTCTTTCTTGTTTATTTTTTCAACTGCTTTTGGTTGTTCCTCAGCTTTCTTTTCCTTAATTAAAGCTTTCAAACTTGCAATTTCATCAAGAAGGCTTTTTTTATTTGCTTTATATTCTTGAAGTGTATCTACACCATCTTCGTAAGCTAATCTGGCACGGTCTAAACGAATTTCAAGTCGTTGTATCTGAGTTGAAATAATTAAGCTTTCATCTTCCTTTTCCACACGTTCAATGGTTTCAGGTTCAGCAAACGCAAGTTTAACATTTGGAAGTGAAACATCAGATAAAGCATTCAAAACAATCCCATCTAACTTAGTAGTTTTTATGTATCCAACACCTTTGCAAGTGCCTCGGCTTCGATTTGAACATCCATAAAACCCGCCTTGATTTGATAACACGGCACCACACTTTTCGCATCTAACGATTCCTACTAACCAATGAGATA
>JAZTXE010000047.1:0-35824 GCA_045636205.1 Eubacteriales bacterium
ATTCGGTCCCAAGGGTTTGGCTGTTCGCCAATTAAAGCGGCACGCGAGCTGGGTTCAGAACGTCGTGAGACAGTTCGGTCCCTATCTGTTGCGGGCGTAGGAAATTTGAGAGGAGCTGTCCTTAGTACGAGAGGACCGGGATGGACATACCTCTGGTGCACCAGTTATCGTGCCAACGGTACAGCTGGGTAGCTAAGTATGGAAGGGATAAACGCTGAAGGCATCTAAGCGTGAAGCCCCCCTCAAGATAAGATTTCCCATACCGTCAAGGTAGTAAGACCCCACGAAGACCACGTGGTTGATAGGTCAGACGTGTAAGTGCGGTAACGTATTTAGCGAACTGATACTAATAGGTCGAGGGCTTAACCTAAGAAGGTAAGACGCGAATAAGTCGGAGTTGCTTAGAAAAAGTAGTTTATATTGTTTAGTTTTGAGGGTACATTGAAAGGTACGCTCTGAGTAGCGAAGAAGCTATATCAATTGAAATGCGCCTTTAGCTCAGTTGGTAGAGCAACTGACTCTTAATCAGTGGGTCCCGGGTTCGAATCCCTGAAGGCGCACCACACTTTCTTTTTCGATTGAAGTAGTGGGAAGCGCGAGGGAAGAGACAGATGGCCCGTTGGTCAAGCGGTTAAGACACCGGCCTCTCACGCCGGTAACGGGGGTTCGATTCCCCCACGGGTCACCATAATTCTTCTTGGTGATAGCGAGCGAAAGCTTGTTGATCATATATATACAATTTTATATTGTGTCAGTTGGTGTTATTTACGGTGAGGGTCCACCCGTTCCCATTCCGAACACGGAAGTTAAGCTCACTCGTGCCGACAATACTTGGCTGGTGACGGCCCGGGAAGATAGGTATTCGCCAACACAAAAAAGAGATACATGCTTGTGTATCTCTTTTTTACTATACAAATAGTATTTTAACCTTTTGCTAAAGGACGTTTTGAGGAGAGGAACATGAACTCGTTAAAAAGAATTCTCTTGTCATTGACTAAATTTGAATGGTTTTTATGGATTGCGTCATCGCTTGTGATAACGGTATCGTATTTGGTTTCGCCAAATCGCGACGTACTGACGATAATAGACTCACTTATAGGCGTTACCGCACTCATATTCATAGCCAAAGGGTATGTAATAGGGCAAATATTTGCGGTTGTATTTGCTGTGCTTTACGGCATTATAGCGTTTTTCTTTCGATACTACGGCGAGATGATAACATACCTGTGTATGACTGCACCGATAGCCGTACTGACCGCGATTGCGTGGATAAAGCACCCGTACAAGGACTCAAATGAGGTGGAAGTGAGCAGGGTATCGAAAAAACAGATGCTTGTTATGTCAGCTTTGACGGTTGCGGTAACGGTAGTTTTTTACTTTATTCTGTCCGCCCTTGGCAATGAGAACTTGTTTGTAAGCACGTTTTCAGTGACAACAAGCTTTGTTGCGTGTTATCTTTCTCTGCTGCGAAGTCCGTATTACGCAATAGCGTATGCAGTAAACGATTTGGTTTTAGTAGTTTTGTGGAGCTTGGCTGCAATGTCTGATATTGCATATCTGCCTATGATTTTTTGTTTTTTAATGTTTTTTGTAAACGATATTTATGGGTTTGTCAATTGGATAAAAATCCAAAGAGCGCAACAACTCGGGGTATAACCTAAAATAGTGGAAATAAAAAACTTATCGCAGAGACTTAAATACTGCGATAAGTTTTTATTTATTTTTTAAATTCCGAAATCAGGTACCTTCCGAGGGTATGCGCAAATTTTAAAGCCTCGGGGATCAGCTCATCCGGGAAGCGGTTTAAATATGTCCCCACTTCGTAGCTGAAATTACCATCATAATCTATCGCTTTAAGTGACGTGAGGATAGCATTCCAATCTAACTGCCCCAAGAAGGGAAGTGTGTGTCGGTCCTTAAGATAATCCATATCATGCAGATGCAGAATTTTAACCATGCCTTTGGGCATGCCGGCTATGAAAAGCTCGGGTTCGGTTCCGGCAAGCGCCGCATGGGAGACATCCACACACGTGCAGAACCACGGCGAATCGAGTTTCCCGACAAACTCACGCATCTTCTTTGCAGTCTCAAGCTTGCCTCTGTAGCAGTTGCACTTGTCATCCCACTTATATAAATTCTCTATTGCAATTTTGATGTTGAACTTTTCACAGTACGGCTCCAAGCTCTTGTAGAACTTGAAATTAACCTCTTCAAATGCGTTTTCACCCTCGCTGTCAGGTACGGTTATAGAGTGGACAACCATATATTCACATCCGATAAGAGAGGCTGCCTCAAGAGCGTTGACTATATCGAGATAGTCTCTGTCAGTAGTGTCAAAGCTCATATCGGGCTCGCCGTATCTGTACTGTATAGCGTAAGAAGCGTGAGCTTGACTGCAGGTCAGATTGTACTTCTTAAGCCATAAATTGAGGTCCTTTGCAACTCCCTTTGGGTTGATGTAAGCATCCGGGTCATCAATGTTGTCACAAAACGAAAAATCAACGCAGTCAAACCCGGCTTCGCTTATTAATCTAAGCGCTTCTTCATCTCCAAAACGATTGCGCAGAATGCCGGTCTCAATTCCTAATTTCATAGTCTGTCACCTCATACTTTAATTTATATTATATTCTTTTGGCTAAAATACGCTGTATATTCTCAGACAGAATTTTTTTCTTGTCCTCTTCGGAAATCTTCGCATAGCATACCCATGCAAGCTGTGGGGTCGGGTCGCGCATCGGCAAATCCGAGCCGTAGAGGACTCTGTCCGCGCCGACTTCATCTACCAAGAACTCAATCATTCCGCGGGCGGTGGTGGTATATGTAATCTCCAAAACCACGTTGGGATATTTCTTCGCGAGCTCAATCGCGCGGCGTGCAGTATCGTAGCTTGCGCCGGTGTGCGCTATCATAAAGGTGACGTTCGGGTACTTAGCTATCGCGGGTTCGGCGCTGTCATGGAATTGCAAGCCGTCGGCATGGATAAGAGCGGGGAGGTGATGTTCGTTTGCATACTCAAACCACTCTTTAGCAACGTCATCTGAAAACTCAAACTTCTGATACGGCGGATAGGGCTTTATACCTACGAATATATCCGGGTGCTTTTCGTGGTAGCCTTTCCACGCATTCAAATCCTCTTCATAGTGAATATTGCAGGTGGAGAAGCCGTAGAACCTGCCCGGGTGACGCTTTGCCGCGTAGAGAGATTCCTCATTGCCGTTTATTCCGTTAAAGGAAATACCCGACCACGGTGCGGTGATTATAGAGTCAATCCCCAGCCTGTCCATCTTCTTTACGATACTGTCGCAATCTGAGTACATCATCATGCAATTGTTAACCGTTTTGTCCTCTGCAGGGACCATGTGGGTGTGCGCGTCAAATACAGGTACTGAAATCGGAATACCCGCATCTGCCTCGCGTGCGATTGAGTCAAGCTGACATTCGGCATCGTCATAGAGCTCGAGGGTTGACGGGTCTATGCCGAGAAGTCTGCAAGCGTTTCCATACGCAACCAAATCCTTCTCGTCTTCGGAAATGTCCGCATACTCGACAAAAGCCTTCATTGCGCCCATGGACTTTATCGGCCATGCGCTGCTGTAGAGCAGACGGTGGATGCCGAACTTTTCGCGCGTCATTTCAAGAAGATTATTTAAATGCATGGAGCTCATGTCAAAATAAATATTTTTGCGGCGTGCTAAAAGCTCACACATGCTCCGGCCAAAGCCCCAGCTTGCGCCGTGGATTATAATCGCAAGCTCGGGATAAGCCTCGGCGATGAGGTCGACACGCTCCAATTTATCCTCGTTTATATTCGGCACGATGAGTGGGCGGTTGTGAGCAATAAGTGCCTCGGCAATCGGGCGGATGGTGCGCGCATTGTATGAGCAGCGCAGATTGTCATGTATTACAAGGGCGCGAGCGCCATTGTCCAAGATATTGTTAAAATAGTTATCGTCCAAGCTCTCAAGCGCCGCGGTGGTCGGCACTGCAGCCAGGCTTACAAGCCTTGGGTTTTTCTCTGCAAGCTCAATGCATTCGCGGTTTCCGTACACAAACGAATATTCAACCGCGGTGTTCTCTAAAACTGCGGCACCGTGAACGCGTGCGTACTTCATATCTTCAAGTAAAACCGCGGGTTTAATTGGGAAATCTCCGTCGGGTGCACACTTTCTTCCGACGCAAGCTAAAATTTCAAAATACTTTCTCTGCTTCATCATAAACTCTCCTTGTAAATTGACGTGACATGCGGTTTATGTCCTTGTTTATTTTATCTCTATTTTTTCGGTTTGACAATACTTTAGGTAAAAAATCATAAAAAAGCATACACGTGGCAAGGCTTTCAGGGGTTCGGCTGTATCTCGCATGACTTGACGAAAAAGGGCTTATCAATTATACTATAGATATATAAAGCACAGGAGGTATTTTCACATGCAAAAAGGCATGCTTTCAATCACGTTTCGTGATAAATCACCCGAGGAAATTATAGAGCTTACAAAGAAAAGCGGTTTGACTGCGATTGAATGGGGCGGAGATATTCATGTGCCCCACGGCGATGTAGCAACTGCAGAGCGCGTGGGCAAATTAACACGTGAGGCAGGGCTTACCGTAGCCGCTTACGGTTCGTACTATAGCTGTATGCCCGACGAGTCGTTTGACGATGTTTTAAACTCAGCTGTCGCACTTGGCGCAAAGGTTATCCGCGTCTGGGCGGGCAAGCAGAATTTTATTGACTGCACGGATGAAGAGCGCGCACGTCTTTACGCGGTGCTTTCCGAGGCAGTGGAAAAATCAGCTGCCCACGGTATAACCGTAGCTACCGAGCTTCACATCAATACATTGACCGACACGACTGACGGCTTGATTGAGATGCTTAAAAACGTACCGGGTCTTAAAACATATTGGCAGCAGAGCTCATACGACCTGACAGTTGATGACGAATGTGCGGTTATGGAAAAGCTCGGCGCAAATATAGTAAACGCACACATAAATTACTGGGTGGATGGTGTTCAGCATCCGCTCTCGGAAATCTCCGAACGCTTGGAAAAGTACATCCCTGCTTTGGAGAAGTATACTGCAGCGTCAGCGCTTATGCTTGAATTTGTAAAGGACAGCGCGCCAGAGCAGTTCTTCGTTGATGCGGAAACATTGCTCTCGGCAGGAAAGTAAAAGAATATTGCAAAGGCGAGTTATACTATCAATTGTTGCACTTGATAGCATAACTCGCCTTGACACAAAAATAAATTTAATATGGTTTATGATGTATTTATAATTTATAAGTTCACCTTTTGGCTTATGCAAATAAAGACAATTAAATGATCTTCAATTTGACGAGGTATCATTATGATTCTGACAGAAAGATTAATTTTGCGTCCGTTTGTGGAAACGGATTACCTTGATGTGTTTGAATATCAAAAAGAGCCCCTGGTAAATTGCTTTGCCTGCATGAAATTAAACACCTTGGAAGAAGCAAAAACAGAGACCATGAAAAAAGTGGATGATAGCGAGTTTACCTTTGCTATTGTTCTTAAAGAAAGCGGAAAGGGCATAGTATTAAATAAAATTGCTAACAAATCAAGAGTTTTGATACAAATTCAACACAAAAGACGCAGAATAATTGACTTTTAGATGGTATTATGATATATTGTTATGGTGTCAAATTGGTGTCAGACCAGTAAAACACTGATAAATCAAGGAGAAGTGAAAATAAATGAAACTTGGTATAGTAGGATTGCCAAACGTAGGCAAAAGCACATTGTTTAATGCCATTACAAACGCGGGTGCGGAGTCTGCAAACTATCCGTTCTGCACGATTGACCCGAACGTCGGAGTAGTGCCGGTTCCGGATGAGCGTTTGGATGTGCTCGCCCAGATGTATAACCCGAAAAAGATAACCCCAGCAGTGGTTGAATTTGTCGATATTGCAGGTCTGGTGCGTGGTGCATCCAAGGGCGAAGGTCTGGGAAATAAGTTTTTGTCCCACATCCGTCAGGTGGACGCGATTGTTCATGTGGTGCGTTGCTTTGACGACCAGAACATAATCCACGTAGAGGGAAGCATTGACCCGATGCGTGATATAGAGACTATAAATTTAGAGCTTATTTTATCAGACGTTGAGCTTCTTGAGCGCAGGATTGACAAGGCAAAGAAGCTTGCAAAGGGCGACAAGAAGTACAATGCTGAGGTTGAGCTTTTTGAGAGACTGCGCGCGCATCTTGACGCCGGCGCTTCTGCGCGCACGTTTGAGGCTACAGACGATGAGCGCGAGCTTATTGCGACGGCTGATTTACTCTCGGCAAAGCCTGTAATCTATGCGGCAAACCTGTCTGAGGATGATTTTACAAACGGTGCGGTTGACAATAAGTATTACGCGCTGCTTGAAGAGCATGCGGCGGCAGAGGGCTCGCAGGTGCTTCCGATTTGTGCACGCCTTGAGCAGGAGATTGTTGAACTCTCTGCGGAGGATAAGGAGCTGTTCTTACAGGAGCTCGGACTTGAAAAGTCAGGGCTTGACAGACTCATTCAGCTCTGCTATGCTCTGCTCGGTCTTATTTCATACCTGACCGCGGGCGAGCCTGAGGTTCGCGCATGGACGATTACGCGCGGCACAAAGGCACCGCAGGCGGCGGGAAAAATCCACTCGGATTTCGAGCGCGGCTTTATCCGCGCAGAGGTAATCCACTTTAACGACTTGGTCGAGTGCAAGACGATGGTTGCGGCAAAGGAAAAAGGTCTTGTGCGCAGTGAGGGCAAGGAGTACGTGATGCAGGACGGCGACGTGGTTCTCTTCAGATTTAACGTTTAATTTGATAAAAAATGCCGATGCTTATAGCGTCGGCATTTTATTTTTTCGTGATGTATAAAGCATCTCTTGCGTGGCAAGAATAAAAGCGGAGGTGCTTAACGGATGAAAAAATTTAAAGAAATTGCATCTGAAGCTACAAAGAAGGGATTTTACATAATCCTGTTCCTTTGCATATGTGCAATCGGGGTATCGGGTTATGTGATGTTTAGTGAGCCGGAAATCTCAGAAGATGTGCTAAGCTATACGGATACGGTTGAGGATTTTTCTTTTCCGGAGCCGAGCGGTATGGACTTTGAGCCGGTGATGCTGCCTGAGCTTACAGAGGTTGAAAAAGAGAAAAAAGAGCCCGAGCGCAAGGAAGAGGACCAGGATAGCGCAAAGGTTCAAAGCCGGCCGACTCAAAAGGCGGTGCCTACGGTTAAGAAGCAGGAGATTGAGGTTGAGCCGCGGGAAATATCCTACCAAAAGCCTGTTGAGGGTGAAGTATCGCTCAAGTTTTCCGGCGATGAGCTTATAAAGAGCAAGACCATGGACGACTGGCGCATTCACACAGGTGTTGATATTTCCGCGCCCTCGGGGACCAAAGTGCACGCGATAGCCGCGGGAACGGTAACCGAGGTGTTTGAAGATGAAATGATGGGATACACCGTGAAAATCCGACACAAGGAAGGGTGCGTGAGCACGTACTCAAACCTGATGAAGGGTATTGTGGTAAAAAAGGGTGAGAAGGTCAAGGGAGGTCAGGTGATAGGCGGAATTGGTGATAGCGCGATTGCCGAGTGCATGGAGCCGCCGCACCTTCACTTGGAGCTTACTGAAAACAACGTAAACATTGACCCGATGACGGTTATTAAATAAAAAAGGCGCCGAATTCTTTTCGGCGCCTTTTTGTACATATTAGAGGGTTGAACCGAAGTCGGTTACAAGGGTCTGACCCGTGATTGCGCGGGACTCATCCGATGCAAGGAACAGGAGCATATTTGCGACATCGTCGGGCATGCACGGCTGAACCTTTAAGTCATTGTGCTTCATCATCTGACCGAAGATGTTCATATCAAGATTTGCCGGGTTCATATCCGCGACCATCGGGGTGACGATTGTACCCGGGCAGATAGCGTTGCAGCGGATGTTCGTGCCGCAGAAACGCAGTGCGGTGTGGCGCGTAAGACCGATAACCGCGGCTTTTGATGCAACATATGCCGCACCGCCGCAACCCATGACACCTGCTACGGATGCCACGTTTACGATTGAGCCGTAACCTACCTTCGCCATTTCTGCGGAAACCTCGCGGAGCATGCACATGGTGCCTTTGGTGTTGATGTCAATTACACGGTTCATATCTTCGTCGGAGAAGCTGTCAATAGCTTTTAAGCCGCCGTCGAGTACGCCTGCGTTGTTTATGAGAATGTCAATCTTGCCGTATTTCTCCATGGTTTTTAAAACTACGTTTTTTGCGTCCTCTGCCTTGGAGATGTCACTCACTATCGGAAACACCTCTCCGCCTGCCTGACGGATTTGTTCTGCGACTTCATTGAGCTGAGCCTCGCGGCGCGCAGTGATGACGACGGATGCGCCCTCAGCCGCAAATTTCAGGGCGGTAGCTGCGCCGACGCCCGAGTTTCCGCCGGTGATTATTGCGATTTTTCCTTGTAAACGGTTCATGTAGAAAACCTCCTGTTTTTTAATTTATAATAATTGTAATATAAATTCTTATAAATTACAATACCGTCGCACAATAGTCCTTGAAAATGAAAAAATAAGTGGTATATTAATAGTGAGGTGAAAGATAATGTGGGAATCAAAGCTGTTTGAGCAGTTTAAAAACGATAGAGAAAATTGCCCGCTTCAGGATTTTTCATATGCGGGGTATCATTACGGCGAGCGTGAAATTCCAAACCCGCCGATTACGCTTAATGTAGCGGATTTCGGGGTGCTGCCGGATACCGGCGAGGATGTTACGGATAAGATTCAGAGCGTCATAGACCGCGTTGAGGCGATGGGCGGCGGCGTGGTATATATACCCGCGGGAACGTATGAGCTAAACTGCGATGAAAACAGGCAGAATTATCTTAAGATAAGCAAAAACAACGTCATAATCCGCGGTGCGGGGGATGATACAGTGCTCAGGAAAAACCGCCGGCTTATGTCGGAGGCGCAGCCGTGGTTTTCACCAGGTATTATACATGCGGGCGAGAATTTATGGGATAATAACAGCTACATAAGCACGGATGATTTGCCATATATATCCGAGGTTGAGGTCAGTGCAAAGGCCGGAGAGTGCAGCTTAAAGCTTAAGTCTGCCAAGGGTTTGGTGGCGGGTGACTGCGCGCTTCTTTGTATGAGAAATACTGATGATGAAGGTACGCTCTCTAAAAAAGTCATAGCACCGCTTGAGATCGAGGATGCGTGGGAGAATAAGAAAAACGCGGGCAAAAACCGCATGATAGATTACGCATGGCTTGCCGAGGTAAAAAGTGTAAGTGAAGATGGAAGCGTTACCTTCATGCAGCCGCTCAGAGCGGATATTGACATTGAGTTTGCGCCGTTTGTGTGCAAGTTTCCGATGCTCTCCGAGGTGGGTGTTGAGAATATACGCTTTGAGAGTGCGTGGGATGATGACGGATATTATCATCACAAGACGCTCGAGCACGATTACGGCTGGAATGCGGTTATATTCAATCAGGTAAAGCACGGGTTTGTGCGCAATCTGACCATAAACAATTACACGCAGGGTGTTCAGATAAGAAACGGGCGCAATGTCACGGTTTCCAATATCACTATGAACGGATTTCCCGGGCATTACGGCGTAAAGAGCTATACATACGCGTGCGACAATATGTTTGAGGATATAAAAATCAACTGCCACAGAACGCACGCGGCGGGAGTTGAGGGATACACGCAGGGAAATGTTTACCGCAATTTCCACATTACCTCCGAGGCGAGTGATATGGACCTGCACGGCGCGGGCGCACCCGCGTACAATCTCTTTGAAAAGATAGACGGTACGGAAAAAATCTGTGGCGGAGCGGGACCGCAGAACCTGCCGCATTCCGGGCAGTACAACACGTTCTGGAATATAGGGATAAAGCACACGGACGTGATACGTGCGCCTGAGCTTACATATGATGCGGATGACGATTTGTTCTTTGCGTGGTTCTGGATGAAGGATAACCCGAAGCCGAATCCGTGTTGCCGCATGTATCCGAAGAGTATTGTTTCGGGAGTATATTCTACGGATGAGAGGATTATAACCGTTGAGGGTGAAAGTTTAGACCGCGCGGATGAGTGGGTATACATTGAGGGCTTGAACAGAGAGGGTATTGAGCCTGCGTCACTCTACGATGCGCAGTTTAAGTTGAGGAAAAAAGGATAAGGACAAAAGGCGAAGCCGGCGGCTTCGCCTTTTAAAATTTTAAAAAAATTAAAAAATCAGGGAATAATTGCAGTAGATAGACGGAGTGGGTTGTGGTATAATTAAATCCGATACTAAATAAGGGTGATATGGATATGTTTAAATTTAAAAAAATCACGGCATGGATTTTATGTATATGTATGGCGGTTGGGGTAATTCCCGCATCTCAGGCGTGGCTTGACGGCATAGATTGGACGTGGGGAAGTGTTACCGGGGCGTTCGAGCAGTACGTCGCGCCTGGGACCATGTATCGCGAGATAAGCACGGAGACCTCTGCAGGACCGCAGAAGATACACGCGATAGAGTTTGACCCGAAAAGCGAGGTTGTAGAGCTTCGCGCGGGCAAGACCCGCGGCAACGTATACGGTGTTCAGACGGTACTTGGCATAACAAGCGAGATGGAAAAGGAATTCCCGGGGCAGGTGGTTGCGGGAATCAACGGCGACTTTTTTGACTTGGGTGTGGGCGTGCCGTTTGGCGTATTTATGGAGGACGGAAAGGTGCTCAGCACGCCACCGCAGTACTCAAGCTCATTCGGCATTAAAAACGACGGTACGCCGTTTGTGCTCACCCACGGCACGATACTGAATAAAATTCTCTTTATCGGGGATAAAAAGATAGAGATGAGCGGTATTAACAACCGTATTAAGGACGCGGACAGCCTGATGATGTACACGTCCGACTACGGTGCGTCAACTCACGTTAAGCAGGATAGTCTTGAGATTGTATGCACCGTGCTCTCGGGCGAGCTACGCCATGGCGAAACGATAGAACTTCGCGTGGAGAAGATAAACTCAGATATAGGAAATTGCGAGATAGCACCCGGTACGGTGGTTCTCTCCGCTACCGGCGCGCGCAGGGATGAAATCGCGGCACTTACCGAGGGCGATGAGATTGGAGCATATGTTCAGTTTAATGAGTTCTGGCAGGACGTAAAATTCGCGGTTGGCGGAAACCACACGATTTTGCAGGACGGCGAGGTAAAAGACGTTACGGATAACGCGAGAAACCCGAGAACGGTTGTCGGCTACAAAGAAGACGGAACCGTGGTGTTTTACACGATAGACGGTAGGCAGAAAAACTATTCGGCGGGAGCTACACTCAAGCAGGCGGCGACGATTATGCGTGACATGGGATGTGTAGGTGCTCTGAATTTAGACGGTGGTGGTTCGACCACGTTTGTACTGCGTCCGGCGGGCTCCATGACGCGCAAGGTGGTAAACAGTCCGTCAGAGGGCTCGCAGCGTCAGGTGGCGAATGCGCTTGTTCTTATAAATACTGCCGAGAAGTATCCCGCGCCGACCAAGCTCTTTATTACGGCACCTGCAAACAAACTGCTTGCAGGCGGAGAGTATTCATACACGGTAAACGGAGCGATGGACCCCAATTACCAACCGCACGAGCCGCAGGGTCCGTTTACATGGCAGGTGGATTCGGAAATAGCCGAGATTGACGCGGACGGAAAGCTCTACGCAAAAGAGGCAGGGCAGATTTCGGTAACGCTTACAAATGACACGGCGAGCGGAACCGTGACCGGCGAGATAGTTGATACGCTGACTTCGATAACCTCATCCTTTGCAAATTCAAAGCTTAAACCCAATGAGAAAATCACGCTTTCAGTAGATGCCATATATAACGGACACAAAGTTTCCCACTCAAATGACCTGCTTTCATGGTCTGCCGATGAGCAGCTTGGCGAGATTGTCGAACCGGGCGTAATACTAACCGGAGAAAAGTACGCAGAGGGTAATATCTACGTAAGCTATAAGGATGTAAGCGTTGCGATACCCGTGGTGGTTGACGGAAAAAAGGTAATTGAGTTTTCTGACCTTGACGCGCATACATGGGCGCAGGACGCGATTTACCGCCTTGCCGAAAAGGAGATTATCCGCGGTGTGAGCGAAAGTGAATTTGCGCCCGCGAGGTCTATAAAAAGAGCGGATTTTATGCTGCTCCTGGTGCGTATGATGGAAATTGATACGTCAAAGAAGCCTGAGGATAATTTCTCAGACGTTCCGGAGAGCGCGTATTACTACAATGAGCTGGGCACTGCAAAGGCGCTCGGGATTGCAAACGGTGTAAGTGAGACGGAATTTGCGCCTGAGAGGAACATAACGCGGCAGGAGATGTTTACCCTTGTATGGCGCGTTATGAAGAAAATGGGATATTTAAGTGAGGATGCGGATGCGTCCATGACGGGGGCATACGCGGATGCGGGAGATATAAGCGAGTACGCGCGTGTTGCGATTGCCACGATGTCAGACCTTGAACTTGTTAAAGGTGACTCTAACGGTTGCGTGAACCCGAAAAACCCGGCGACCCGCGCAGAATCAGCTGTATTTATTGACCGCGTGGATACCATGATAAATCCGCCTGCGGTTTAGGAGTGATTTTATTTGACGGAGAGGCTTAAAAAGCTCGAGGTTTATTTAGAGGAAAATAAGCTCGATGCGATGTATATATCATCGTATGAGAATTACAGATACTATTCGTCCTTTTCGGGGAGCAACTGCCATCTGTTTGTAAGCCGGAGCGAGAAGCTTCTTGTGACTGACGGCAGATACTATGAGCAGGCGGCGCAGCAAGCGCCTGAGTTTACGCTTGTGCCGCAAAAGAGGGTTTTGGCAGACAGTGTAAGTGAGCTTGTCGCGGAGAGAAAGTGGCTTCGCGTAGGCTATGAGACGATGAAGCTTACTGACTATCAGATACACGCGCTTAAAAGCGCGTGCCCGCAGGTCGAGTGGGTACCGCGTGAGAACTTTGGTGTTTACCCGCGCATGATAAAGGACGCAGATGAGCTTTTAAAGATTAAAAAAGCCGTGGAGATTGCAGATGAGGCACTAAAGGAGCTTACAACGCGCCTGAGAATAGGAATGACCGAGCGGGAAATCGCCGCGGAGCTTGATTATCTGATGGCAAAATGCGGGAGTGAGAGATGCGCGTTTGATACGATTTCCGCATCCGGCGAGCGCGGCGCGCTGCCGCACGCAACGCCGACTGATAGGCGCATTTGTGATGGCGATATGCTCACCCTTGATTTCGGCGCATGCTACATGGGGTATATGTCCGACATTACGAGAACTCTTTGGTTTGGCGAGCCGTCTGACGAGCTTTGCCGCGTATGGGATGCGGTATATAAAGCGCAGCGAGCCGCGGTCGCGGCGACTCGCCCGGGAATTTCCGCGGGTGAGCTTGATGCACTGCACCGCAAGAGCCTGGAGGAGAGCGGATACGGCGAGTATATCATGCACAGCTTAGGGCATGGTGTCGGGCTTGAGATACACGAGCAGCCGCGCATTGCGCCGGGCAGTGCGGATGTTCTGGTGCCGGGAATGGTCATAACGATTGAGCCGGGAGTGTATATACCCGGGCTGGGCGGTGTGCGCACGGAGGACACGGTGGTGGTAACGCATGACGGTGTCGAGGTGCTTACCAAGAGCCCGCATCTTATAAAAATCTGAGGGTTTTAAAATGAAAAAAACTGTGCTTGTAGGCATGAGCGGCGGGGTGGACAGCAGTGCCGCCGCGGCGCTTTTGAGAGATGAATATAATGTGCTCGGCGTGACACTTGCGCTCCATGGCGATTGCGCTCCCGCGGTCGAGGATGCGCGCAGAGTTTGCGAGAATTTAGGGATAAAGCACTACGTCAGGGATTATTCTGATAAGTTTAAACAATATGTAATAGAAGATTTTGTGCGCGAGTACACGCGCGCACGGACTCCGAACCCTTGCGTTTGGTGCAATTACCATATAAAATTCGGTGCGATGCTCTCCCTTGCAGATGAGTTGGGCGCGGATTATATAGCGACTGGGCATTATGTAAAGAAAGAGTATGACGATATAAGCGGCGAGTATATGTTAAAGTCCGCGTCAAGCATTGAGAAGGACCAGACATATGCGCTATACAGGTTAAAGCAGAGCCAGCTTGCGCGCTCTGTTTTTCCGCTTGCTGAGCTTCCCAAAAGCCGCGTGCGTGAGATTGCCGCAGAGTGCGGACTTGACGTTGCGTCAAAGAAGGACAGTCAGGAGATTTGCTTTATACCCGACGGGGACTATGCCGGATACATAGAAAAGACTGTAGGGGCGAGCATGCCCGGGAAGTTTATAGGACCTGGGGGAGAAGTGCTCGGTGAGCACAAGGGACTTATTGATTACACGGTCGGTCAGCGCCGCGGCTTGGGCATAGCGTACAGCGAGAGGCTTTACGTTGCGCGGCTTGACATAGAGAATAACGCGGTGCATTTAGGCTGCGAGGGTGTTCAGAACGCAGAAGAGGTGCTTGCTGACGCGATAACCTTTATATCCGATAAGCCGCAGGAAAAAGAATTTGACTGTTTGGCAAAAATACGATACAATGGTCGCGCGGCAAAGGCGCATGTAGAACTGTCAGAAGATGAAATGAAGGTAACATTCTGGGAGCCTCAACGCGCTGCAGCACCCGGCCAGTCGGTTGTTCTTTATCGGGACGATGCAGTGCTCGGCGGAGGTATTATAAAGGGATAAAGGAGGAGATGCGATGTTTAAGACACTCAGAGAGGATATACGCGCAATACGCGAGAGAGACCCGGCAGCACGAAGCGGATTTGAGATATTTATACTCTATTCGGGGCTCCACGCGCTTATCTATCACCGCATCGCGCATTTCTTTCACAGGCATCACATGTTTTTTATCGCGCGTATGATTTCGCAGATGAACAGATTTTTTACCGGGGTTGAGATACATCCGGGTGCGCAGATAGGAAAGGGACTGTTTATCGACCACGGTTCGGGCGTAGTTATCGGTGAGACTACCATAATCGGCGATAACTGCACGATTTATCAGGGCGCGACGCTCGGCGGTACGGGTAAGGATATAGGCAAGCGCCATCCGACGCTCGGAAACAATGTAATGGTAGGTGCGGGTGCTAAGATTTTAGGTCCGTTTAAAGTGGGGGACAATGCTAAAATCGCATCCAATGCAGTGGTGCTGGAGGAAATTCCGCCCGACTGCACAGCGGTTGGTGTGCCTGCACGTGTTGTAAGGAGAAACGGCGTTAAGGCGGCATGTGCGGATATGGACCAGATACATATTCCCGACCCGATTGCGCAGGAGCTCTGCGCTATGCGTATTCGCATCGAGCGGCTTGAAAAGGAACTCAAGGAAAAAGAAAACAACGCAGAGAGTTAGATGCTCTCTGCGTTGTTTCGTTGTTGGCGGTTCGTCGGAAACCGCCGAACCCTACGTGGTGCAACAACGTTTTTTGCAGTTGCCAGCATTTGCGCTTGCAAATTATTTTATTTGTATTTTTTAAAATGATGTGGTAGAATGTTCTTGCGACACATTTGAATATTTAAACCAAATCAGATGCATTTTATATCGGTAAAAATGCATCCTCTATTTTTGCATCTATTTGGTTTGTAAAAAATGTGTCGCAGCATTTGAGGCTATGCATTTTTCGGTGCGTGGCTTCGGCTGCGCACTTTTTTATTTTAAGGAGGTATACATATGAAAATAGCATTCTGCGGTCATGGTGATATTCCGCCATCGGAAAGCACAGCTTTAGAGGAGAAACTACGCAAAACGGTTATAGAGTTAATCGAGAGTGGGGCACATGAGTTTCTTTTCGGCGGTTACGGAGATTTTGATAAGCTGTGCGCAAAAACCGTGTATGAATTAAAGGAAAAATATCCGCATGTTAAATCTGTTCTGGTAATTCCGTATCTTGACCGTGAATACAATATGCGCTGGTATGACTTAAGTGAGTACCCGCCGATAAATGTGCCTCGAAGATTTGCAATACTCAAGCGCAACGAATACATGGTTGATCAGGCAGACGCGGTTGTCGCATGGGTTAAATACAGCTTCGGCGGTGCAGCAAAGACATATGCATACGCTAAACGCAAGAAAAAGGAAATAATTAATCTTGCCGAGGATTGATAGAAAAGCCTTCCGTTTGCACAAACGGAAGGCTTTTGGTATGGTTTATGCTTGATTTATGGTAATATCGCCGTCGGGGGATACGTCTATTGTAAGAGATACGTCGCGCATGCCGTCTCCGCGCAGGAAGTTTTCGGCGATTTTGTCCTCAACATGGCTTTGGATAACGCGGCGCAGCGGGCGTGCACCGTAGGCGGGGTCAAAGCCAAGTTCGGTAAGTCGGGTGAGCGCGGCATCCGTCCAGCTTAAGTTAAATCCGATTTGCTCTGCGCGGCGGCGCGTTGTGTCAAGAAGAAGGGCCGCGATTTTTTTTAGGTCATCCGTGGTCAGCTGGCGGAATATAATTATTTCGTCAATACGGTTTAAAAGCTCGGGGCGGAATGAGCGCTTAAGCTCCTCGGAAATTTTTGATGCTATCATCGCCTGCTTGTCCGCGTTTGACTCAGTAGTGCCGAAGCCCAAGCGCTTTATCTCGCGTATATGCTCGGCGCCTAAGTTTGAAGTCATTACAATGACTGTGTTTTTAAAGCTGACGCGTCTGCCTTGGGAGTCGGTCAGAATGCCGTCCTCGAGGATTTGGAGGAAAATATTAAAAATCTCAGGGTGCGCTTTTTCCACCTCGTCAAAGAGGATTACCGAATATGGGTTGCGGCGCACCTGCTTGGTAAGCTGACCGCCCTCGTCAAAGCCCACGTACCCGGGAGGTGAGCCGATAAGGCGGCTTATCGCGTGGCGCTCCATGTATTCGGACATGTCTACGCGGATTAGTGCGCTCTCATCCCCGAAAAGCGCCTCGGCGAGTGCCTTGCATAGCTCGGTTTTACCCACACCGGTCGGACCTGAGAACAAAAATGAGCCTATCGGGCGGCGCGGGTCATTTAATCCGACGCGCCCGCGGCGTATCGCGCGGGCAACCGCTGCTGCGGCTTCGGGTTGACCGACCACCCTGCGCTTTAGGATGTCCTCAAGCTGAAGGAGACGCTCGGTTTCGGTTTCGGTAAGGCGCACGACGGGTATGCCCGTCCATTCGGAAACGATTGCCGCGATGCTCTCAGCACCTATTTCACCGTCGGGCGAATGGGTGCCCTTCCATGAGCCTTTGAGCTCTTGGAGGCGGGTGCGAAGAGCCTTTTCCTCATCGCGCAGAGCGGCGGCGCGCTCAAATTCCTGCGCGCGAACCTTTTCGTCCTTCTCCTGCTCTAACTTTTTTATTTTCTCCTCAAGCTCCTTTAGGTCTTCGGGCGGGGTGAGTGAAAAAAGTCGCGCCTTTGATGCGGCTTCGTCGATGAGGTCAATCGCTTTGTCGGG
Source organism: Eubacteriales bacterium (assembly GCA_045636205.1). Taxonomy (GTDB): domain Bacteria; phylum Bacillota; class Clostridia; order Oscillospirales; family JAAYXM01; genus JAZRUF01. The sequence goes on from JAZTXE010000047.1 coordinate 17,437, forward strand.
AAGCTGGCGGTCATTTATATATCTTGATGAGAGCTCTACTGCCGCGTTAATTGCCTCGTCCGATATTTTGATGCCGTGGTGGGCTTCAAATTTATCGCGCAGACCGGTGAGTATCCTGATTGCCTCGTCTGAAGTCGGCTCACCCACGTTTACCGGCTGGAAGCGGCGCTCAAGCGCGGCATCCTTTTCGATGTGGCGGCGGTATTCCTCAAGCGTGGTTGCGCCTATAATCTGTATTTCTCCGCGAGAAAGCGCAGGTTTTAAGATATTCGCCGCATCGACTGCGCCCTCTGCACCGCCTGCGCCCGCGATTATGTGAAGCTCGTCTATAAAAAGAATTATATTTCCTGCGCGGTTTACCTCGCGGATTGCACTTTTTATGCGCTCCTCGAATTCGCCGCGATATTTTGTGCCCGCGAGCATTGCGGATACGTCCAGCATAAAAATCCGTTTATTGAGAAGGCTTTCGGGGACGTTCCCCTCGGTTATCTGCTGGGCAAGACCTTCTGCGACTGCGGTTTTTCCGACACCCGGCTCGCCGACTAAGACCGGATTATTTTTTGTGCGGCGGGAGAGGATTTGGAGCATACGCGCGATTTCGCGCTCGCGTCCTATGACCGGGTCTAACTTTCCCTTGCGAGCGAGATCTGTAAGGTCCTTGCCAAACTGCGCAAGACCTTTCGGAGTCGATTGCGAGTCGCGCGAGCCACGGTGCTTTTGGGTGTGGTAATCGGATTTGTCGCCGCCTGCGTCGGGCATCTCGCCGCCGACCGCGCTTATAACCTCGGAGGCGATGCGGTTTAAATCCGCGTGCATACTCTCTAAAATTCGGATAGCAGAGCTTTCGCCCTCACGGATAAGACCGAGAAGTATATGCTCGGTGCCCACGTACGTGCTTCCCATGCGTGAGGCTTCGTTGAATGAAAGCTCGATGATGCGTTTACTGCGTGGAGTCAGCCCGCGCGGCGGCATAATGCCGGGTGTGCCGGTGCCTATGAATTCGCGCAGTTTTGATAAAAGGGCGGCTTCGGTTATGCCTGAGGCTTTGAGGATTTTGCCCGCAATGCCTTCGTTTTCGCGCACAAGGCCAAGAAGAAGGTGTTCACTGCCGACATATCCGTGACCTAAGGATGATGCACTTTCATGCGCAAGGCGCAGCACTTTCTCGCCGCGCGAGGTAAAACGGTTTTCAAAAAGCATTTAATCACTCCCGTGTATATGGAAATTACTCGGTTAAATTATGCCCGCAAATGTAAAAAAATAGACGGTTTGTCCGGACAAACTGCGAAAAAACACAAAAAAATTTTGGAATATTGCAATTTACCCATTGATTTTTTGAATTTCCGTGGTACAATAGTAACATCCTAATATGAACTTGGAGGTGTAAGAGATGGCTCATGTAATTTCTGACGAGTGCATTATGTGCGGAACTTGCGAGAGCGAGTGCCCGACCGGATGCATCACCGCCGGTGACAGCCAGTATGTTATTGATGCAGATGCTTGCATCGACTGCGGTTCTTGCGCAGGCGTATGCCCGGTAGAGGCTATTTCGGCTGAATAAGAATAGTAATTTAATGTAGAGATACATACTGAAAAAACCTGTGAGATTCACAGGTTTTTTTAGTATCCGCTCGGCATTTAACGGGAGAGGCGACAATGAAGATAGAGGAAATAGGAATTAACGGATTTGTGCTCGCGCAGGAGGAAAGCTATTTAAAGCTGGGTACGGATGCGGTACTTATTTCGGATTTTGCGCGCATACCAAAGGGTGCGCGCGTGTGCGATTTAGGCTGCGGTAACGGTGCGATATGCGTGCTCCTTGCCGCTCGGCGCGAGGATGTTTCGCTCTGCGGGGTTGAGATAGTTCCGGGTGCGGCAGACCTTGCGCGGGAGAATGCGCGGCTTAACAATATAGAGGAGCGCATGAGCGTTGTATGCGCGGATCTGTGCGATATAGAGAAGTATTTTGAGAAGGGAAGTTTTGGTGCGGTGGTTTCAAATCCGCCGTATATGCCTGCGGGCAGCGGGATACCCGCTGCGGGAAAAGAGCTTCAGGGCGCTAAGATGGAGATGCATTGCACGATTTTTGATGTATGCCGTGCGGCGGGGTATCTTTTGCAGGATGGAGGAAGGTTCTCGGTTGTATACCGTCCGGAGCGGCTTTCGGATTTGTTCGCGGCGCTTACTCAGGCGGGGTTTGCACCCAAGCGGATGCGCATGGTGCAGAATAAGGTGGATGCCGCGCCGTCACTCGTGCTGGTTGAGGCGCGCAAGGGCGGAAAGCCCGGGGTTGAGTGCTTGCCGGTACTGTGTATACGCGATTTGGACGGAAACGAGACTGATGAGGTGCGCAGGATTTATCACAGAAAATAGAACATATGTATTTACTTTTTACGAACATATGTGTTATTATATAGTCGGATAGAACGGATGTTACCTTGAAAGGGAGAGATGATGATGGAACGCATCACCGCTAAGCAAGAGCAGATATTCAAGTTCCTGCGCGCATTTACCGAGGAAAAGGGATACCCGCCGTCGGTGCGTGAGATTTGCCAGGGGATAGGGCTTAAGTCTCCATCTACCGTGCACGCGCATCTCAAGGCGCTTGAGAGCGCGGGGTACATAAAGCGTGACCCGAACAAGACGCGTGCGATGCTTATAAATGAAACCGAATCAAGCGGCGTGCACGCGGTGAGTGTACCGCTTCTCGGGCAGGTAGCCGCGGGAAATCCGCTGCTTGCGGTTGAGGATATTGAGGGGTACGTGCCGTTTGACCCGGGCACATCCGAGCGCGAATATTTTGCGCTTCGGGTAAAGGGCGATTCGATGATAGACGCGGGCATACTTGAGGGGGATATTCTGATAGTTGAAATCCGTGAGAGTGCGGTAAACGGTGAGATTGTCGTCGCGCTCATTGACGGGGAAGCCACGGTCAAGAGGTTTAAGAGAACGTCTGACGGGGTATGGCTTATGCCGGAGAATGCGGCATATGAGCCTATTGACGGAAGATATGCCCAAATAGCGGGAAAAGTAGTCGCTTCCATGCGTAAATATTGATAAATTGCCTCCCGCAAGGGAGGCAATTTTGACAGTGAGGTGCTTGATTGTGGAAAGGATAGAGCCGGGGATATACCGCCATTTTAAAGGGAATGTATACCGCGTGCTCTTTTGCGCGCTCCATTCGGAGACGTGCGAGGAGATGGTAGTTTACAGAAGTGAGGACGAAGAGGGAAGGTGCTGGGTAAGACCCGCTTCAATGTGGAACGACACGGTGGTGCGTGACGGAAAAGAGTACACGCGCTTTACGCGCATAGGTGATGCGTGATGGAGATGGAGCTTATACGCTCTGCGCGCAAAAGCCTGGCTATTGAGATAAGCTCGGACTGCCGCGTGATTGTACGCGCGCCCAAGAGAATGCCAGAGCGGGTTATACGTGAGTTTGTCGCTTCGCGCTCGGAGTGGATTTTAAAAAATCTTGAAGAGCAGCGGCAAAAGGCGGAGCGGTTTAAAGAACCTTCGCCCGAGCAGATTAAGAAGATAAAGCTTGCGGCAAAGCGGGTTCTCGGTGAAAAGCTTGCCTACTGGGCGGATGTAATGGGAGTGAACCCGAGCGGGATGAAGATAACCTCGGCAAAGGGGAGGTTTGGAAGCTGCAGCGGAAACAACAGCATTTGTTTTTCGTGGCGGCTGATGCTCTACCCTGAGGATGCGATAGATTATGTGGTTGTGCACGAGCTTGCGCACATACTGCATAAGGACCACAGTGCGGCATTTCACGACTGCGTTGCGCGAGTGCTGCCCGACCATAAAAGACGCAGGGCACGGCTCAGAGCTCTGCCGGAGATTGATTATGAGAATTTTAATTGATGCGGACGGATGTCCGGTAGTTGATATAACCCTCAGGGTGGCGAAGAGGTATGGGGTGGAGTGCATAATATTCTGCGACACCTCGCACGTGTTTGAAATAGAGGGCGCTGAGACGGTTGTATGCTCCAAGGGGGCAGACAGCGTGGACTTTGCGATTGTAAACCGCGCCGCAAGCGGGGATTTGGTGATAACCCAGGATTACGGACTTGCCGGGATGTGCCTTGCGAGAAACGCGGCGGTATTTAATCAGGACGGTTTGCGATATACCGGGGATAATATAGATGCGCTCTTACACAGCCGTCATGTTTCGCGCAAGATACGCGAGAGCGGCGGCAGGACCAAGGGTCCTAAAAAGAGAGCGCGTGTGCAGGATGAGGCGTTTGAAACAGCGCTCACCCAATATCTTGAAGGAGAGTGCGGATAAATATGCAAAAACACCCGTTTCCGCCGCTTTACGATGAGAATTCAAAGATACTTATTTTAGGGAGTTTTCCGTCGGTAAAATCGCGCGAGCAGATGTTTTTCTACGGGCATCCGCAGAATCGGTTCTGGCGCGTGCTCGGCGCGGTTTTCTCATGCGATGCACCGAGAACGATAGAGGAAAAACGCGACTTTGTCCTGCGAAGAAATATCGCGCTTTGGGACGTTATAGCATCATGCGACGTTGAGGGAAGCTCAGATGCGTCTATTAAAAACGTAAAACCGAACGATTTGTCGCAAATTCTTTCGCGGGCGGATATACGTAAGATATTCGTAAACGGAAAGTGCGCGCAAAAGTATTATAATAAATACACAAAGGCAGAGATCGGGAGAGATGCGGTCTGCCTGCCCTCGACTTCCCCGGCAAATGCCGCATGGTCAGTTGAGAAACTTTGTGCGCAGTGGCGCGTTATTTTGGATTTTTTAATTTGATAAATGCTTTTTGTTGTGGTTTAAACAAGACGGAAAAATTAAAAATTCTTTCAGGTCGGACACCAAAGGGTGGCTGCGACCTGAAATTTTTATTAAAAATACACAGTTTTTCTTGACATTTTGGTTATAAAGCACTAAAATATAATTAATATGCGAGAGAGTGCATACCGGCTTGTGTTTTGTTGTTGAAGCGGGTAGCGGCGAGTGCGTCTCCCCGAGTAAAAATATACAAGTACATGACGGTGCAATTTCCATATTGCGCCTGCAAATAAATCATAAAAATGAATATTTGTAGCCTCGCCGTTTCCGGCAGAGGGTGGATTCCTGAATGCTTGAGGTCTTCATGCGCAAGGGTTTGCCGGCATTTCGGTGAAAAAATCATTCAGGAGGTGTATAACAAAATTATGGATTGGTATATCTTGGCAATTGCTGCGGCTGTAGCGCTGGTTCTTATAGTTATCGCGTTTTTCGCGGGTGTTTCGTACAGAAAGAAAATTGCTGAAAAAGAGATTTCGAGTGCGGAAAATGAAGCTACAAGGATTATAAACGACGCTATCAAGGCTGCGGAGAGTAAAAAACGCGAAGCAACACTTGAAGCAAAAGAAGAAATCCATAAGAGCCGTGCGGAGTTTGACCGTGAGATAAAAGAACGCCGTGCGGAGGTTCAGAAGCAGGAAAGACGCCTGCAGCAGAAGGAAGAGTCGCTGGATAAGAAGTATGACTCAATGGAAAAGAAAGAGGAAATCCTCAACACAAAAATCAAGGAGAATGAGAAGCTCGCGGAGGAAACTGCTCTGCTAAAACGCTCTCAGATGGAGATGCTCGAGAAAATTTCCGGGTACACGGTTGAAGAGGCTAAGGCATTCTTAATCTCCAACCTCGAAAGCGAGGTCCGCCACGAATATGCGATGAAGATAAAAGAGGCTCAGGAGCAGTTTAAGGACGAGGCTGACAAGAGTGCACGTGAGCTTATTTCGCTTGCCATTCAGAAGTGTGCGGCAGACCATGTGGCGGAGGCTACGGTGAGCGTAGTGCCGCTTCCCAACGATGAAATGAAGGGCAGAATTATCGGACGTGAGGGCAGAAATATCCGCACGCTCGAAACCCTGACCGGCGTTGATCTTATAATTGACGATACGCCTGAGGCGATTACCCTCTCAAGCTTTGACCCGATTCGCCGCGAGATTGCGCGCCTGAGCCTTGAAAAGCTCATTGTTGACGGACGCATCCATCCGGCAAGAATCGAGGAGATGGTTGAAAAGGCACGCCGCGAGGTGGATGCTACCATCAAGCAGGAGGGTGAGCACGCAACATTTGAGACGGGTGTTCACGGTCTCAATCCGGAAATCGTCAAGCTCCTGGGTAAGCTGCGCTTCCGCACGAGCTACGGTCAGAACGTACTTAAGCATTCAATCGAAGTTTCTCACGTCGCAGGTCTTCTGGCGGCTGAGCTGGGTGTGGATGTTATGCTTGCAAAGCGTGCAGGTCTTCTCCACGACCTGGGCAAAGCTGTTGACCATGAGGTTGAGGGTACACACGTAAGCATAGGCGTTGACCTTGCAAAGAAGTACAAGGAAAACGAAGAGGTTATTCACGCTATCGCAGCGCACCACGGTGACGTTGAGGCGAAGACGGTTGTCGCATGCCTGGTTCAGGCGGCAGACGCGATTTCCGCTGCACGTCCGGGCGCACGCCGTGAAAATCTTGAAAACTACATCAAGCGTCTTGAAAAGCTTGAAGAGCTTGCAAACTCCTTCCCGGGTGTTGAGCGCTCTTATGCTATCCAGGCGGGACGTGAGGTGCGCATTATCGTTAAGCCCGATGAGGTCAATGACGATGAGCTTATCCTGCTCTCTCGCGATTTGGCGAAAAAGGTCGAGGAGGATTTGGAATATCCCGGCCAGATCAAGGTGCATTTGATTCGCGAGACACGCGCAATCGAGTACGCAAAATAAGGTTTAAACACATAGGGTGCAACTATCAGAGTGGGGCGAGGGCTGCCATCGAAGGTGTTGCACCCTTTTAAGTTTGGGAGGTCGGAGATTAAATGAATATACTGGCTATAGGTGACGTGGTCGGTGAAATCGGAGTTTGCGCACTCGAGAGAAAGCTGCGCGACATACGCGGTGAGCATCAGGTGGATTTCTGCGTGGTAAACGGTGAAAACTCCGCAGGCGTGGGTATTACGCCGGCACTTGCAGGGCGGCTGTACTCCGCCGGGGCGGATGTTATAACGCTGGGAAATCACGTATGGGGTAAGAAGGACATTGTAAATTTTTTGGATGATGACGGATATATTCTGCGTCCGGCAAACCTTGCAGAGCTTGCGCCCGGGCGTGGGCACGGTATCTTCCACGTAAAGAGCAAGATGGTATGCGTGATAAATCTGCAGGGCAGGTGCGATATGAATTTCGGACCTGATAATCCGTTTACCTGCGTAAGCCGCATAATTAAAGAAACGGCGAGGTTAAGCGATTTTACTATAGTTGATTTTCACGCGCAGGCGACGAGTGAAAAGATTGCCATGGCGTATCATTTGGACGGTAAGGTATCCGCACTGTGGGGCACGCACACGCATGTGCAGACCGCAGATGAGCGCACTTTTGCAAATGGGCTTGGGTACATCACGGATGTGGGTATGACCGGACCTGTAAACTCGGTACTTGGGATAAAGCCCGAGCAGTCGCTGAGGATGTTCCGTGGGGATGTGCCGGTCAGGTTTGAAACCGCGTCGGGGCCGTGCAAAATTTGCGGTGCGGTATTTTATCTTGATGACGAGACGCTTCGTTGCACACGCGTTGAGCGCATTGCGGTGGAGTGTTAAGGGGAGAGGGAAATGGTAAAGATTTTACACACGGGTGACATGCATCTGGACAGTGCGTTTGCAGGACTTACCGGTGAGCAGGCGATAGAGCGCCGCGGTGAGCAGCGCAGGCTCCTGCGCGATATAGTAGAGCTTGGAAACGAGGAGGGCGTTGAGCTTATTCTGCTCTCGGGCGATTTGCTTGACGGAATGAATGCGTACTATGAGACCGCGGACGCACTAAGTCAGATACTTGCAAAGAGCAGTGCCCGGGTGTTCATAGCGCCGGGAAACCACGACGCATATCACGCGATGTCGCCCTACCGTTCGGTAAAGCTTCCTGAAAATGTGCATTTGTTTAAGACAGGCGATATAGAGGATGTGGATATTCCGGAGTTTAATGTGTGCGTTCACGGTGCGGCATTTACGAGCGCTGACTGCGAAAGCTCCCTACTTAGGAATTTCCGCGCTAAGGACGACGGACGGATACATATAATGGTTCTCCACGGCGAGGTGACGCAGGGGTATTCAAAGTACAATCCGATAAGAGAGGAAGATATTGCCGCGAGCAATTTGGATTACCTGGCGCTTGGGCATGTGCACAGCTTTGGAGGTGTACAGCGCGCGGGAAAGACCGCGTATGCCTACTGCGGATGCCCTGAGGGGCGCGGGTTTGACGAGCTTGGCGACAAGGGCGTGATTATTGGAAGCATCTCGCGCGAGGGTGCGGATGTTAGCTTTAGGAAAATGGCGAGGTATACGTACAATATAGTAAATATAAGACTCGGCGGTGAGAGTGACGCAATAGGTGTAGCTTCAGAACTTCTGCCCGAGCGCGATGAAAGAGGATTGTACAGAGCCGTGTTTGACGGCGAATGCGAGGACTTTGATGCGGAGCGGATATACGAAGAGTTTGCGCCGAGGTTTTATTACTTTAAGGTGATAGACCGCACCGCGCCAATACGCTCAATCTGGGAGGGCGAGGAGCTCGATGGATTAAAGGGTATGTTCCTGCGCCGTTTGCATAAGAAATATTTAGACACAGGCGATGCACGTGAGCAGGAAATAATCAGGCGCGCCGCGCGCTTCGGAGTCGCGGCACTGGATAATCGGGAGGAGCCCAGATGAAGATACGTAAGATGGATGCCACCTTCGGCAAGCTGATACGAAAGAGCCTTGAGCTGGGCGACGGCCTTAATATAATATGCGGAGATAATGAGTCCGGAAAGTCTACATGGTGCGGATTTATACGCGCGATGCTTTATGGAATAAATACACGTGAGCAGTCAAAGAGCGGGTTTATTGCGGACAAGGAGCGTTTTCGTCCGTGGTCGGGCGAGAGCATGCACGGACGCATGGAGATTAAGTGGCGCGACCGTGAGCTTAGCATCGAGCGCGATGGTGGACGCAGCGGAGTTCTGCAGGCACCGACTGTTACGGATATGAAGACCGGTCTTGCGGTTTCGGGTATGGAAATCCCGGGAGAGCAGATGCTCGGCGTAAAAAAAGAGGTTTTTGAGAGAAGTGCGTTTATCGGTCAGGCGCAGATAAAGGTGGAAAGCGACAAGTCAGGCGAGCTTGAGAGGAAGATTTCCTCGATGGCATCGAGCGGGGATGAGGATGTATCGCACTCGCAGGCGGAAGCGCGTCTTAAAAGCTGGAGAAACCGCCGCAGATACCACAACCGCGGTGAGGCGGTTGAGATAGAGTGCGATATTGAAAATTTAAATAATAAGCTTAACTCATTGCGTGGTGATGCGCAGGAACTCACGCTAAAACGCGCACGGATTGAAAAGCTAAATGAGAGCGTGGCGGAGTATGAAAATGAGCTTGGGATGCACGCAAAGCTTCGTGAGTGGGAAAAGGCTAACATGAACCAAGAGGCGATGCGCGAGGTCGAGATTGCAAGCGCGGGATACGAGAGTGCGCTATCTGCGGCGCGCTTTGGTCAGCGCGTGGCGGACCGCGAATACTGCGAAGAGCTGCGCGGAATATATCAACGATATGTAGATGACGAAAAGAATTATACGATTAGTATTGAAAGTGTGCGCCGTGCAGAGGCTGAGCTCAGCCGCGAGAAGCAGGTGCTTTTAAGCTTCGGTGAGCTTGCCGAGGCGGATAAGTTTGATGCGGTATCAGACCAGGAGCGTGCGCAGGAGCTTATATTAAAGCTTAAGAAAAAGAGATTTCCGTTGTGTCTTACCGTGGGAATTATACTCGCCGTGCTCGGCGCGGTTGTGATGCCGATTGTCGGCGCGGTTGTTGCGCCTGTTGCAATAGTATGCGAGATATGCGCGGCGGCAAATAATAAGAAAAAGAAGGCTCTTTTTCAAGCGGAGCTTGACGGAATTTTCGCGCGCTACGGTGTAAACGCGGCGGAGGAGATAGGTGAGCGCGCTCGCGCATGTAACGATGCAAAGCGCGCGGTTGAGGAGTGCCTTGAGGCGGCGGCTGCGCTACGGAATAATATGGAGAGGTCCGACCTTATCCGCAAGGAGAGCGCGAGTGTGCTTATCGGTGCGATAAGGGAGATTGACGCAGATGCTACCGAGGCAGACGCACCGAGGGTTATTGAAACCGTGCGTCAGAGCGCAGACGAGCTTAATGCGGCAAAGACTCGGCTTGACACTGCGAGGGTACGCCTTGAAGCGGTAAAAGCGGGTGTCGGAGAAGCGGGCGGAAACGCAAGCCGACCTGAAGGAAAGCTGCCCGAGCTTGGCGAAGACGAGCTTAACGCGCGGCTTGCGGAGGTAAAGGGCGAGCTTCGCAGGTTAGAGCTTGAGTGCTCAGCGCTCCAGGCGCGTATAAATCAGATAGGCGACCAGGGCGATTTGCAGGAGCGGCTTTCCGAGCAAAATGAAAAGCTTCTTGACAAAAATCTCGAGATTGAGGCGCTTGAGTACGCGATGGAGGAGCTTTCGCAGGTAAACGGCGAGCTTGCGCGCAGATTTGCGCCGGCACTTGAGAAAAAGGCGGGCGAGATTTTTGAGTACCTGACCGGCGGGCATTTTGGCGTAGTTGAGATACGTGATGCGAAGATGGACGTTTTTGTGCGCGAGGAGAGTGCAAGTGAGGCGCGTCAGGTTCTTGAGCTTTCGCAGGGTACGGCGGATGAGCTGTATCTTGCGATGCGTCTTGCACTGAGTGATATTCTGTCCGAGGAGGAGCCGATTCCGCTTGTGCTTGACGATGCACTTGTAAATTTCGACGACAAACGCATGGCGAAGGCACTTGATTACTTAAACGAGCTTGCAAAGAAGCGGCAGGTTATACTCTTTACCTGCCAGTCGCGCGAGGCGGAGTACGCGGGAAAGTTTAGTGAGTGTACGGTGCAGAGTTTATAAGGGTACAGACAGTGAATACCGGAGAGGATGAAAATTATGAAAACCGGGTGGAAGAGAATATTGCTTTTAGTAGTTATAATCGCGTCACTGTTTTGCGTTTATTTTATGCGACCGGAACCTGAACCAAGGCTTACCGATGATGCGGTTGCGGCTTTGAGGAATGAGTATCCGGTGTACGGCAAAAAGGTTCCTGCGCTTATATCAATGAGGTCTATGACTGTGGATGAAGTAAAGGACAGGGTTGAGACATTTGTTTACGGAGAAGTAGTGGGTGAAATGTCAAAATATAACGTCACTGCATCTTTAAAAAACAAAGCGCTTGCGGAGAAAAGAGCGAAAAACGGAATAAATGATGTTTTTGAGTTTTATGAATATACGGTTACCGTAATCGGAGACACGGAAGGTATTTATACGCAAGGCGATAGGATTACGATAGCGGCAAATGTTGATTTTATTGAGTATAACCCAACGCTGTCAGACGGAATGAGGATAGTTGTTCCGACTGTAAGGGATAACAAAAAAGAAGGGCGTACAAACTATACGGTTAGTGGTATGTATTATGTCACTCCGGACGGATACGCGATTGCGGCATTTGATGAAGAAAAGGCTTCGGCATCAAGGGACATTTCGAGCGGAGTGAAGGTAGAAAACCTGTTAAAAAGGTTAAAAAAGTAAGGGATGAAATGTAATTAAAAAACGAAGCTCTCCCAATAGGAGAACTTCGTTTTTGGCTCCTACTCTGTATAAAATAAAGTTGTAGGGATTATACTTGAGTTTTTGTTAAAAATATAATATAATATATATTGGTATAATTCATTTTGAATGAGGAGGGTCGCTATGACGATTCAAAACGATAGAGGCTTGATAGATATTTCAAACGAAGTATTTACGGTTATAAGCGGAAATGCGGCAACCAATTGCTTTGGCGTTAAGGGTATGGCGTACCGCAATATGAAAGACGGAATCGTAGGGCTTCTCAAGAAGGAAAATATATCAAAAGGCGTTAAGGTTTCCTTCGAGGAAGGTCAGGTGTCAATTGAGCTTCATATTATTGTTGAGCACGGTGTAAATATCACTGCGGTTTGCCAGTCGATTATGACGGAAGTGCGCTATATCGTAGAGCAGTTGACCCGTGTTAAGGTTAAGAACGTAAACGTGTGCGTCGATTCAATCACGGTCGACTAATCGGAGGTGCTTCATTTTGAAGGAAACGATATTTGCCGCGGATTTTAAGCGGATGGTTTTGTCCGCGTCTGCGGCAATAGGAAATAACTGCCAGGTGCTAAATGAGATGAATGTTTTCCCCGTGCCTGACGGTGATACGGGAATTAATATGTCCCTTACCATTAAGGCGGCGGCGACCGCGCTTAATGCGATAGAGCCTGAAACCGTCGCGCAGGCGGCGGATAAGACCGCATCGGCGCTGCTTCGCGGTGCGCGCGGAAATTCAGGCGTTATACTCTCGCTTCTCTTCCGCGGATTTGCAAAATCCTGCGCGAATATGGAGAGCGTGAATGCTACCCAGTTTGCAAACGCGCTTCGCGCGGGTGTTGACTCGGCGTATCGCGCGGTTATGAAGCCTGCAGAGGGAACTATTCTTACGGTTTCGAGAAAGGCTGCCGAGCGCGCGGTAGAGCTTGCAGAGGGTGAGACGGATATTTTAGCAATGTTTCCTGAGATTATCGCGGCGGCAGATAAAGCACTTGCCGAGACTCAGGAATTAAACCCGGTACTTAAAAAAGCCGGCGTGGTTGACGCGGGCGGCAAGGGTTGGCTTCTTGTCTTAGAGGCTATGCATATGTCCCTTTGCGGAAACGATGTGGTTCCGGTGCAGGGCGAAGAGACTCCCGCGGCAGCTGAGAGCGGCGCGACCTTCTCACAGGAGAGTGAGGAGATAACGTTTGCATACTGCACGGAGTATATCATAAATTTAAGTGCAGAGGGCAAGAAAAAGGACGCGGCACGCCTTCGCGCGATGCTTGAGTCGATAGGCGACTGCGTAGTAGTTGTCGACGATGAAGAAATAATCAAGGTGCATGTGCACACAAATAACCCGGACAAGGCGCTCGGCGAAGCTCTTAAATACGGCGAGCTTGTGAATATAAAGATTGAGAATATGCGCGAGCAGCATTCCCAGAAGGTAGTCGAGGAGCAGAAGAGGGCCGATGCAAACGAGCCCGCCGCACCTGAGAAAACCTACGGCTTTGTAGCCGTCGGCGCGGGTGAGGGAATACGCAGTGTGTATGAGGATTTGGGCGTTGACAAGCTGGTAGAAGGCGGTCAGACGATGAATCCGTCCACGCAGGATATACTTGCGGCGGTAAATGCAACACCGGCGGAGGTTGTGTTCGTTCTGCCCAACAACAAGAATATCATCATGGCGGCTCAGCAGACGGTTGATTTGACGTCAAAGAAGGTAGTGGTTATCCCGACAAAGACCGTACCGCAGGGAATTTCCGCGATGCTTGCATTCGATGCGGATGCAAGCTTAGAGGAAAACGCGCAGGCGATGGAGACCGCGGCACAGTGCGTAACTACCGGTTCCGTAACCTATGCTGCGCGTGACAGTGATTTTGACGGACACATGATACGTGAGGGCGAGTTCTTGGCTCTCAAGGAGGGCAAGCTTTCCGTAAGCGGCGATGACCTGGTTGAAGTGGTGGTGAAGCTTTGCGCGGATATGGAAATGGCGGATAAGGGATTTGTCACCATATTCTATGGCGAGGGCACGACTGAGGATGACGCGGCTGCGGTAGAGGAAATCTGCAAAAGCGCGGCTCCGGACGCTGAAATAATGATGGTAGACGGCGGTCAGCCGGTGTACTATTATATAATTTCCGCGGAATAAAACTCAAAATTAAAACGCGCTGCAAGAGTGGAGTTTGAATAAGTGCCGCTTGCAGCGCGTATTTTGATATATGAAAGAGGGTGAAATACCGTGAATGAGAAACTGATGCGCAGTATACAATTTTTAAAGGGTGTGGGTGAAAAGCGCGCGAAGCTTTTTGAAAAGCTTGATATATATACGGTGTTTGACCTTATCACATACTACCCGCGCGATTATGAGGACAGAAGCCTTATAAAGGAAATTGGAGAGACGGTTCTTGATGAGACCGTGTGCATAAAAGCCACGGTTGCGTCACCGGTCCTATCGCGTCGGATAAGAAAAGGGCTTGAGATTGCAAGGATTAAGGTGGCGGACAGCTCAGGAGTCATGACGCTTGTTTTCTTTAATCAAAAGTATCTGCGCGATAGCTTAAAAGAGGGAGAAACATATATATTCTATGGGAAGATTGGCGGGAATCTGCTCGGGCGCGAGATGCACAATCCGACGTTTGAGCTTGCGGAAGCCTATGGTTCTAAGACCGGAAGGATAGTTCCCATATATCCGCTGACTGCGGGTATAACGCAGAACATAATGGCAAAATGCGCACAAAACGCAATCGGTGAGTACAGTGAAGAGCTTTCCGACCCGCTTGATGAGAAGATGCGGGAGCGCTATAAGCTCTGCCACGCGCGGTTTGCGCTTGAGAATATACATAACCCTAAGGATTTTGAGAGCCTTGCGATAGCAAAGCGGCGGCTTACGTTTGAGGAGCTTTTTGTCTTCTCGGCCGGGCTTATGATGCTCAAAGGTCGGCGCGTGGAGGTAAACGGCTGTAAGTTTGATAATGTGGATATATCCGAGTTTCTCAACAAGCTTCCGTTTGCGCTCACCGGTGCCCAGCTTCGCGCGGCGCGGGAGACTATCGGCGATATGTGCAAGGATGCGCCGATGAACCGACTGGTTCAGGGTGACGTGGGCTCAGGTAAAACCGTGGTTGCCGCGATTTCGGCATATGTTGCGTGGAAGAGCAAATACCAGAGCGCGGTTATGGTGCCGACGGAGATTCTTGCAGAGCAGCATTTTAAGAGCTTTACCGAGCTTTTTTCAGGGTTTGGAGTAAATATTGAGCTGCTTTGCGGGAGCATGACCGCGGCGACTAAGCGCGATATAAAAAGGCGGCTTGGTCAGGGTGAGATTGATATAGTAATCGGCACTCACGCACTGCTTACCGAGGACGTGGAATTTTCGCGTTTGGGTTTGGTTGTTACGGATGAGCAGCACCGCTTTGGAGTACGTCAGCGCTCTGCACTTCTTACCAAGGGTGAGAATCCAAATCTTCTTGTTATGTCCGCAACGCCTATTCCGCGAACCCTTGCGCTTATACTCTACGGTGATTTGGAGCTTAGCGTGATAGATGAGTTGCCTCCCGGCAGACAGCCGGTGGACACGTTTGCAGTCGGTGAGGCAAAGCGCGCCGGTGCGTATGAGTTTGTAAGAAAAGAGCTTCAGGCGGGGCGGCAAGCGTATATTGTTTGCCCGCTTGTTGAGGAAAATGAGGAATTAGAGCTTAAGTCAGTCGAGGAATTTGCGGAAAACATAAAGCGCGGTGCGCTGCGCGGGTACAAAGTTGAAATCCTGCACGGTAAGATGAAAGCCAAGGACAAGGAAGCGATTATGCGCGAGTTTGCCGAGGGGCGGGTACACGCGCTTGTTTCCACCACGGTTATTGAGGTGGGGGTAAACGTGCCTAACGCGACGGTGATGATAGTAGAAAACGCGGAGAGGTTCGGACTTTCGCAGTTGCACCAGCTTCGCGGACGAGTCGGGCGCGGGAGAGATAAGTCGTATTGCATACTGTTTTCAGATGCGTCAAACAAGCTATCGCGCGAGAGGCTTGCCGTGCTTTGCAAGACAAACGACGGGTTTAAGATATCCGAAGAGGATTTGCGCCTGCGCGGACCGGGTGACTTTTTCGGCACGCGGCAGCACGGTGTTCCCGCGCTCAAGATTGCGGATTTGGCGCTCAATTCCAAGGCACTCAAGGTTGCACAGGATGAGGCAAAGGCACTTATTGAAGATGACCCGATGCTCCAAAAGCCTGAAAACAAGGAGCTTTTGGAGCGAATACGTATCTTATTTAAAAAGGAAGAATTCGGGGATATATTCAATTAAAAAAACGCACGTCGGAATTTCCGATGTGCGTTTTAAAGTTTAATTACCAGGATTTTAAGTATTTTGCCTGTGCGTCGGAGAGGGTATCAATCTCAATACCTGCGGCGGCGAGTTTTAGGCGCGCGACGCGCTCGTCAATCTCCTGCGGGACCGGATACACGCCTGCTTCAAGGCCTTTACCGTTTTGCGCCAGATGGACGACCGAGAGCGCCTGAACGCCGAAGCTTAAATCCATAATCTCTGCCGGATGACCGTTTCCGGCGGCTAAGTTTACAAGCCTGCCTTCGCCGAGCAAGTTTAAGATTCTGCCGTCAGCCATGCGATAACCGCGGATGTTCGGCTTGCGGTCAAAGACCTCGACTGCCAGGGCATCTAAATCGTCCTTATTAATCTCAACATCGAAGTGACCTGAGTTTGCAAGAAGGACTCCGTCCTTCATAACCTCTAAGTGGTGGCGGGTGATAATGTCACGGCAGCCGGTGACGGTTATGAAAATATCGCCTATACGTGCGGCTTCGTCCATAGTCATTACGCGGTAGCCGTCAGCATACGCGCCGAGTGCGCGGAACGGGTCGGTTTCACAGATTATCACGTTTCCGCCAAGCCCGCGTGCGCGAAGTGCAACGCCCTTGCCGCAGTCACCAAAGCCGGCGACGACTACGTTTTTGCCCGCGACTAAATGGTTTGTCGTATGCATGATAGCGTCCCACGAGGACTGGCCGGTGCCGTGGTGATTGTCAAAAAGATGCTTGCAGTTGGCATCGTTTACCGCGAGCATGGGGAAGTTTAATTCGCCCGCGTTTGCACGCGCGTGCAGGCGGTGGACACCGGTTGTGGTTTCCTCACAGCCGCCGATTAAGTTCTTTGCATACTCAGGGCATGTGGAGTGGAGAAGGTTTACGAAATCCCCGCCGTCGTCGATAATAACGTCCGGACAAATGCTGAGCGTTTGCGTCAGGTGGCTTGTATACTCCTCTTCATTTGCGCCGTGCCATGCGAAAACCTCAAAGCCGCGAGCGGCGAGCGCGGCGGCGACATCATCCTGCGTGGAGAGCGGGTTACAGCCGGTCACCGACACCTCGGCACCTGCGGTCTTTAAAAGCAGTGCCAAATTCGCGGTTTTTGCCTCTAAGTGGATGGACATTGCGACTTCCTTTCCCGCGAGCGGGCGGGTTTTGGAAAACTCCGCCTCGAGTGCGGAGAGTACGGGCATGCAGCTTCGCACCCAGTCAATCTTATCCTGACCGGACGGTGCGAGGTTTATATCTCTTATCTGGCTCATATTGTGAGCTCCTTTCATGTTTTCTTAAGGTACAAGCTATATTTTAGCGCAAAAGGGCGAGAAATTCAAGAATTAAAAATGTGCGGAAAATAGTTTTATTTATTGCACGCAGGTACGCTTTGTGATATACTCATGGTGAAATTTTGCCTCGGGAGGTATGAGTGCATGAGAATAGCTATTATGACGGATTTGGAAGGCGTTGCGGGAGTAAGAAACTTTGATGATTGGTGCAACCCTGACAGCAGATATTACGAGACCGGAAAAAGATTTCTGACCCAAGAAGTAAACGCGGCGATACGCGGGTTTTGCGATGCGGGTGCCACCGAGATAGTAGTAATTGACGGCCACGGTCACGGCGCGATAGATATTGAGTTTCTCGACGAGCGAGCAGAGCTTTCCCGCGGATGGGGTGTATACCATCAGTTTGGACTCAACGATAATTTTGATGCGATGGCATTTGTCGGGCAGCATGCCAAGGCGGGAACCGTTAAATCGCACCTGACGCATACCGGAATGCCCGATACCTACGACCTT
Organism: Eubacteriales bacterium; assembly: GCA_045636205.1. Lineage (GTDB taxonomy): Bacteria > Bacillota > Clostridia > Oscillospirales > JAAYXM01 > JAZRUF01. Next base: position 35,178 of record JAZTXE010000047.1, read on the forward strand.
CATATAAACGGAATTTCCGTGGGTGAGTATGGAGAGTGCACGATGATAGGCGGGTTTTACGGCACACCGGTTATCTTCGCATCAGGAGAGCGCGCACTGTGCGAGGAAGCCAAGGCGCTCACACCGTGGGTGCACACTGCCGAGACCAAGTACGGAGTAACACTCGACAATGGCGCGCACTGTGATGACGGCGAGTACTGGGTGCATAATTTAGGCGCGGTACATGTGCATCCGAATGTGGCACGCGCACGCATATATGAAGCTGCAAAGGCAGCGCTTGAGGATATGAAGAACAATCCGGACAAATTCAAGCCGTTTTGCCCGGAAGCACCGTTTGTGCGCGAGCATTGGATAAGAAAAATCGGCAATGCGCGCCCATTTAAGTTAGTGCAGCGGCATGACACGGATTTGGTTGCGCTCTATTCTGAGCCTGAGGAGAGATACCCAGAGGGGACGTACGAGCTCCCGTATTGATACAATTTAATATAAAAGCCTGATTTCCGAGGAAATCAGGATTTTTGTTTTTGTTATTGCGGTTTATCGTTAATATTGAGAAGGCGGACGACAATCGGGCTCAATACGATGTTACTGATAAGCTCGGCGATGAAATTTATGCCGACCAAGCCAAAAATCACAAAGAGCAGAAG
>JAZTXE010000048.1:0-21526 GCA_045636205.1 Eubacteriales bacterium
TAAATCGTCGCAAAAAAATGTGCGTTTTTGTTAGTATAACATATTTTGCCTAATAGCACAAGCAGACATTGAACTTGCATGAATTCGTTAAAAATCAAGGTATTTTGCTTGCAAAGCCATATGCAAAAGAGTATAATTATATCATAAATTTCCACGGTGAATTGGTGAGGTGAAAATTAATTGCAAATATATGAGAAAGATTATTTTGTCGGTCCGGGTGAAACCGATGTTTTCAACCTATGCCGTCCTTCCTCTCTGCTTATGTTTTTGCAGGATGCGGCAACCGCGCACGGTGAAATAATTGGTCTGACACGAAATGAACTTATTGAAAAGCATAATACTGTATGGGTTCTTGCACGGCTCAGGTATGAGCTTAATAAGCCGATATCAAACGGCGATACTGTGAATTTAAAAACATGGAACCGCGGTTTGAAAGGCGTTACGTGGTACCGTGATTTTTCCCTGTGCGTAAACGGTGAAAATGTAGGTAAAGCGACGCAAGCATGGGTTCTTGCTGATGTACAAACGCATCGTATAAAACGCCTGAGTGGTATTGAGGTTTTGTCGCCACAATCTGCGGTCACTTTTCCTGAGTATGAAATTAATATAGGTAAATTAACACGTCCCGATAAGCTTTCGCGTGCTTTTGAAAAAGTTATACGTTACAGTGACCTTGATATGAACGCGCATCTCAACAACACCAAATATGCAGATTTATGCTGCGATGCAGTGCGTTATGAAGATGTTTCCGGGAAATTTTTGTCCGGCTTGCAGATAAATTATTTACAGGAATGCCGTGTTGGCGATTGTGTTGTTATCAACAGCACAATCACCTCGCCTCTTAGTTCATTTATTTGTGGAACCGGAGATAATGATGAGAAAAATATATTCTTTGAAGCTGAGCTTTCTTTTTCCGAGTTTTAACACGTTTTTTCGCCACAGTTACGGCGAAATCGCTTGACAAACGCTATCTGTTATTGTACAATAGCGTTTAATATAAAAAATAAAGAAAGGGCGCGTGAGTACATGGCTAACATAGGTTTTGAAGGTAAAATTGTCGGCGAAGGTTTAACCTTTGACGATGTCCTACTTGTTCCTTCGAAAAGTGAAATTCTCCCCGCAGATATTAACGTTTCGACTAACTTAACTTCTAAGATTAAATTGAATATTCCGATAATGAGTGCGGCTATGGATACGGTTACCGAGTCACGTATGGCGATTGCTGTTGCACGTGAAGGCGGTATCGGTGTAATTCATAAAAACATGTCCATCGAAGATCAGGCAAATGAGGTTGATATGGTTAAGCGCTCCGAAAATGGAGTTATTACTCATCCATTCTTCTTAAGCCCGACTCATACATTAGCCGATGCAGATGAGCTTATGGCTAAATATCGTATTTCCGGTGTGCCGATTTGCGAAAACGGTCGTTTAGTCGGAATCATCACAAACCGCGATATGAAATTTGAAACAGACTACACCCGCCCAATTTCCGAAGTTATGACCAAGGAAAACCTTGTAACCGCTCCGGTTGGTACAACTCTTGAGGAAGCAAGCTCTATTCTTCGCAAGCATAAGATTGAAAAGCTTCCGCTTGTTGATGAGAGTATGGCACTTAAGGGTCTTATTACAATTAAGGATATTGAAAAGTCGGTTGTTTATCCGAACTCAGCGCGCGACGAAAGAGGTCGCCTGCTCGTGGCTGCAGCTATTGGTGCTACAGCTGATGTGCTCGACCGCGCGAGCGCCCTTATCAATGCGGGTGCAGATATTCTTGTTCTGGACAGTGCTCACGGTCATCATATTAATATCGCTAACGCAATAAAGAAGGTTAAAGACGCATTTCCCGATATTCAGCTTATTGCAGGAAACATTGCAACGGCTGATGCTGCACGCGATTTGATAGCAGCCGGTGCTGATGCTCTCAAGGTCGGTATGGGACCGGGTGCTATATGCACTACTCGTGTTGTTGCAGGTATCGGTGTTCCGCAAATAACCGCTATTATGGATGTTGCTGCTGTAGCTCACGCTCACGGTGTTTCGGTTATTGCAGACGGTGGCATCAAGTACTCAGGTGATATTTCAAAGGCTATCGCTGCAGGTGCTGATGTTGTTATGCTCGGTTCCCTTCTCGCAGGATGTGACGAATCTCCCGGGGAATTTGAGATACTTCAGGGTCGTCGCTTCAAAGTATACCGCGGCATGGGTTCGCTTGGCGCAATGAATGTTGGTGGTAAGGACAGATACTTCCAGCAAAATAACCGCAAACTGGTTCCTGAGGGTGTTGAAGGTCGCGTGCCGTATAAGGGAACTACTTCCGATACTATCTTCCAGCTTATTGGTGGTCTTCGCTCAGGTATGGGATATTGCGGTGCACCTGATATAACTACCCTTCAGAACAACAGTCGGTTTATCCGAATAACCGGTGCAGGTCTTAAGGAGAGCCATCCGCATGATATTTACATTACCAAAGAGGCTCCGAACTATTCCATGAATCCGTAAAAGTTTTCTGTAAATTATAGTTTTATAAAGGAGAGTACATAAAATGAAAAAACATGTTAAAATTTTATCTCTGTTTGTTGCAGTTGCAATGTTTGTATCAATGTCATCAATGAGCTTTGCTGCAAACGAAGTTATTGCCAAGTATACATCATCAAAAATTATGGTTGACAATGTAGAGGTTTCTTTTGAAGCCTACAACATTGGCGGTAGCAATTACTTTAAATTGCGTGACATTGCATACCAGTTTAGCCCGCAGGATGCTTTTTTCTCTCCGTATTACGGATTTGAGGTTATCTGGGACGGAAAGTTAAACGCGATAAACATTATAAAATCTGGCGACTGGGATGACAGCATGTACACCCCCGTTGGCGGTGAGCTTGCAAAGGGCGACGGTAAGGACAAAAAAGCAGTTCCTTGTAACTCCTCCATTTATTTAAATGGTAAACCTATTTCTTTAACCGCATATAACATCAACGGCAATAACTATTTCAAGCTTAGAGATTTGGCTAAAGAGCTTGATTTCGCTGTAGACTGGGATGAAGAAAACAAGACGGTTATTGTTTGTTCATATATGTCACAAGAGTTTTACGACGAAATTAAAGAGGAACAAAAACAATTTGAATCACTGTTTTAAAGTGAATAAAAAAAACCGCAAAGAGTATTGCTCTTTGCGTTTTTTTTATTTAGTTTCATATTTTTAAATGTTATCTGATATATCAATTACCTGTTCATTATCCTCTTCTATGTCATCATTATCCTCTGGCAGCATATATTTTTTAATAACCGGATATGTTGAAAACATTCCGATGAATCCGCAGAAGCTAAACAAGAAAGCGAGAATAAGAACTGCATCTATTATCCATGTTGAAGTGAAAGCGAACACCGCCGATGCTATTGCAATGCTTGCTATCACGTTTCGCACAAAACCCAAAACTGCAAAGATTGCCGAGTTTTTCAGAATATCCTTTATAGATAATTCAAACGTGACTGCGATTGTATATGTGTAAAAACGCATGAACACGTAAAAGACAGCTATGAGACAAGCCGCGGTTTTTAAAGCGAAATAGAGGTAGTACATTCCGCTTCCTTGCAATCCGGATATATCTGCCGCTAAGTACAAAATGACACTTAAGAAAACCACGGTATCTATAAGACCTAATACTAAACCTTGTTTAAAGTTCGCCTTCGCTCGCGAAAACAAATCTGAAAGCCACGCATGCCGCTCGGTTGAGTAGTTTCTCATCATATATGTAAAACCGGCGGTCAACGGACCGAAGAAAATCAAATCAATTACCAATAGTGCCAATGATAATGCAGGCGGTATATTACTTATTATATGCAGTACATTGCTTATTAAAAAGCTACCACGCACCACTTCATCGGATAGCTGAAACGCGCCGGTCAGCAGTACAATTACACCGCAAATTATCGGAAGAATACAAATTGCATATATAATATTTAAAATAAACAATTTGGTAAATCTGCGATAAAGAAGTTCAAAGAAGCGAAAAAAAGCGTTTTTCTTTCTCTCGTTACGTTCTACACCCTTTCCCGGTTTTAAAAAACTCGGTTTTCTGTCAAACAATCCCACTTTATTAACCTCCGGTTATTAATATTATTTCATCCGCTTGTATGTTATGCACGCGGATGAAATTTATTATATGTATTTCTTAAATTCATTTTTATAAGCTGAGCATAAACCTGAGTTGAGGAAATATCTGCATGCCCGAGCATCTCCTGAATTGATTTTAAATCTGCGCCGTTCTGCAGCAAATGAGTGGCAAAAGAATGGCGAAGCGTGTGCGGCGTTATTTCCTTATGTATATGCGCTTGCTCTTGATAGTTCTTTATTATTTTCCAAAAGCCTTGGCGCGTCATTCTTTCACCGTTTAAATTCACAAAAAGAGCATCCTCGGCTGAACTGACGACGAGAAGTTTTCGCGCCTTATTCATATACTCGCTCAAAGCGTTTACAGCCGCTGTGTATAGTGGTATTACCCTTTCGTGCTGATCATCCGCCGTGCAATGAATGAAACCGAGTTCCAAATTGACGTTGCTGATATCAAGGGAAATGAGTTCACTAACCCTCATTCCGGTTGCATACAAAACTTCAAGCATAGCTTTATCCCTATGCCCCTTAAGCGTACCGCAATCGGGTTGTTCCAAAAGAAGATTGACTTCGGCACCTGTTAGTACCTGAGGTAATTTCTTCTGTGTTTTGGCGGTTACAACGCCTTTGGTGGGGTTTGAGTTAATGATATCAACAGACATGAGAAAATTATAAAAACAACGCAACGAGGATACACTCCGTGTTACGGTCGCATTCGACTTACCTGCAGAAACAAGTTCAGATACGTATTCTTCGATGTTTTTGCGTGTCACGGAAGAAATGTCCTTTTTCTTTCTACCGCGAAGATATTCCGAGAACTTTTTCACGTCGCGCAAATATGAAGCCAACGTATTGCCGGAGGCTTTTTTTTCGTTTTCAAGATAGCTATTAAATTCTCCAAGCAAATCGCGCATCATAATTACCCTTCTTACAAATCAAAAAATCAATGCATATGACCATGCGGTGAATCCCGGAATCAACAAGGTCTCAACCGCTGCACAAACCGTCATGCAGGCAATGCAAAGTAAAAAACAAGTTAAGTATCCGTCAGGCACAGGCGGAGTTAATCGCCGCTCCTTACCTTCACGGATAAAAGAGAAAAAACCTTGGGAGGCACACATAGCTTTAGTTGCTAAAATAAGAATACACGGTATTGATAAGAGGGCTTGAAATCCATAAAGCGAAAGAGCGATTGAAACCCCTTTATATCCCAAGGCTTGTATAACCGAAGTTACACAAAAGGAAATGAAATACCCGCGTAAAATGAGCGTTGCAGGTATAAAAACAATTCCAAAGGCTGTGTATCCCAATAGAAAGATTATTACAGGATATTTATACAAGGATATGACCGCTTTTAAAAAAAGTTCTTTTCCGGTTATATCCGATGATGAAACTAAAATTTCTTTTGATATGTACTCATTTAAAACGTTTGCACTATCACCTGCTGTATACGATGCAGTAATGCATCCTGCGCAAACACCGCAGAGAAACATCGCGGAAAGGAGCAATGTTCTTATATCAAATACACTCGACTGTTCTTTTGCTTCGATTTTCTTCCTTTTTCTCTTCATACCGTCTGACCTCACTGCATTTTCAAAATAATCTAATAGTTTTAGCTATTATAAAATATGAAAAGCAACGGACAAGTATGTTAAAAAACTTGTTATTTTCCACCCAATTCTTCGGCACGCTTTATGCACCGCTCGAAAGCAGTCTCAATGATTTTTTCGTAATCGTATTCATCAAACGCGGTTAAAGCAGCTACGGTTGTTCCGCCTGGGGAAGAAACCTGAGCAATAAGCTCATCAGGTGTTTTGCCGGATTCCTTAAGAATGTGAGCCGCGCCGTGCATGGTTGACACAGCAAGTTTTAATGACGTTTCGTAATCCACGCCGTTTTTTTCACCGGCTTGTGCCATGGCACGTATCATACGGAAGAAAAATGCCGGGCTTGAGCTTGAAACCGGAATAACGTTGTTTATTAAACTTTCGTCCAAAAACTCAACTTCACCGGCAGCTTTAAAGATTAATACTACCAAATCAAGGTGCGCCTTATTAATGTTTTCAGGGTTAGCAATAACCGTTGCACCTTTAAGCACCAACATGGGTGTGTTTGGTAAAACGCGAATTACGCATGTGTCAGTACCCAGTTTTTCTTTTATGTGAGAAACACTTACACCCGCGGCAATTGATACGATACACTTCCCATGAGTTCTTCCTTTGATATTATCGAGAACCAAATCCATTATTTGTGGTTTGACTGCAAGGAAAATAATATCGCAGATGACTGCAAGTTCGTCATTTGAAGAAACTGCAGTCAATCCGCGCTCTTTGTAAAAAGATATTTTTTCTTCGTTGGTATCAAAAAAATAAAGACTGTCGGAAGGTAATATACCCGCACCGAGAATTGCATCAATTATCGCGCCTGCCATATTGCCAGCTCCGATAAAACCAACTTTAGTATTGCAACGCACTTTCGCGTCAACCCCTTTTGTTTACATAAAACTCAGTAAATAAAATATACACCAAAACAATCTGAAAATCAAGTGAAAATAATGGGTCAGGCGCATTTTTGTAATCTTTGACAAAAATATTATGTAAACAATATTATGTAAACTTATTAACCTGTACACACTCCCCTACCCCTAATGGTATGCAGAACTTTTTAAACCACCATATTTTGTTTCATAACCGCAAAAAACAGAAACTACACCACCGGAATGAACTAGAATCAAATTCAGCGAAATAACGAACAGATTTCTCTTGACAAGCAAAAAAGCACCGCAGTTTTCTAAACTGCGGTGCTTTAGGCATATTCGATATGTTAGATTTTGTCGTTGCTGCCCAGAACGTTGATGATCTTGTGTTTAACAAGCTCTTTAATGTTTGCACGAGCCGGAGAGAGATACTGACGCGGGTCAAAATGATCCGGATGCTGGTTGAAGTACTCACGAACAGTACCGGTCATAGCAAGACGCAGGTCAGAGTCGATATTGATCTTACATACTGCAGAGCGTGCTGCCTGACGGAGCATATCTTCCGGAACGCCCTGTGCACCCGGCATATTTCCGCCGTTTGCATTAATCATTTCAACATACTTCGGGATAACAGAAGATGCGCCGTGAAGAACTATCGGGAAGTTCGGCAAACGCTTGGAAACCTCATCAAGGATGTCAAAGCGGAGTCTTGGCTCACCTTTGAACTTGAATGCGCCGTGGCTGGTTCCGATAGCGATTGCCAGTGAATCAACACCGGTACGCTCAACGAACTCCTGAACCTCAGCCGGGTTTGTAAACTGAGCATCCTCAGCTGCAACATTGACATCGTCCTCGATGCCCGCGAGCTTACCGAGCTCACCCTCTACAACAACGCCATGAGCGTGTGCATAGTCAACAACCTGCTTGGTAAGAGCGATATTCTCCTCGAAGGAGTACTTGGAACCGTCAATCATAACGGAAGTGAATCCGCCGTCGATGCAGGATTTGCAAATCTCAAAGCTGTCACCATGGTCGAGGTGAACACAAATCGGAAGATCGGTATCTTCGATTGCAGCTTCGATGAGCTTCATGAGGTATACGTGCTTTGCATACTTTCTTGCACCTGCGGAAACCTGAAGAATCAGCGGAGAGTTAACCTCTTTAGCTGCTTCGGTGATCCCCTGCACGATTTCCATGTTATTGACGTTGAATGCGCCAATAGCATAGCCGCCTTCATAGGCCTTTTTGAACATTTCAGTTGAAGTTACGAGTGGCATTTATAAAACATCTCCTTTAAAACTTTTCGTCAATATTTTATCAATTTTATTCAATAAAATCAAGTACCTTTGGAAAAAACAAGTAATTACACCAATCTTGGCAAAATAAAGCGTTTTGTTTCTGTACATTTCGCCCTAAAATTATATGGTCTTTTCCATTATCAGAACGTCTTTTTTGTTTTTAAATCCTAACATACCGTAGAAAGCCTCGGCCAAGCGTGAATATTCCATGGAAATTTGCATACGGTAAATGTTGTGTTTTTTGAGTTCCTCGGTAAGATGCTCCAAGGCTTTGAATGCAAGCTCGTTTCCATGCATGGTAGCCTGGAAACAAACATCAGTCAAAAGAAAATCATACGTACCGTCAGCTCTTGCATCTGTATGCCCCATCAGAAAACCGCCCGGCAATCCGTTTTCGTTAAGTACGATATAGCCTGTAAACCCCACTTTTTTTACCTCGGCAGAAAGTCTTGCATATGCAGTCGAATACGTCCATTCAAGGTTCCACGGATCCTTAGTGAAAATATCCAGATAAAGCATCGCGGCATTTTTTACATTGTCCAAGTTAATAGGTATATATCTCATGTCGTCACCCTCCTACTAAGTATTGTCATTTATTGCGCCGAATATGTATTAAAACAAGGACATCTGACTGCTCTTTGGTATATTGCCGAGTGCACCGTTTTCTTCCAAAAGCTCTACCACCGCTTTTGACACCTTAGCGCATCGACTTTGAATCTCTTCTACTGATAAAAATTCGCGTATTTTTCTTTGCTCCATTATGCTTCGTGCCGCAACTTCACCTAATCCCGGAATAGATGTAAACGGCGGAAGAAGTCCGTCATCTGTAATTATAAAGTCAACCGCATCGGATTTATAAAGGTCAATATCCTCAAACTTAAAGCCTCTTCGATAAAACTCATGGCAGACTTCAAGCGTTACAAGCATGTCCTTTTCCGCAGCAGATATTTTTTCGCGGCGCGAAAGCTCTTCGATTTTACTTACGACAACATTATCCCCACGTGTCATAACTGATGCGTCAAACCCTTTTGCTCGTATTGAAAAATATGCAGAATAAAATGCTTTCGGCTGATGAACTTTAAACCACGCTATACGGAATGCCATCATAACGTACGCAACCGCGTGAGCCTTCGGGAACATGTACTTAATCTTTTTGCACGAATCAATATACCATTCAGGTACATCATGCGCGCGCATCTCATCTTCCCACTCAGGTTTTAATCCTTTTCCTTTTCGCACGCTCTCCATAATAGTAAAGGAAAGTTTTGGCTGCACACCTTTTGATATTAGATAAAGCATTATATCGTCACGCGCGCAAATAACCTGCTTAAGAGTCGCAACTTTATTTTGCACCAAAGTCTGCGCATTGTCAAGCCATACGTCAGTTCCGTGTGACAGACCTGAAATTCTTACCAATTCATCAAATGTCTTAGGTTGAGTATCGATAAGCATTTCACGTACAAATTTAGTACCAAACTCCGGAATTGCAACTGATCCGGTAACACCCAGCAGTGGGTCTTCGTCTATACCCAGTGCTTTTATCGACGTAAATATACTCATCGTTTCCGGGTCATCAAGCGGTATCTTTTTTGCATCTACTCCGGTCAGATTCTCAAGCATTCGTATCATCGTCGGGTCGTCGTGTCCGAGAAGATCAAGCTTGAGAAGATTATCATGTATGGAATGATAATCAAAATGCGTTGTAATAATATCCGTGGTCTGGTCGTCCGCCGGATGTTGGACCGGAGTAAAATCATATATTTCCTTTTCACGCGGAACTATCATAACACCGCCCGGATGCTGACCGGTTGTGCGTTTAATACCGGTGCAACCGACCGCCAAACGATTTTCTTCGGCTTTCGATACGGTTATCCCGCGTTCATCCAGATATTTTTTAGCGTAACCGTATGCAGTTCTGTCCATAACCGCACTTATAGTTCCTGCGCGGAAAACGTGCCCTTCGCCGAATATCTCTATAGTTTGTTTATGCGCTTTGGACTGATATTCACCGGAAAAGTTAAGGTCTATATCAGGTGCCTTGTCACCGTCAAAACCAAGGAATGTAGCAAAAGGAATGTCAAAACCGTCTTTAAGATATGGTGTGCCACAGTTTTCACACACCCTGTCTTCCATGTCCACTCCTGCACCAAAGCCCATATTCTCCATGAAAACCGAGTTTTTGCACTTGGGACATCTGTAATGCGGCGGAAGTGCGTTAACCTCGGTTATCCCCGAAAGAAACGCCACGAAAGACGATCCAACCGAACCACGTGAACCAACCAGGTATCCATCCTGATTGGAGCGGTAAACAAGCTTTTGCGCTATCATATACATAACATCAAAGCCGTGGGTTGTTATCTTATCAAGTTCATAGTCCATACGCTCTTTTACTATCGGCGGAAGGTCTTCGCCGTAAAGCTCATGAACTCTGTTGTGGCACATGGAAATGAGTTCTTCTTTTGAGCCCTCGATAGAAGGCGGGTACTGTTCTTTAGGAATCGGAAGAATATCATCACACCAATCCGCTATCATATTTGTGTTTTCGACAACAGCTTTATATGCAACGTCCTCTCCTAAATACGAAAACTCCTCAAGCATTTCATCAGTCGTCTTTAAATAAAGTGGTGCCTGATTATCCGCATCACTAAATCCCTGCCCTGCCATAAGCACACGGCGATAAACCTCGTCATGCGGGTCGAGGAAATGAACGTCACCCGTTGCAACAATCGGAAGGTTTAATTTATCCGCCAAGTTCACAATTGTACGGTTAAAATTGCGAATATCCTCCATTGAGGATACAATCCCCTTCGGAACCATAAAAGCGTTGTTTCCCAGAGGCTGAATTTCCAGATAATCATAGTACTTTGCAATCTCAAGAAGCTCTTCCTCCGGTTGCCCGGCAACAACAGCATTGTAAAGTTCTCCGGCTTCACATGCGGAGCCAATGATCAAACCTTCCCTGTATTCGTCCAGAACACTGCGCGGAATGATAGGTCTCTTTTTAAAATATTTAAGATGCGCCAGTGAAACGAGTTTGTATAAATTTTTAAGTCCTGTGTAGTTTTTTACCAGGATAATCATATGATATGGGCGCGTTTTTGCCGGCATTGCACCATCGGGTGTCAGTCCGGTCAAATCCAAATTAAGTTCTGATAAAGAAGACGTATTACACTTTTCCTTTAACATCTCAAAAAAACGCGCAAGCATATATGCAACAGTAGCTGCGTCATCTGACGCTCTGTGATGTTGGAAGCTTGGAAGCTTAAGCGCCGCTGCAACAATATTAAGCTTGTGCTTATCAAGATTAGGCATAAGCGCACGCGCCATTGCAAGTGAATCAAGATAGACAAAATTATAATTTATACCTAATCTGTCGCACGCAACTTTTAAAAAGCCTATATCAAACTCGGCATTATGCGCAGCTAAGACGCGGTTTCCGACAAAATCCAGAAACGACTTCAGTGCCACATCAATAGTAGGCGCATCCTTGACCGTTGCATCGGATATACCTGTAAGCTCAGTTATCTTCTCAGGTATGTGCTTTTGCGGGTTTACATACGTATGAAATGTCTCAGCAAGCTCACCGTTTCGCAATACAGTTGCTGCAATTTCGGTTATCGCTTCAGTTTTATTATTAAGTCCAGTAGTTTCAATGTCAAAGCATACGATATCATCTTCAAGGCGTTGCTCGGATTTTCCGGTCAGCGCACGTACAGAAGCCTGATTATTTACAAAATAAGCTTCAACACCATATATAATTTTAATCTCATGTTTTTTCGCCGCGTTCATAGCATCCGGATATGCCTGAACCACACCGTGGTCGGTAATTGCAATAGCTTTGTGTCCCCATTTTGCGGCGCGCTCTATCAAATCTTTTGTAGAGGTCATTCCGTCCATCGCGGACATATTTGTATGCATGTGTAGCTCAACACGTTTATTCTCAGAATTATCAGCCCTCTCCTTTTTCTTTCCGAGAAGCATATTCTGAGCTTTCAGGACGGTGTCCTGCGCATATCTGTCATATGTCATGCTGCCGTGAACAATAACATGTTTTCCGGGTTTTACCGCATCCATTATTTCTTTAGCTTCATCCTGAGATGCTATTTTATTTACACGTACAGAACCCGTGTAATCGGTAATATCAAAACTAAGACGCCAGAAATCCCTTGCAGGTATTTCCTTATGGTCAACCGCGAAGATATCACCTTCAACGGTTACTTTACCAAACTCATCGTCTGCAATATCTTCAATTTTCACAATTTCGCCTATTTGCGGTTTGCCGAAAACAACATCGTTTTCAACTTTTTTTAGGCGTGCTGCTCGGAAATCGCGCTGTTCGGGTCTCTTTTCGCGAGGTACTGACGGCTTTGCGACTTGCTGGGTCACCGCTTCAGCTGCAGCTTTGGCGTTTTCCTCCGCGATTTTAGCGTGAAGACTTTCCATTTCAATGCGTTTTTTCTCTGCCTCAGCGGCATCCGTAACAAAATCAACCGCGACGGAAAGGTTAAACTCTTCATATATCCAGCGCTTAATATCCACGGCACAAGGTTTTAAAAACTCCTGACCGCCCATAGACAAAGAAAACAAAAGTACTTTTCCGTCAAAGGTAACCGCCGCATCGCTCAAATACCCACGTGCAGCCGGATAAGCCATAACAATCCTGTCAATAAGACATTTGAAGTATTCATCTCCCAACATAGACTCGGGATATTTAGGCTCTATCGTGACCTTTGAAAGCCCATATTTGGTTTTTATCATCTCCTGCGCTTTCTCAATCAAGGCAGGTGCGCAGATACATGGAAGTTTTATTGCGGTTTTTAGCGTCTTTTTATCTTTATCTATGACAGTTCCCTCTACAATTCCTTCATGGAATATAGGACGTAATTGACCTTCTCTGTCACTGATTGAAAAGATATCAAAGAGCGTAATCGTCTTGTTAGACTCCACAGTTTATCCCCTTTTCTATTTCGCGGCTTTCTTCTTCAGCCAACTTGACAAGTTCATCTACTATTTCTGACATGGGAACTTTCTTTATTATCTCGCCTTTACGGAAAAGAAGTCCTTCGCGGTTTCCACCTGCCATGCCAACGTCCGCCTCACGTGCTTCACCGGGACCGTTTACTGCGCATCCCATAACCGCAACTTTCATCGGAGTATGTATTTTCTTAAGGCGTTTTTCAATTTCAGCTGCGATAGGAACCAAATCAATTCTGCATCTTCCGCAAGTCGGGCATGAAACAATCTCAACACCCTCGCGTCTTATTCCGCAAACGGATAATATAGCTTTTGCCGCCTCAATTTCCTCCTCGGGTGCTGCAGTCAGTGACACGCGAATAGTATCACCTATTCCGTCGCACAGCAGGCTTCCGATTCCTACCGCGGATTTTACTGTACCCATATAAGCCGTCCCCGCCTCGGTAACACCCAAATGCAGCGGATAATCCGTCTTTTCGGCAAGCAGACGATACGCTTCAACAGTTGTGCGAACATCAGACGCTTTAAGAGATACGCAAATATCGTCAAAATCGCAATCATTTAAAATTCGTATATGACCCAAAGCGGACTCCACCATAGCCTGAGCACACGGTGCACCGTACTTTTTCAAAAGCTCCGGTTCAAGCGAACCGCCGTTTACACCTATCCGGATAGGTATTTCGCGTTCTTTACAAGCGGTAACAACTTGACTGACTCGCGTATAATCACCGATATTGCCGGGGTTAATTCTTATTTTATCCACCCCTGCATCAGCAGCCGCAAGCGCTAAACGGTAATCAAAATGGATATCTGCAACAAGCGGAAGTTTAGTTTTCTTTTTTATTTCACCAATTGCCTGCGCGGCTTGCAAATCCACAACTGCCAGACGCACTATCTGGCATCCTGCATCATACAAACGGTCAATTTGAGCACATGTGGATGCAACATCGCGCGTATCAGTATTACACATAGATTGAATTGAGACCGGCGCATTGCCTCCTATGAGGATATTGCCGGCTTTGATTTGTTTTGAAAAGCGTCTTTCCATAAAGCTCCACTTAGCCTTTCTTTTTATAAATTCCAAGACAAATTGTTATATTCCGAAGACTCTGAGAATGTCATTGAAGCTAACAAGTGCCATCAAAAGCAAAAGTAAAATTAATCCTGCACCGTGAACATATGCTTCATACTTAGGTGATATCGGTTTGCGTCTTATAAGCTCAATTAAAAGAAACAGAAGTCGTCCTCCGTCAAGTGCAGGCAGCGGAAGCAGATTCATAAGTCCCAGATTTATCGAAATAAACGCAACCAAGAACCACAGTGAAAACATAGAAACCTTAGCAGTGTTAACCATCATCTGCCCGATACCTATAGGACCTGACATTTCCTTTATTGAAGCTCCGCCGGTTATAAGGTCAACTATTCCGACTTTTACCAACCGCATAAGGTTATATGCGTTTTGGAAAACAAACTTGATTTTATTTATAAAGCTTGTTTTTTGGATGGCAAATATTGTATTATCCGCCAATACGCTTTCAATACCGTCAGGAACATTTGAAAGTGTAATTTTATCTCCGTTTCGTATTACGATAATTTCATGTCCTGCATCTTCTTTCGTGCGCTGCAGACCAACCAAAATATCATTGCACATATGAACGCGGTATCCGTCGACACGCCAGATGGTATCACCGGGCAGAAGTCCACTCTCTTCAACTGCGGCATTCTGCTCGGGCAGTGTGGCAATAGTTGGCGTATACCATCCTTTGGTAGGTGCAAAGAGTATCGCAAGTACAACAAGACCTACGATTAAGTTCATTATAGAGCCAGCAGCTACGATAAGAAATCTGCGCCACAGCGGTTTTGACTGGAACGAACCCGGGTCATCAGACTCACCGTCCTCACCTTCCATTGCACAATAACCGCCAAAAGGAATAATCCTGAGTGCGTAAAGTGTCTCACCCTTTTGCTTTTTGAATATAGCAGGACCCATTCCTATAGCAAATTCATTGACGCGAACGCCGGAGAGTTTTGCCGTAATAAAATGCCCCAGTTCATGGAACATAATCAACATTCCGAAAACTAAAATTACAAGTAGGATGTATAAAATATTAATGGCAGATCACCTATCCTTTTCTTCTCCAAGAAAAATTTATGCCATGCGATTTACAAACTCACGCGCTTGAGCGTCAACACTCAAAACGTTTTCAACCGTAACTTCACCGGATGCGTCAACACTATCAAGCGCCGCTTCAACTGAATCCGGAATTTGATAGAATTTGATTTTATTCTTTAAGAACAAATCAACTGCCGCTTCATTTGCCGCATTTAAAACCGCGGTTGAAAGACCGCCGCGCTTTGCCGAGTCAATCGCGAGTGCAAGACATCTGAACGCTTCGTAATCAGGCTTTGCGAAAGTAAGCGGCGGACAATTCGAGAAGTCCAAAAGCTCACCACCAAAATCCATACGGTTAGGGTACGTCAAAGCATATGCAATCGGGAGCTTCATATCCGGAAGCCCCATCTGAGAAATTACAGAGCCATCAACATATCTTATCATGGAATGTATTATGCTCTCTCTATGAACAACAACGGATATGCGCTCGGGTGGCATATTGAAAAGCCGCATGGCCTCAATAAATTCAAGCCCTTTATTCATTAATGTTGCCGAATCAATAGTAATTTTATTACCCATAGACCAATTAGGATGCTTAAGCGCCTGCTCGCGCGTTGCATTCTTTAGCATATCTGAAGTCCAACCGAAAAACGGACCTCCGGATGCGGTTAAGATAAGCTCCTGGACCTGCTTTTTGTCATACGCGCTCTCAAGACACTGGAATATTGCCGAATGCTCTGAGTCAACCGGCAATATTTTAACACCTTTTTCCTCCGCGCGTTTCATTACAAGCTCTCCTGCGCAGACAAGAGTTTCCTTATTTGCAAGAGCAATATCTTTTCCGCTTTCAATTGCCGCAAGAGTAGGCAGAAGACCTACCATTCCTACGACTGATGTCAGGGTTATATCAGCCTCATCTGCACATGCAGCTTCGATAAGACCGTCCATGCCCGAGAAAACACGTACATTTGTATCTGCCAAATTAATTTTCAGCTGCTTTGCCGCATCTTCATTATAAACCGCGGCTATTTCAGGTTTCCACTCGCGCACCTGCGCTTCAAGAAGCTTTATATTACTGTGAGCTGCGAGCGCAATCGGTTTTATACCGAGTGCTTTACACACATCGAGCGTCTGCGTTCCTATTGAACCGGTAGAACCTAAGATACTGATAGTTTTCATTTTTACCATCCTAAATTACAATAAAACTAAGTAAAATCAATGATGCAGGGGCGGTGAATAAAACGCTGTCAAACCTGTCAAGAATGCCGCCGTGCCCCGGAAAAACCACTCCGTAATCCTTGATTTGATATTCCCTTTTTATAAGTGACATGGACAAATCGCCTATCTGTGCTATAACTGAAAGGATGAGCCCGGATGCTGCAAAAAGCACGATAGCCTGTGGCTGTGCTTTAATTACAATCGCATAAATTATAAATGCTGCAATACATGCAATTACTCCGCCAACTGAGCCTTCAATCGTTTTTTTAGGGCTTATATCAGGAGCAAGCTTATGCTTACCAAGGAAAACACCTGCAAAATATGCCCCGGTATCTGTGACCCATGCTGCGATGAAAGGAATTAAAATTAATGCCCCGCCTCTTTCCATTTGCAATATTCTTATAAGTGAGGATAAAAACAGAGGGATTACTGTGGCTGCAAAAAAAGCCATTGCAAGCTTTTCAAAAGATATCTTTTTTTGATTAAAAAGCCAATACGCAAACAGTGCGATTACAAGCAAGAAAAGCGCGGGAAATATATAGTTGTTTGCAATATTAAAAGAAAAACCGATTATAAGAGGGATTACAAACGCATAGATATATGCAATCGCTGCGCAGAAGCCGTTTCGTACTATGTTAGAGCGCCAGATAAGTTCATATACTGCAATCAATGATACCAGAGCAACAAAGAACGGAAAACATACAGACGGAAGCAGGTATACAACAACAAAAAACAGCGGAAGCGCAACAAAAGCCGAAATAATTCTGACTGCCATAATCACACACCTCCGAAGCGTCTGTTTCTTCCCTGATATGTTAGTATTGCACGGTCAAGCTCTTTAGGGGTAAAATCAGGCCAAAGTACATCGGTGAAATAATACTCAGAATACGCAGACTGCCAAAGCAGAAAGTTTGAAACGCGAATCTCACCGCTCGGACGTATAATAAGCTCGGGATCCGGTACTTTGGATGAATATAAATTCTCGGAAATCATATTTTCATCGATATCTTCAATCTTTATCTGACCGGAGACGGCTTTATTTGCAAGTTTTTTTACCGCGCGGGTTATTTCATCCCTGCCGCCATAATTGAGGCAAACATTTACATGCAGCCCGGTCATTTCGCGTGAGCGCTCTTCAACCTCATCAATCATCGCTTGAAGCTTTTCTGAAAGCGCACTTTTTTCGCCCCAGAATGTAAGGCGTATATTATCCTTAATAACCGAGTCATACGCTTCTATCAAATATTTTTCCAGAAGCCCCATGATAGCGTCAACTTCCTCTTTGGGACGTTTCCAATTTTCTGTTGAAAACGCATATACGGAAAGATATTTTATTCCTATATCATTGCAGTAGGTAGCTATTCTTCTGAAGGTTTCGCTGCCTGCCGCATGACCTGCGGTTCTCGGAAGTCCTCTCTTCTTCGCCCAGCGGCCATTGCCGTCCATTATTATTGCAATATGCGAAGGAAGATTTTCTCTGTCAATATCCGTTTTGCGTTTATTATTTTTAAAAAACAGCATTGCACCCACAATTCCTCTCATGCAAAACAACATAAGAGAGTGCATCCCGTTTTTCTCGGCAGTGCACACTCTTATGTCATTTAATAAATCTTATCTTTTAAATTTCGGTGAGTTCTTTTTCCTTCTTAGCAACCATAGCATCAACTTCCTTGACTCGTTTATCGGTTAAGTCCTGAATATCCTTCTCGATACCCTTTAAGTCATCCTCGGTTATCTCGGATTTCTTTTTCATATCCTTAAACTTATCAATTGCATCGCGGCGGATATTTCGGATTGCAACCTTAGAGTCCTCGCCGGTTTTATGAACCTGTTTGACAAGCTCTTTGCGGCGCTCTTCTGTAAGCTGTGGGAAAACCAAGCGGAGAACCTTACCGTCATTGGTTGGATTGATGCCGATGTCGGATGCCAGAATAGCCTTTTCAATCATTTTAAGGGCTGATGCATCCCACGGCTGAATAACAAGTGTGCGCGGCTCGGGAACCGAGATGCCCGCCATCTGATTTACCGGGGTCATCGTTCCGTAATATTCAACATTAATCTTATCAAGAACCGCAGGGTTTGCACGACCTGCGCGAAGCGCTGCCAAATCATCTGACAGAACATCAATAGTTTTTTGCATCTTTACATCAATATCTTTATACTGCTCTTTCATTTTTAACATTCCTCCCTGACGATTGTACCAATCTTTTCGCCCATAATTACTTTCTTTATATTTTCACGCTCTTTAAGCGCAAATACTATAATTGGAATATTGTTATCCATGGATAATGAGGTTGCCGTTGTATCCATAACAGCTAAGTGGCGCGCAAGAACTTCATCATATGTAAGCTCATCAAATTTAACCGCATCCGGGTTCTTTGCCGGGTCGGAATCGTAAACACCGTCTACGTTTGTGGCCTTCATTATAACGTCTGCATCAATTTCAGCTGCACGCAGAACAGCAGCGGTATCCGTTGAAAAGAAGGGATTGCCTGTTCCACAAGCAAATATTACCACGCGACCTTTTTCCAA
Organism: Eubacteriales bacterium; assembly: GCA_045636205.1. Taxonomy (GTDB): domain Bacteria; phylum Bacillota; class Clostridia; order Oscillospirales; family JAAYXM01; genus JAZRUF01. The sequence continues at coordinate 18,720 of JAZTXE010000048.1, forward strand.
ATGACGCACTGCGCGATTTCTGACATAAGGTTCTGCCAGAGCACGCATCTCAATTGCGGTTTGAACACGAACGTTAATCCCCTTTTGCTCGAGCATATCAGCTACAGCAAGTGAATTTATTGTGGTTGCAAGCATACCCATATGGTCAGCACGGGTTCTGTCCATATGTCCTGCGCCGTCTTTAACTCCGCGCCAGAAATTGCCACCGCCTATAACTATGCCTATTTCAACACCGAGCTCAACACATTCGCGGATAGACTCGCACACTGCTTCAATAACTTCAAAATCCAATCCGCGTTTTTTATCTCCCGCCAAAGCTTCTCCGCTTATTTTGAGTAAAACGCGCTTGTACTTCGGCTGCTGCATATTATCACCAAATCCTTTCTGTATAAATTGCGCAACCCATAAAGGATTGAAATTCTTCTTATATATAATAATAAAGGTTTTCTGACAAAATGTCCACTGCTTTTTTTAGTTTTTATATACTTTTTCAAAGCCGACAATGAGTTTTTTCAGTGTCGGCTTTGAATTACTCACGCTAAATTTCCATTATAATAGGAAGTATCATTGGTTTGCGCTTTGTCTTCTGGAAAAGATAGTCGGACAACTTATTCTTAAGTAGGGATTTCATGGTCGCCCAATCTGTTGCTCTTCCATCCATGCAGGAATTCACAACCTCGCTTGCAACTTGCTTTAGGTTATCCATAAGGTCCTCTGCTTCGCGCACATAAATAAATCCGCGCGAAACAATATCCGGACCTGCAATTATCTGACCCGTTTCGTTATTTAAAGTAACAACGACAGTTATAAGACCATCCTGCGCTAAATGCTTGCGGTCACGCAATACCACGCTTCCTACATCGCCTACACCCAGACCGTCAACCAATATTTTGCCTGACGGTACCGCAGCGCCGAGTTTTATGGTTTTATCAGTTATTTCAACCGTTTTTCCTACATCGGAAATAACTACGTTTTTGGGCGCTACACCCATCTGTTTTGCAATTTCCGCATGAGCAAGCAAATGACGGTATTCACCGTGGATTGGCACGAAATATTTAGGTTTTGTAAGTGCAAGCATTAATTTTAGTTCTTCCTGACATGCATGCCCGGACACATGCACATCCGCGAGTTTTTCATAAATAACCTCGGCGCCCTTTTTAAAGAGTTCGTTTATTACCGTGCTTATTCCCTTTTCGTTGCCCGGAATCGGGCTTGCGGAGATTATAACGCGATCCCCGGGAATTATCTCAATCTTTTTATGGCCGTTAAAAGCTATTCGGTAGAGTGCGCTCATTGTTTCGCCCTGGCTTCCGGTGGTTACGATACACACTTTATTTTTCGGATACCGGTTTATAGCGTTTAAATCTATCATAACATCCGCAGGAATATCGAGATAACCGAGGTTTTGAGCAACCCCCATAATATTTTCCATGCTTCTTCCGGAAAGCGCTACTTTCCTTCCGTACCTTGCTGCTGAATTAATAATCTGCTGAACACGGTGGATATTGGATGCAAACGTAGTTACAATAATCCTGGATTTGCAATCCTTAAAAAGCGCATCAAAGCTTTCTCCGACTTTTCTTTCGCTTAGAGTATATCCCGGTCGTTCAACGTTGGTCGACTCACTAAAAAGGGCTAATACGCCTTGCTTGCCGAGCTGACCCAGACGCGCAATGTCCATCATCTTTCCTTGAATAGGTGTAAGGTCGAGCTTGAAATCACCCGTATGGATAATGGTTCCGAGCGGTGTTGTAATCGCAAGCGCAACCGCATCAGCAATTGAGTGGTTTACGTTTATAAATTCAACTTTGAAATTACCGAGCTTTACCATATCCCCGGTCATTACAATTTTTATTTTTATTTTAGAGAGCAGGTTATGCTCTTCGAGCTTGTTTGCAACAATTCCCGCTGTAAGTTTAGTACAGTAAATCGGTGCGTTGATTTGCTTTAGAACATACGGAAGCGCACCGATATGATCCTCATGACCATGCGTTATAATAATGCCACGGATACGGTCACGATTTTTCTCCAGGTAGGACACATCAGGTATAACTAAATCGATACCGAGCATCTCGTCGTCAGGAAATGCAACTCCGCAATCAACAACGATTATCTCACCTGCATATTCATAGACATACAGGTTTTTGCCGATTTCATTCAGACCGCCCAATGCAATCATTTTTAATTTTTGTGCCATGTAAATATCACTTCTCCAATACAGTTTTTTTCTTAAAATTGACCTGGTATGTACATTTGTTGCGAAAATCACACATGCAAAATTGCCTGAGAGCAACACAAAATTAAGGTACGGTCTCTTTTATCGTACCCTGACTCATGCCAATAATAAGATTATTTATATAAATTCCAAATTAAAAATACAAAGTTAACAAGCCACGCCATTGCGTAAAACCAAAATATGGTTATTGATATTTTATCATAAAACCAACTTCTTGTACAGTCTTTTTCTTTTGTAGCTTACATATTTACAAGTATATGCCGGTACTGTTTATTTTAAACTTAAATTCACAGTATTTACCTTTGTTTTAATTGACAAAAAACGCAATGCAATATATAATTATATAAACTATAAGGCACAGGCATTTTATATTATGAATACGGGCTGTCGTTATTTATCGCGTCAGCCCATTTATATTTACAAAGGATACGGTGATTTATATGTCGGAAATTTTAAATGTTTTAGCGCAGGAATTTAAGCTTTTACCCAAACACGTAGAGAACATAGTAAATTTAATTGACGAGGGAAACACCATCCCTTTTATTGCACGTTACCGCAAGGAGCTTACGGG
>JAZTXE010000049.1:0-5911 GCA_045636205.1 Eubacteriales bacterium
GGTTATAGAAAAAATATAATAAGACAACAGAACCGTCCCCTTGTCCATTTTGACGGTGATTTCGGAGAGATGTGCAGTATGTGGCCGCAGTTCTTCAATGAGGAAGAGATTACGCATCCTGCAGACCGAATCACGGCAATAGCAGAAGCACTCGACAGAATTCAGCCGACATTTGCTAATCCGTACAGCTACAATATAGCGGCAGCAGCTGAATATATCGCCAATGATATTATCGATACCATGCTTGGTGAGGATATTCGTCAAAGTGCGCCAACATTTGCGGATAAGCAGATTGCAAAGCATAAGCGAGAAGTAGCGCGTGTGCGTGCATCGAAGGATGAGCAGCTTTCAAAGCAGGAAAAGAAATATCAGGAGAACCATGAGAAAGTGCGCAATGAAGGAAGAGAACGCGATGAGGATAAGCCGCCGCTGTCGCTGAGTGAGCTTGTGGCGAAGATAAAGCATGACTTCGGTATCAACATTACGTTTGGTCACGTTCGTGGCAAGGATGTAAGAGGTCAGTATAACCGCAATGACAAGGGCGTGCGTACCAAGGTTGCAAACAATCTTCCGACTATAGCGCATGAGCTGGGGCATCATATCGACAATGTATTTAGTCTCAGGCAAACTATACCTGCAGACGTCCGCTCGGAAATAGAGGGCAATTTAAGTGAACATATAAAAGAGTCTTATTCCGAGAAAAAGTGGGTTCCCGAGGGGATTGCGGAGTACTAACACGGAGAAGTTTTGCGTAAAAATATAACACGGAAGATAGGGAGTGGGATATTTTTATGACGAAAAGCATACCTCTTTTTTATTCGGATATACCGATAGGTTTTATAAGATTGCAGCAGCAGGGGAGCAGATTTGTTTTCAATGCAGAATGCCGTGATATTCAAAACGGAATTGTGCGTGCATATGCGTGCAGCGCAAACAACCCCGGGATACGGTTGCTTATCGGTGTTATGATTCCGGAAAATGGGATTTTAATTGCCCGGCGTACATACACGCGCAATGATTTGAATATGTTAAAGATTTTGCCGGAGCAAATAGATGTGGGTGAGATTGTTGCAGACGGTTGCGAAATCAGTGAGGCGGGAAAGGAAAGTTGGGTAAAGTGCAAATTTCCGCAAAGGCTTTTCTCGGATATTGCGCTCAAAAGCTCGCTCTCCGGAGCTTGCGGGATATTGGTAGATGATAATGAAGATCCTTCACGCGTTGCGGCAAGGCTTGGTGGAGGAGTGTTTTATCTTGCACCTGCTTTTTGCTTGGTGCAGGTTATAAAGATAAACGGAGTCGTATACGGTGTTCTGGGGAGAGAGCGAGACGGAGTTCCGTTTAAAATTGAAAAAATATGATGTGAAGGGGAACCAAATTATTCCTATAGCGTCTAAGAAAATAAAAGCAAAAGAGGAGGAAAAGTAATATGAAAAGAATTATTAGTTTGTGCTTAGTATTTTGCATGGCCTTTTCTTCAATGTGCAGTGCGGTAAGCGCAGAGAGTGCAGGCAATTCCGCGGAGATGGAGAATGTGCTTGTTCAGGTTAAGTCTAAGATTGACATTGAAAAGCAGTACAGTGAGTTTTCTTATCGCTATAACAGCCGTGATGAGAATTCATATTGGGTTTTCACGTGGGGATGGCCGGATAACGGAGATATTCAGATACAAGCGGATGACAGAGGCAGGATTATAAGCTACAGAAAATGGAATTATACAAGTGGTAAGGAAAGCCGTGCACCGTCTTTTACGCGTTTGGAGGCGCAGGCGAGAGCTACGACATTTGTAAAAAAAGCGATTCCGGAGGTGTACGGTGCGCTGGGAAATGAGCCTGAGTACATGGTTAACTCACAAAGCCTGTGCTATTCTTTTACATATAACCGATTTGAAAATGGGATACCTTGCATAAATCAGCAGGTGAATGTCCGCGTCAACTACGTTACGGGCGATGTGGAAAGTATGAGCGTTGAGTGGTTATATGATGTCGAGTTTAAAAAGGTAGAAAAGCCGATTGGGCAAGAGAAAGCAAAAAAGATATGGAAGGAAAAAACTGATCTTGAGCTAAAGTATTTATACGATTTGAGCGGGATTGACTCGGTGGGAAAGACTGTTAAGGCTTTTTTGGCATATGTTCCGACTCAGGATGCGAAGTCTATAAATGCAGAAACCGGTGAAATTTTAGAGCAGGAATACGAGTGGGTGTATGACTATGGCGCAGATGATGCGGTTACTGAGGATATGTCCGCTGCGGGTGCCGGAGCAAGTAATTCACAGGCAAATAAGGTGCAGCTTTCGGAAGAAGAACTTAAAAAAATAGCTGAGCACGACAATCTTCTGACGCTAAACCAAGCAGATAAAAAAGTGCGTGAGCTTTCCGAGTTATCGTTAAATGCAAATTTCAGAATATCAAGCAGTAATCTGATAGCGGACAGTTATGCATATCCGGTTGCGTACGGTGAACAAGAGGGAGTAGGGTATTCGTGGAGAATTGTTTACACCGGTCCGGTCACCAAGGGGCAGTCACCGCAGAGTATATATGTAACCGTTGATGCGCGCACCGGAGAGCTTGAGTCATACCGCGATTATGAAACAAATGATTTGAGCGCGGATATGAAGGCAAGTCTTACTGCGGCACAAGCGAAGACTATATCTGACAGGTTTATTAAAAAAGTGTCAAAGGATAAAGCGGGTAAGGTTTTGGATGCTGAGGCTACGGAAATAAGCTCGTGGAATTCAAATGGAAACAAAGTACAGACCGGATGGGATTTTAAATATACAAGAGCCAATGATGGCATTCCCACTGCGAGTGATAGTGTTAATATTTCTGTAAATCGCATGACAGGAAAGATTACTTTTTATACATGTGTATGGCAAGAGAGTGTACAGTTTGAAGCGGCATCGGGAATAATCGGCAAGGATGCGGCTATTGCGGCTTATATTGACAACGCATGTGTAAACCTCGAATATCATACATTCATGACGTATTTGTATAATACGGAGAGTGAAGTTGAGGAAAAAAGTATTGGATATTTAGGAGACGGAGTGAAAAATAAGAAATCTACGGTTTTGGTATATTCTTTTGAGAGTCCGTCCACAGTTATTTCTGCAAAGAGTGGAAAGTATATAGACTTCAGCGGTACAGAAGTGGAGAAAACACACGGTAATAAAACGTTTAGCGGCTATGCGGATACTAAGGGGCACTATGCCGAGCGCGAAATAAGCTTGCTTGCAGATATTGGTGTCCTACCGCAACGCGATAAGTTTATGCCGCATCAGAATATAAAGCAGAAGGAGTTTTTGTACTATCTCTTTATGGGGGCTAATACATATCGCATGTATAACCAAGCGGGTATTGCTGACACAGCCGTTATAGATGAGGTTTACGCTTCGGCGATAAGTGCAGGAGTTATAACGGAAAAGGAGATAAACAGAGAGGCGGCGGTCAGCAGATACCAAGCGATTAGGTTTTTAGTAAGATATATGGGGCTTGGGAAGTTAGCGTCTGACCATTCTATTTTCCGTGTTGGGTTTAAAGATGCGGCGGAGATTCCAAAGGAGTATTTGGGGTTTGTGGCTAACGGAAAATCAATGCAGATAATCAGCGGAAGCCACGGTAGCTTTAACGGTAGCTTAAGCTTGACAAACGGTGATGCGGCGAAGATAATTTACAATACATTGAAAAAAGTCGGGGAGTACTAAGATGCAAAAGAGCGATGCAAAGTGCATCGCTCTTTCGACTATTTAGGCATATCCCGTAAGGGAATTAAGTTTTTTATTTTAGCGCGATAGGTCAAAATGAAAAGGAAAATACTTACGACCAATGCGACTGCTTCGGCTATGGGGAACGCAAACCATACGTAGCTAAGACCGATTTTAGAGAGAAGATATGAGACCGGGAGAATGAGTACAATTTGGCGCAAAAGTGAGATTAAAAGGCTTTTTTGACCATCTCCTATCGCTTGGAAAAACGTTGAGAACATAATGCCGATAGCAGCGGAAGTAAAGCAAAGTGAAATTGTACGCAATGCAGGAATTCCGGTTTCAATGAGTTCTGCGTTGTTGTTGAAAATAGCAAGCAGGTTTTTTGTAAATATCCAGAAAACAAGGGTTCCGACAAGCATTATCCCAAACGCTATGATGCATCCGATTTTTAAAGCGGAAATCATCCTTTTTTTGTTGCGAGCACCGTAGCAGTAACCTATAACCGGCATAACACCATGGGTAAGGCCGAAAACCGGCATGAACACGAAGGATTGTAGTTTGTAATAAACACCGAGTACCGAAACCGCAATTTCGGAAAAGCCGGATAAAATCATGTTCAAGAAGGTGTTTAAAAACGAACCGATTGCTTGCATGATTATTGCGGGTAGTCCAACTGCGTAAATAGCTTTGACGGTTTTAAAGTCAAAACGGAAATTGCGTAAGGAGATATGAACCTCATTTTTTTTGAAAAATAAAAAGAACATGGCGAGGAACATGGCTATAATTTGACCGGTTACTGTGGCTATCGCAGCTCCTGCGATTCCCATTTCAGGGAAACCGAAGTATCCAAAAATCATTATCGGGTCAAGTATTATATTTATAATTGCGCCGACTAACTGGAGGAGCATGGGGTAAATCATGTTACCGGTGGCTTGGAGAGTTTTTTCAGCGTAAACCTGAATGAATACACCTATTGAAAAAACAGAAACTATATAGGTATAAGAACAACTCATTTGGTATGTTATTTCGCTTTGTGCAAAGACGCGGAAAAACGGTTTGATTGCGATCATTGCAGCAACCGCAAAAATAATCCAACTTGCAACTGTTATAACAAGACCGTGAGTTGCAGCTTTGTTAGCTTGCTCGTAATCCCTTTCACCGAGCTTTCTGGATACCAGCGAGTTGATACCGATTCCTGTACCTACCGCTATTGCAATCAAAAGCATTTGGATGGGAAATGCGAGTGATACGGCGGTTAGCGCATTGTCGCTGTAACGCGCGACGAAAATACTGTCCACAATATTATACAGCGCTTGAATAAGCATGGAGAACATACTCGGAAGAGACATGCTTACTATAAGAGGGAGCATAGGGGCATAACCCATTTTGTTTTCTTTTATTTTTTCCATTGATGATTTGTCTCCAAATAAAAAATTCTGAAACGTGACACGGATGTGCAAGAATCAGTTCTTGGATATTTTAGCATAGTGCAATCAGATTTGTCAATCGGATGGGGGGAGCTATGAGTTTCGGCGATTTTGGGTGTATGAATATTTTTCTTGTTTTTTTTATTTTTACGCTTGACAAGTGTGATGGTATATGGTAGAATTTATAAGCTGACTGTAGACGGGCGGGTGTAGTTCAATGGTAGAATTCCAGCCTTCCAAGCTGGTTACGTGAGTTCGATTCTCATCACCCGCTCCATTTTTTTTACTCCCGTTTTATGTCTGTCCGTTGTCATATATGCGCCTGTAGCTCAGCTGGATAGAGCAACTGCCTTCTAAGCAGTAGGTTGGGAGTTCGAGTCTCTCCAGGCGCGCCACTTTTTTTGTATGGTGGATATAGCTCAGTTGGTTAGAGTACCAGATTGTGGCTCTGGGGGTCGCCGGTTCGAATCCGGTTATCCACCCCATTTTCCCCTTTCCGTTGTCCCCGCCGATACTGGGGTGTAGCCAAGTCGGTAAGGCACCAGACTTTGACTCTGGCATTCGTAGGTTCGAGTCCTGCCATCCCAGCCAATACGATCCACTAGCTCAGTAGGTAGAGCACCGCCCTTTTAAGGCGGGTGTCCGGAGTTCGAGTCTCCGGCGGGTCACCAAAAGCGTATTGCGTTATGCAATACGCTTTTTTTAAAATTCGGGGGTGAATCTAATGAATAATTGGGATCAAAAACTCCAGGTGATACTTGAAGAGTATAATATTGCCGGAATG
>JAZTXE010000050.1:0-5717 GCA_045636205.1 Eubacteriales bacterium
TCTTGAAGATTTGATACAACCAGATATTTTTCTTCATTAACAAACATGGATGCGTATACGCCTTCTGGCAGAGGGGATAAGATATCTGTGCACTCACGAAGTTCAATATAAGCAACGCTATTTTCGGTAACCATAGGATGATAAAGTTTTGAAAACTTTTCCCATAATTGAAATTCATTTGGATCATCAGGTATGGGAGACCATAAACTGCGGACATATGGGCCGTTTGGATGCTCGCGATTATAATCCCGGACACGGCGGAAAAAGTCTTCTTCAGGTCCACCATAGTAGGTTACATTTGGTAAATCTAAGTTGTTGCCTTTTAGAATACGTCCGGTTTTCAGTAAAGGAAACTGAAGAAATGGTATTGTGTAAGCGAAAAAAGCTTCAGGGGATTGTGCTGAACTGAAGTTTAAGTCAAGGCAAGGAACGACGTAAGGAAGATAATCTTTTCCAACACCGGGTTTAGAGTTCTTGACGCATTCGCCGATCCATAAATAATCATATATTCTGTCTTTGACCGGAGGGCGATTATTTCTGTCACAATGCAATTTATATATACCTTTACGCTGCTTTATTTGGCTATATATATCACCTAAAGCATCTTCGAGTTCGGTATCGTAAGAATCTTCAGGGATAACACAGTCTCCAAGCGAATTGTCGTAATTACTGTATCCCCAATCGTTAAAGATACCGTCGAAACCATACGTATCCATTGCGCTAAGAGTTTTTTCGGTTATGTAATTGCGCCAAACAGGATGTCCGAGGTTGCACAGACGGTATTTATAGTAAAGAGAGGAAAGAAAGTCTGTGGACGAGACTGTAAATTCTTCTCGAAAATCCGGATCTGTCTCCTGAAAAAAGCCGGTAGAAACATAGGCGATTACTTTTATACCATAGGAATGACACAACTCTACAAATTCACGAGTGCCGTTCGGGTCAGAGGATGTGAATTTGTCTGCGCCGTAAAGTCTGCATGCATCGTTCCAATCTTCATGAAGTTGGATAAGATCAACACCTGCTTGAGCCATGCTTTTAATCATATCTCGGTCATAGTCGGTTACGGCAGAATATACTAGTGCCGGATAGTCACCTAAATTGTAAACTGCTTGACCGGGAAGATAATCGCGTATGCGTATACGATTAAAATATTTTTTATTGCTTGTTTCAGCAGAATTTATATTATTTATTCTATTGCGCATTTTTTCAATAGACATGGTCTTGAGCTCCTTTTTAAAGTAGATTATTAAACAGTGTAATTGCATGAAAAATTGTATCATTTTGCGGATGTAAAGTAAAGCAAAGGGACATAAGAGAGCAAAAAACACCACAGAAAAACTTAACATTTCTAAAAATCATCCAATTCAAACACCCTATTATACTCAAATTCGACAAAACGATTATCGTACATATAGTATTAGCAAACGTAGCCATATTTGTAGGGTGCATTCATGATGATATGCACCCCAAAAGTTAGACACTTTCCATTCATACAAAGGAGAGGTAGGAAAAATTGCAGATAATTTGTTAAAGAGAGATTTCTATGCAGAAAAGCCTTTTGAGAAGCTGACAACAGATGTTACTCGGTTTAAGGTCTGCAATGAGAAAGTATACCTTTCTCCTGTAATGGATTTATTTAATCGAGAGATCATTTCTTATTCCATTTCACTAATCCCAAATTTACAACAAGTGCGAGAAATGTTGAACGGCTTATTTGATAAGTTGCCTGACAATTCAACACCACTGTTTCATTCTGATCAAGGCTGGCAATACCAACACGCAGAATACCAGCGACTATTATCCGAACATAACATTACACAAAGTATGTCTCGAAAAGGAAATTGTATGGATAACGGTGCAATGGAAAACTTCTTCGGCTGGCTTAAGGTCGAAATGTTTTATGGTGAAAAATTTGAAAGCGTTAGCTCTTTTATTGATGAATTAAAGAATTATATTGATTACTACAACAACGAAAGAATTTCTATGAAACTAAAAGGAATGAGTCCGATACAGTACCGGACTCATTCTCATGTAAGTTAATATTTGTTTTTTGTCTAAACTTTGGGGTTCACTTCACCCGATGGTTAATATACCATCGCGGGTGGCAGACTGTGATTTTATAAAATTTGGTGCAATTGAATGGTGGAGGCGGCACGTAACTGCACAGTTTCGCGGAAAGGGGTATATGGATTGATCGGGTAAGACGAGTGTGAAATCGGGTGCGTTACGTTATTCACTTTCTTTTATGAGCCTTGCGTATTCCCGCGGTGTAAATCCCGTATGGTCTTTAAAAGTGTGTGAGAAATACGGTGGCGAGTCGAATCCGCACTGTTCGCCTATTTCGGTTATTGACAATTTACCCTCACTTAGAAGCTGCATTGCGTGCCTGATGCGCAAAGAAGTAATATATTCAAGCAGCGTTTGACCGACTATCTGTTTGAATATATACGTAAACGAGCTGCGCGACATATGCGCAATACGGCAGATCTCCTCGCGGTTTATATGCTCACAGTAGTGCTCATCAATATAGTCCATCGCCTTTTGAAGCGATGAGCGGTAGTTTGAATATGCGGTCCTGTCTGCATCGGGGGAGATTGCATTGCTGCGCTCTGCGATAACCGTCAAAAGCTGAACAAGCTTTGCGCGTATGTATGACGGTGACTTTTTTTCATGTTTTAAAAATTCCTTGGATAAATCGTTTAATATACTTTCGAGCTTTATACGGCTTTCGCCCTCAAAATGAATGAAAGGGTTTGCATCTTTAAATTTATAAGTAAGCGGACGCAGACATACCAAATTAAAAAGCTCTTCCTTTTCCTTGCCTTCAGGGAACATATTAAAAAAATTGTCCGCAAAATTTACAAATATCCAGTGCACGGGCTCAGCACTTGCGTCCAGCGCATGTGAAAAGTACGGTGGCAAAACAATCAGGTCGCCCGAGTTCTGAATATAGTCTACATCGTCGATGCGGTGCGCGAAGCTTCCTTCAAACGAATATAAAATCTGTGGGAAATTGTGGATGTGATAATCGCTTGGCTCGTTTACCCAGCAATGAGTAATATGAAAATAATCACTCGAACGATAAGAGTCAAGACTTCCGCGGTTGTCCTCGGTTATAAACATGCGCCGCACCTCCCGAATAAAAACTGCATCTATATTATTACACAAAATATACCAAATAGTCTATAGATTTACAAAAAGATTTTATTATATTCGGTCAATTTTGAAAGAAATGTTTTTTTCTCTGTGGTATTATTAAATAACAAAACAAAATGGCATATAATCAAAAGGAGGAAAAAACATGCAAAACGCAAAATTCACTAAAATCCTATCATTCATTTTATCAATGGCACTCGTTGTCGGATTCCTGCCCGCGCTGGCACCGTCCGTAGCCGAGGCCGCGAATGCGGAAGATACCGTAATATACGATTTCAAGTATTACGGTGAGGATGAAAAAGGATCTACAGAGAACATGGTGGGTACAAAATATGAATATAATGCTCCTACTTTAGAAGATGCTACATATGGATACTGGGAGTATCTTTCTCATTGCTTCGTTTCAGGGAAAAATTCCACCAGATACAAATTAAACGGCAACTGGCAGGTTAGCTTTCAGGGCACGGTGCAAGCTGCAGGTGGATACGGCGACTGGATTGCTTTTAAAGTAAAGGGATTAACCACCGGTTTGTACGATGTTAAGATGAGGTCATATTATTATAACGAGGCACGAAACCATGAGGTCGGGCTCTATCTGCTGCCGACGAGTATATTTGAAAATACGACCTTAACTACTCAAAATGCTATTCACGGAATAATCAAAGATGGCGTAATCAGCGAAAATGAAGAGGGACAAATCATTGGTGAGCCGAAGTTCTTATATACAGAGCTTAAGAACACGACCAATCCCGGGTATATTAATTTTGGCAGTGTGCAGGTTAGAAACAGTACAGCTGATGATGAGTGGGTTTTAGCTGTGAAATTGGAAAGCCTGGCTGCAACATATACAGGAACCAGCGATTATATCTTCTTCCCTGAGATCGTTTTCACCCGTCAGCCACTCGGTGCGTTGACGGTTGAGGCTGACGATGCTACAGTCGGCGAGAAGATTGACCTCAATGTTTCTTTGGTCGATGCGGAAAATGCACCGATAACCGATGCACAAATCACAGTTGCTTGTGAGAGCGACAATGTAGTTGTTGCGGACAACGGCGATATCTACGCTGTAGCGCCCGGAACTGCAGAAATTACCGTGGCTGCGGAAAAGGACGGAAAAATCGAGCAGACAACAGCAAACGTTACAATCTCGGGCGGAGAGTCTGTTTTTGCAAGCGGTGATGCAAGCTATATGTTCAAATGGGACGTATACGATATTGCTTCAGACGATGCATGGATATATAAAAATGACGGAACAAAAAATCCTTTATATACTACTTATGGTAATGCCGGACGTATGTGGAAATTTTTAGAGGCTACGTGTTCAATTAAAGATGGCGGTGGTAATCTTATTAATATCAGCAAACCATATGTAGCAACCGGAACAAATGAAAATGAATGGAGCGCATGGTGCGTCAAGGTGCCGAAAGCCGGCAAGTATGTGGTTGATATGTCAGGTCTTTGCTATTCAAGTGGTGGTATGGCTGAGATTTACATGGCACCGTATACCGAGGGAATGAGCGCTGCAAGCGCAATTTCCCCGGCAAACCTGGTCGGAACTATGGACGAATACCGTGCGGCGGGTGATCCCGAAAAGGATAAAGTTGTTAAAAAGACCATTGGTTTGTTTGACGCGAAGACTCACGGAGAGTACATCATGATAATCCGCGGTGTTAAAAATGCTGCGGGAAAGACATATTTGCACATTTCAGACATAACTCTTAACGGTTCTGATTACTACATAGCACCTGATTACAAGGATGTTTTCGGAAACCGCGCTGTATATGTTGAAAAAGATGATAGTGGAAGCTTTACCGCGCACTTTGCAGCGGGTATCAATTCACTCAATTATGAGGAAGTAGGATTTAAAGTAAGCATTAACGGTGCTTCAGAGAAAGTTCTCTCAACAACCGCTGCATATTCTACCGTTACGGTAGCAGGTGGTGACGTTTCGGGCGCTGTAACCGCAGAAGAACTTAACTTGGATAGCGGATACATCTTTACTAAGTCCGAGGGTGAAATTGCAGCAGGAAGCACCATTGAGTTTACTCCTTATGCAATCGAGCTTGACGGAACTGAAGTAACTGGGAAAACTTATAGCGTAACCGTTTCAACGGCACAATAAGAAAGGGGCGATTTTGTAATGAAAAAGTATATGGCTCCTGAAATGGAGATAGCAAAGTTTAAGATGGAAGATGCAGTAACTACATCGGTCGGTGGCGATACGCCTGTTCCTACGGTTGGATTGGATAACACTAATCCGGAATATCAGATTACTGGTGACCGCTCTGAATACATCTATTAATTTGATACAGTAGTTTGTTAAAGACGCGGAGAGGTAGAAAATTAAATCCTCTCCGCGTAATTTAAACTCTGAAGGAAAGGAAGTTTTAAAATGAAGAAATTAACAGTACGTATTTTAGCTATGTGTATGGCAGCAGCTATGCTCTTTACGCTTGGCGCTTGCTCGGGTGGCGAGGATGCAACCAAAACCGGTACAGGAACTGACGGCGCAGTGTTTAGCGCAAATGATAATTTAGACATTATCGTCGGCTCTCACATAA
>JAZTXE010000051.1:0-3067 GCA_045636205.1 Eubacteriales bacterium
CCACGACTGGGCGAAGGATGCAATCTACGCGTTGGTAGACAAGGGCGTTATTAACGGAACGAGTGCTAATACGTACTCACCCGCAAAGAGGATTAACCGTGCAGACTTTGCGATAATGCTTGTACGTGCATTCGGCGTGACCGAGGGTGACGGAGAGCACTTTGCAGACGTAGACGCTAATAAGTACTACGCAGAAGAGCTTCGCCTTGCCAAGGCAAACGGCATTGTCGGCGGTATCGGCAATAACAAGTTCAATCCTGAGGGCGAGATTACACGTCAGGATATGATGGTAATGCTCTACCGCGCACTCAAGGCGGTCGGAAAAGAACTCTCCGCAGCAGACGAAAGCGTACTCGCGCAGTTTGCAGACGCAGCAGCGATTACCGATTATGCACGCGAGGCGGTCGCGCATCTTATAAAGGCGGGCGCAATCGCAGGTTCAAACGGACGCATTAACCCGACCGGTCGCGCAACACGCGCAGAAGTCGCGGTAATGCTCAGCAGAATCTTCGCATAAAAAATCAATAAAAAAAACGGAAGGGAATTTTCCCTTCCGTTTTTGTGCGTCATAGATAAGCCTTCCCCTTGTAGGTAACGTTTGCGAGCGCTGCCTGTGGCAGATGCAGCGAGCAATAAGGCTGGGCAGCAACTTAGCGATTGGCGAGTGCGCTTGTCGCACGATGGCGGAGCTTTAGTTGCAACCGGAGAAGGGGGACCGCGTAAGCGGTGGATGAGGTGAGATGTTGCGGGAGATTGTAAAAATCTCTCCCTCAGTCAGCTTTGCTGACAGCTCCCTCATCAGAGGGAGCCTTTGGGTGGTAGACGTAACGTGGTGCGCGGAATTTACGTTTCCACCTCATCAGTCTCGCCTGCGGGAGGGCACAGAGACCCTCCCCTACAAAGGAGAAGCCTATGCCAAAGCCTTCCCCTATTAGGGGAAGGTGGCGGCGATAGCCGTCGGATGAGGTGCTATAATAAGTTCTTTGACAGTCTGAAAAACGGAAGGGAATTTTCCCTTCCGTTTTTCTTATGCGCGTTTAGTTTTTGGTCTTAAAGCTCATGCAGTCAGTGCACTGTTCTTTGGACGGGTTACATTCATGAGTTCCGACTGTAATGCAGTCCAAGGAGCAGTAATTCTGAGTATCACAGTGGTATGCGCACTGAGAAACCGTACATTTGATGCTTTGATTTGCGTTTGTGTTCATTTTCCGTCTACCTCCGATAATGAATATGGCGCATTGCGTCCGTATATATTCTTGACGGAGGGTACGGATTTTATTCAAATAAAAAATTTAAATTATTTTTTGCGAGTACATTTTTTTCTTCCACTTGCCCATACGGTATACGATTATGGATATTATCATGCCGAGCGACCAGCTTACCAGAAGTGAGGTAAAGAGCGCAAACGGCTGACCGTTGGGATATGCGGGTGTGCGTGAGAAGTAGGCTACGATATACGCGGTCGGCACGCGCAACAAAATTGTGCTTATCATGGAAATCCACATCGGGGTTACGGTATCGCCCGCGCCGCGCATTACGCCGCCGAGCACCTGCGTTACGGCTACGCACAGATAGCCTGCTGCGAGGATGCGCATCATTTTGACTGCAAGGGTCATGAGCTCTTCCGTGTCGGTAAAAATATCAAATAAAATATGTCCGAAGAAGAGCAGGATAATGGTTATAACGCCGGAGAACGCAAGCGCCATAATTGCGCCCTGCTTTGTGCCCTGCGCTACGCGGTCATATTTCTTTGCGCCGACGTTCTGACCGACGAACACGCTCATCGCCTGACCGAAGGTCATGTTCGGCATCATGGCAAAGCCGTCAACACGCATGATGATTACGTTACACGCGATTACCAGCTCGCCCATGCTGTTGGTGAGCGTCTGAACCACCATGCCAGCCATGGCGAATATGCCTTGAGTTATGCCGGACGGAATGCCGAGCTTTATAATGCGCATGGTGTTTTCAGGGATGATTTTTAAGGTTTTCCAGTTTAAGTCAAAAAGGTCGCTCATGCGCAAAAGTTTTAAGTAGCAGAGCACCGCGCTTATCGCCTGCGCGATTACGGTTGCAAGCGCAACACCCGGAACACCCATCTTAAAGCCTGCGACGAACCAAATGTCAAGCGCTATGTTCAGTGCGGCGGAGACTAATAAAAACGCGAGGGCTGAGAAAGAGTCCCCCAAGCCGCGGAGTATTCCGGAGAGCATATTATAGAAGAAGAATCCGACTATGCCGAGAAAGAAGATATTAAGGTAATTTGTGCACCAGTCGATAATGCTTGCCGGAGTGCCCAAAAGCTCGAGCAGCGGGCGCGTTATAATAGGTCCGATTATCATTATTACAACCGTTGCGATGCCCGCAAGTGAAATACAGTTTCCGATGTTCTTTGAAAGAGCGGCACGGTCCTTTGCGCCGAAGCTCTGCGAGATTACTATACCCGCACCGGTTGCAATGCCTACAAATATTGCAAGCAGTAAGTTGAGTATCGGTGCCGCACTTCCGACCGCGGCGAGCGCATTGTCACCCACATACTCGCCGACGACTATAGAGTCCACCGTGTTATAGAGCTGTTGGGCGAAGTTTCCGATGAGCATGGGAATTGAAAATTCCATTATGCGTTTCCACGGCGCGCCGACCGTCATATCCCGTGCTGAAAAGAGTTCCTTTAATTTCAAATATACCACCTCGCAGAAAAAATAAACATGGGAAGAGGAAATCTCGTTCATCCCACGTATATACAGTACATACAGATTTATAATAAGTATACCATTTTTTTACGTAAAAAGCAATGTACAGAATGTGAACAATAGATGGGGAGATACTGCACAGATGTAAAAAAACAAAGACCTGCGATTGCAAGTCTTTGTTGTTTTGGTGGACGATAACGGATTCGCTTTTCTGCGAAAAAGCCACGGCGGTTGCGGCGTGCCACCGGCACCCCGCCAAGAGCCGCCTTTCGAATCCTCTATCTCATAGCCATACTAAAAAAACAAAGACCTGCGATTGCAAGTCTTTGTTGTTTTGGTGGACGATAACGGATTCGCTTTTCTGCGAAAAAGCC
>JAZTXE010000052.1:0-10360 GCA_045636205.1 Eubacteriales bacterium
TCCTGATGCTTCGGGAAAAGAGCTGCCATTTCATCGTATGATTTTATATAAAATTCCTCACCGTCAAACTTCATACGGTCAGGATCATCCAAGGTTTTATTCATTTGGATGCACATGAGCACATCCTGAACATATGCATCCTCACGCTTTACATAATGCGCGTCATTTGTTGCGACAAGCGGGATACCCGTCTCATCTGAAATTCTGAAAAGCGCCTGATTTACACGTTCTTGTTCTTCTATGCCGTGGTCCTGAATTTCAAGGTAGAAATTATCTTCACCGAATATATCGGAAAGCCCAAGTGCATATTCCTTCGCCCCCTGATAATCGCCACGCAAAATAAGGCGCGGAATCGTTCCCGCAATACATGCAGAACAGCAAATAAGCCCCTCCGAATGCTCGCGCAAGAGCTCAATATCAATTCTCGGTTTATTGTAAAATCCGGATGTAAAACCCTTACTTACAAGATTAATAAGATTTTGGTATCCGGTTTGATTTTTACACAGCAAAATAAGATGCGCGCTCTCACCGTCAAGCTCATGCGTTTTATCCGTCATGCGCCGCGGTGCAACATACACCTCACATCCGATTATTGGTTTTATTCCCTCAGCCTTTGCAGCCTTATAAAAATCAACCACACCGTACATTACGCCGTGGTCGGTAATGGCGACCGCACTTTGCCCGATTTCCTTTACGTGTGCAATTAAATCCTTTATCCGGCAAGCACCGTCAAGCAGGCTATATTCACTGTGGACATGAAGATGAACGAAATCCCCCATTTTAATCCCCTCTTTTTTCAGTGCTTTTTTCTTTTAACTCTTTTGCCGTTTCAATAATTTTCTTAAACCTGTGATTGAGCCCCGACTTACTAATTCCGAGCTTTGCCGCAAGCTCAGATAGCGGCATTTCCTCATTTTCCTGCCTGAGCTTTGCCGCTTCAAAAAGTTTTGCCGGAAGAGACTCAAGCCCTATAAGCTCATCTATCACTCTTATAGCATCACATTGTTCACTTGCCGCATTAACCACCTTGGAAAGGTTGGCGGTTTCACAGTTTACTTTTCTGTTAATGCTGTTTCTAAGCTCTTTGAACATTTTGGTTTCCATCAGCTGCATAGCGCACACCGGAGCACCGATGCGCGTAAGAAGCTCCTCAATATATGTACTTTCCTTAAAATAAATTACCTGATTCGATTTACGCACCGTAAGCTTTGCCGGAGTATCAAGTTCATATAAAAGCGCCATAACCTCGCGGCTGAGCTGATGGTGCGAGGTTACAAGCTCAAGATGATACTCACAATCCGGGTCGGTAACCGAGCCGCCGGCAAGAAATGCCCCGCGCACAAACGCTGCACGCGTTGCATCGTCCTCCACCAGTGCACCGTTTAAGTGCAGGGTATGGGTTGTCATACGGTCATATCCGAAAGCATTGTATATAGCAGAAAGCTTGTCCGGATTATCCATTGTAAAGCTATATTTCTTTACAGCAGAAGCAGGTATAATCTTGCGATCGAAGTCATACCCAAACAGCATTTTTATTATCCTGGAAACCCTGGCTGCAAAATCCTGATTTTCAGTTGTTATGCGCAGACTGCGGCTGTCAAAGGTATTTGCAAACAGCACAATGCCGCAAATTTCCGCAAGTGCAGTTTCCTCGTTTGCAATCGGGCACTTACACAGCTCTGCTTTGACTTTTGCAGAAAAGGTCATCTCTCTTCCTCCATAAATTCAATAAGTGCTCTCGCCAATTTATCCGGGTTATGTCGTGCATGTCGTGAATCCTCATCAAGAAGCGGGCACTCAATAAGCCTTATTCCGGCACCGGCAAATCTTTCCCTGTCAACCACTATTTGTTCTGCGCCCTCCTCGGCATACTTCTCGGCTAAATTCTCGGATATTTTTGCATTATTTATAAGACACGTATCAAACAAACCTTGCCTTGAATGGTCAAACAATGCCTGGACATGGTCATATGCAGTGTAATTTTCAGTTTCTCCGTCCTGCGTCATCACATTTGACACATAAATTTTCTTTGCTTCAGAGCTTTCTATTGCGTCCACTACACCGTCAACCAACAAATTCGGGATAATACTTGTATATAAGCTACCGGGTCCGAAAACTATCATCCCGGCATTTTCTATCGCCTCAACCGTATCGGAAAGAGCCGGCGGATTTTCCGGAATAACACGTATATATTTTATACGTGACCCCTGCTCCTTTTTTGCCTTGAATATTTTCGATTCACCTTTGACAAATGTTCCGTTTTCAAACTCTGCTTCAATATGTATGTCCTCTACCGTTACCGGAAGAACCCTTCCGGTAATCGCCAAAATATCGCTCATATAGCGCACAGCATGATAAAACGAGCCGGTTACTCTGTCAAGTGCTGCTAAAAACAAATTGCCGAAGCTTTGACCAGCGAGACCGCCCTCAGTAAATCTGTACATCAAAAGCTTTGTCATCATAGGCTCAGCATTGGAGAGCGCCATAATACAGTTTCTTATATCACCGGGTGGCAGCATGCCCATATCGCTTCTGAGCACACCTGAGCCGCCGCCATCGTCTGCAACGGTTACGACAGCGGTGATATTATCAGTATATTTTTTAAGACCGCGGAGCATGGTCGACAGTCCGGTTCCGCCGCCGATAACCACAATTCCGCCACGAGTACTGTTACTCATCTATATTATCTCCCCTTGGCTTACACATCACGTGCCGAGTCCCTATGCAGGCACTGACTGTTATACCCCTTTTCAGACACATACTTGTTAAGCTGCTCAGCAAGCGCGACCGATCGGTGCTTTCCACCGGTACAACCTATGGATATAACAAGCGAAGTTTTTCCCTCTTCGATATACTGCGGGATTAAAAAATCTATCATGGAATAGAGTTGCTTTAAAAAATCCTTAGTTTGCTGGAATCCCATGACGTAATCTCTGACGCTTTGATTAAGCCCGGTCATTCTTCTAAGCTCGGTAATATAATAAGGATTTGGCAAAAAGCGCACATCGAACACCAGGTCAGATTCCGGCGGTACACCGTATTTAAAACCAAATGACATTATATTTATCGCAATGGAACGGTTCATAACACCGTTTTCAAGAAACATGTTCAAAAGCCGCTCTCTGAGTTTTGAGGTGCTTATATTGGTGGTATCGATGATATAGTCCGCGCGTGCGCGAACCCCCTCGAGCATCATATGTTCCTGCTCAATAACGCGCTCAACGGACATCCCCTCCTCCGCAAGCGGATGGCGACGACGCGTTTCCTTATATCTGCGTATAATCGTATCCTTGGATGCTTCAAAGAACAGTATTTTATAATTGCAGCCGAGCGCTCCGAGACTCTCAAGCGCTTCAAAAAGGTTATCGAAGTTTGCGCCACCGCGTATATCGGTTACTAACGCAACATGCTCGTAGCGACCTTTTGTGGCGATACACATCTCCGCAAATTTCGGAATAAGCTCAGCCGGCATATTGTCAACACAATAAAAACCAATATCTTCAAAAATTTCTGCGCCACGGCTTTTACCTGCACCGGACAATCCTGAGATAATTAAAAAATCCATTTACCCACACATCCTTTATATATGACAAATCTCACACTCAAGCTCGACTCCCATGTTTTTAAGCACGGTTTCTTTTATATAATCAATAAGTCTCAACACATCATCGCACGTTGCATTTCCGGTATTTATAATAAACCCTGCATGCTTTTCAGATACTTCGGCACCGCCTATACGATACCCTTTAAGACCGCAATTTTCTATAAGAGCTCCTGCAAAATGCCCAGGCGGTCTTTTAAAAACGCTGCCCGCGCTTGGGTATTCAAGCGGTTGCTTTTCGCGACGTCTCATCATAAGCTCATCCATGGTTTTTGAAATATCGCTTTTATCGCCGTGGTTTAGCTTAAATGTACTTGAGAGGATAATTCTTTCAGGTTGTTTTTTGAATATACTCTCTCTATATCCGAATTTATGTGACTTGGCATCCAACTCATAAACCTGACCGTCAGGCGAAAAATACGTGGATTTTACAAGAACTTTGCTTATTTCTCCGCCATATGCTCCTGCATTCATAACTACCGCACCGCCGACGGTTCCCGGAATGCCGTACAAGCACTCCATGCCGGTCAGAGAGTTGTTTTTTGCACACATTGCCACGGATGCCAAAGAAGCACCCGCTTCTGCACGAATTTCATCGTCTCTGCATTCACAGACTCCACCGCTTAGCTTTACAACTACCCCGTCAATTCCCAAGTCGGAAACCAACAAATTGCTTCCATTTCCTATTACAAGCGGACGAATACCGGATTTATATAAAGTTTCAAGCACATATACCGTTGCAGCTTCACCGCAAGGTTTAATAAAAAACTTAGCCGGTCCGCCTATTTTAAAAGTGGTATGGCGGCTCATTGGTTCATCAACAATTACCGAAATATCCGGATGGTCGCTAAATCGCTCTGTTAATTTTTCAAGAATGTGATCCATATTGTAAACCACCGTTTCTCTGTTCTTTAGATTATTATATCAAATTTCATATAAAAATAGAAGAGGCAAACAAAAAAAAGAGACGGACAGAAAATTCCCGTCCGTCATAATTATATTGACTGCCATATATTATTTGTTTTTGCCGATTTTATTAAGAATTACTCCCGTGCAAATAACAATTTCAACCGCTAAAAAGAATGCAGCCCCAACCACGGCTCCGTCAAGTGAGTTGCCAAAAGACGTAACGCACATTGCCAAAAATATCCACTCCAATATTACGACACCCAAACAAATCAAAGCATATTTAAAAACATTGTACATGCATCTTTCCTCCGTCATCAGTTCAAAGATTTGTGTTATTATAGCACAAAGTTTTTCCTAAAGCAAGAAAACAGGCTATAAAGGTTCAAGTCCCTTCCCACGAGGATGAGCCATCAGCGAAATCCGATTGGTTGTTTTTGCTCGCTATCAAAGTTACAAGTAGCCTATCTTTACGATAAGCTACTTGTGTGTTTGGCACGCCGGAAGGGACTCGAACCCCCAACCCTCAGAACCGGAATCTGATGCTCTATCCGTTGAGCCACCGGCGCAAATATTAAAATCAGCTTTAATATTATATCAAATTTATTATACAGTGTAAAGCGTTTTTTGCATCCCTCACCCGACACAATTTGACGCTAAAGGCGCACCTTTCAGCACGCCTTTAACATTATACTATTTCCCCTATCCTATACGCAAAAGCAGATATTTCCTCTTCATTGTTAAACCAACTAACGCTTATTCGCACAGTTCCGTATTTTGTCCCTGCACTTTTATGCGCAATCGGCGCACAGTGTAGCCCTGCACGCACAGCGATCCCTTTCTCCGCCAACTTAGATGCAATATCCTCCGAACTCTTGCCCTCTACATTAAAAGATAACACACCGTTTTGAAGTGCGGCATCATCCGATGCATACATCTTTATCCGCGGAATCTGGCTCAAGTATCCTTTTGCTTTTAATATAAGACCGCGCTCATACTCAGCTATTTTGTCCACACCGACTTTTAAAATATATCTTATACCCTCGCACAATCCGGCAATACCGTGGATATTCTGTGTTCCGCTCTCATGCATGTCCGGTAAAAAATCAGGCTGTTCCGGTTTTCCCGACATACTGCCGGTACCCCCTTGCATCAGAGACGGTATTGACGTATTGTCATTTATCAACAACAGCCCGGTCCCTTGCGGTCCGTAAAGCCCTTTATGCCCGGGAACGCAGATGCATTTTACCGCTTTAAATTCATTTAGCTTAATCGGCACAGTGCCCGCTGACTGGGCTGCATCAATTATAAGCGCAATTCCTTTTTCATTGCAAAATTCATCTATTTCTTTAATCGGCAGTATATACCCGAACACGTTTGACACATGAGTACACACCACACACACGGTATCCTCACGCACTGCATTTTTTATTGCACGCAAGGTATCCTCGGCATCAAACAATCTGCTATACGCTACAGTATAGCTTACCCCCAACTTCTCCATTGCTTTAAGCGGTCTTACTACCGAATTGTGTTCAAATCCCGAAATTACACAATGCCCACCGTTTGACATTATTCCTTTTATTGCAATGTTGAGGCTATGCGTTGTATTAAAAGTAAAAACCGCCTGTTCAGCTCTGTCAAATCCGAATAGCTCCGCCGCAGCTTCCCGGCATTCGTAGAGCTTATCCGCAGCCACCATAGCTGCAGAATGACCGCCACGCCCGGCATTAGCGCAAGTGCGCATAGCATCAAGCACTGCGGCACCGACCTCCGGCGGTTTATACAATGTTGTTGCGGCATTATCAAGATAAATCATATCCGTACCTCGCGAATTCTTCCGTTTTCTTCAACAATCACCGCGCGTTGCGGCTCAATTCCGTTACTCCTTAGTATATAAATTGCATCAGCAAGGTATCTTTCATATATTTTAACGGCAAATCCGCAGCTATCGCCTATTATCTCCACACTCGGACGAACAACTGTTGCAGTATACCCTTTGCGTTGCAGAATGTACTGCGCTCTTTGGGCGTAAGTGATGGAGCGGCATATAATCAAGCATCCGTATATCATATAGCTCATACACTCCTTCCACATTCATAATATGCGTATCGGAGCTTGACTGATACATAAAAGAACAGACGTCTCTAATATGAAACGTCTGTTGCTATTCTTATTTTATTAAAGCAATTGCATGAGCCGCAATCCCTTCGCCACTTCCCGAGAAACCCAGCCCTTCCTCGGTAGTCGCCTTTACGCTGACACAGTCTACCGGTATCCCGAGAGCCTTGGCAATGTTTTTGCGCATCTCAGGTATATAACTTGCAAGCTTCGGTTTTTGAGCTATAATGGTCGAATCCACATTCTCTATACCGTAACCGTGCCCTCCCAATGTCTTTGCAACTACTTCGCAAAGCTTTAAACTGTCCGCACCTTTGTACTTTTCATCGCTATCCGGAAAAAGTTTGCCAATATCTCCGAGTGCAGCCGCCCCCAAAAGCGCATCCATTATCGCATGCGTGAGAACATCAGCATCACTGTGACCAAGGAGCCCCTTTTCATAAGGAATATCCACACCGCCCAAAATGAGTTTTCTGCCCTCTACAAGCTTATGAACATCATATCCGTGACCAATACGCATTAAACACTTTCTCCTCTCTCCTCACGCTCTGTAAGCGCTGTTGCAAATTCAAAATCATCCGGTGTTGTAATCTTAATATTATTATAATCACCCTCGGTTAAATAAACGCTCATTCCCACAGCCTCCACAGCAGAGCAGTCATCCGTTACGGGAATTTTATTTTCCACCGCGTTGCCGAGCGCTCCGAGAAGCAATTCTTTGTCAAAAACCTGCGGAGTCTGAATCGCGAACAACTCGTCGCGATTAGGTGTTTCAATCACAATATTGTCCTTGGCGCGTTTAACAGTATCTTTTACCGGAACCGCCGGAGCCGCCGCACCGGTCTTTACCGCCGCGTCAATCGCCTTTTTTATAACTTCATCAGTTACAAACGGACGCGCCGCATCATGAACCGCCACATACTTATTAGCTTTATCTACCGCTCGCACTCCGGATAAAACCGAATGCAACCGGCTCTCTCCGCCTTTTACTATCTTAGTCACCTTTTCAATTTTATATTCCTCACAAAGCTCAGCAACGCGTCCGAGCATTTCCTCGCGCGTTGCAATTACTATCTCATCTATATATTCACAAAATTGCAACTTAAGCAGGGTTCTTGCAAGCACAGGAACACCTCGAATCTCATAAAAGAGCTTATCAGTTCCCTTCATTCTGCTCGAACTCCCCGCCGCAGGCACAACCGCAGCACATGCAAGTTTTAGTTTACCGCCTTGCCTTTGCATTTTCCTCACATCCCATACGCGAAATTTATATATTTATTATATTACTTTTAACCATGCTGTGTAAAGCCAATATTACAAAAAAGTAAAACATTAAGATAACACTTGCAATTTTGACGATTTTGTGTAAAAATATATATAAGCAAACTTATAGCAAAGGAGGATTAAACCAATGCTTGACAATACTCAAAAATTTGTTCTTCACGAGGATAAAGACCGTGAGATGAAGCTCATACTTACCCAAGTGTATGATGCCCTAAAGAGCAAAGGCTATAATCCAATCAGCCAGATTGTAGGATATATCCTTTCCGAGGACCCTACTTATATCACCAATCATAACAATGCCCGCAGTCTTATTCGCAAAATAGACCGTGACGAGTTTTTGCATGAATTGGTGCGCCATTATCTGGCGGACTGATATTAAAAGGTTCTGTTTAAATGTTAGAAAAGAGAGTATTAGGCAAAACCGGCATTTCCGTTTCGCGCCTTTGTTTTGGCTCCCTCACACTCGGTCCGCTTCAGGCTAACTTATCTCCCGAGCGTGCATCCGAGCTGATTTTATATGCCTATGAGCGCGGTATCAACTTTTTTGATACCGCGCAATTTTATCGCAACTATCCCCATTTAAAAGCCGGTTTTTCAAAACTTCCCGGGGATGTTGTTATAACTTCAAAATCCTATGCTTATACCGCGGAGCAAGCTTTAACAGCGGTTGACGAAGCCCGCACTGAGCTTGGGCGCGATGTGATTGATATTTTCATGCTCCACGAGCAAGAGAGTGAGCACACTTTCCGAGGGCACGCGGACGCTTTAGACGCGCTCTACGCTCTCAAAGCAAAGGGTGTTATTCGCGCTGTCGGAGCTTCTACCCACTATATCGCAGGTGTGCGTGCGGCAACAAAGCTCGGCTTGGATGTAATCCATCCTCTTATCAACAGAGACGGCTTAGGTATCGTAGACGGTTCCCGCAAGGAAATGGAAGCGGCTATTTCTGCTGCGCACTCGTCAGGTATAGGAATATATACGATGAAGGCATTAGGTGGCGGGAATCTGTTTTCCAAAGCATCCGACTGCTTTGATTATGTACTATCTCTCCCCTTTGCTGACAGTATCGCTGTAGGCATGCAAAGCGAAGAGGAAATTACAGCTAACATAAACTATTTCAATAATCAATCCTTTACACCCGAAGATTTATCCAGACTCAACCAAAAATCCAGAAAAATCCTTATTGAAGATTGGTGCACGGGTTGCGGCAGTTGTATTGGCGCTTGCAGCCAAAATGCCCTTCATTTATCAGATGGTCGCTCAGTTTGCAATCCTCAAAAATGCATCCTGTGCGGTTATTGCAGTGGCCACTGCCCGGAATGGGCGATAAAAATTATATAATGAATTTCCGTAATATCATTGACAAAATTGTTACAATGTGTTACAATTTACCACAGTGTTTAATAACAAGTTGTAACACCTTAAGGGAAGGAGGTTAAAAATGGCAACCGCAAAGAAGAACAAATCAGGAGTTCTCACCTATAAAGGCAAGGCTCTCACTCGTAAAGATAAGATAATTTACTACGGAAGTATGGCTGATAAATATATCATCATGCTCCAGATTACAGATACAAAAACAGTTAAAGATATGGAGATTGCTACTCACGTTTCCGTGCAGCTTCAAAAAACCGATCCCTCGCTTAAAAGCCGCGAGCGTATCGTGAAAAAGACTGAGACCGACGGTCTCTACACTGCAATGGATATTGCAACCGTTTGGTTGGAACGCGCACTTTCTTCAGATAAGTAACTTTAACTAAAGATAAATCAACGGAGGATTATTTCACCAATGATATCTCGATTATTACGGAAATTCGGTATAGGAATTGCAGTATGCGCGGCACTTTGTGTATTTGCTTTGGCCGCTGAAACTGCTACCGTCTCCGCAAACGGCGGTCTTAATTTCAGAGCTTCCGCTTCTACTTCAGCGAAAGTGATATGCGCTATTCCGAGAGGTACAGCAGTATCGGTCATTTCAAAGGATTCTAACTGGGCAAAGGTAAGTTATGCAGGCCGCGAAGGCTATGTATCCGTTAAGTATCTTACTTTCGGTGCAACGGCAGCAGTACCTACAAGTAGTGCAGCAGCTCAGAAGCGTACGAACCTTATCAACTACGCAGCTTCCTTTCTCGGAACTCCCTACCGCTCAGGCGGTGCAGGACCTAAAGGTTTTGACTGCTCCGGGTTTACATACTACGTTTGCAGCAAGTTTGGAATTTCCTTGCCGAGAGGTCCGGCTTCCCAATACAACGCACTCGGAACAAGTATTTCCAAGGCCAACCTGAAACCCGGCGATTTGGTTTTCTTCAAAAACCCATACGCAGGAAGAAGCATCGGTCATGTAGGTATATACGTTGGAAACGGTCAGATGATTCATTCTAATAAACCCGGCGGTTCTGTCAGATACGTAACCATTAACAGCGGTTATTATGCTACCAACTATGTTGGTGC
>JAZTXE010000053.1:0-17175 GCA_045636205.1 Eubacteriales bacterium
ACATCTTCATATCAAGTTAGGAGCAAAAATTATTCCTTATTGTGAAAAATAAATGTTGCTACCGGAACTATTATTGCAATAGCAATTACAAACCAAGTAGTTAAATTCATAATCGTGCTCCTTTCAAAGGCTTCTCCTTGAGGAGAGGCTCCGCCGTAGGCGGTGGTGCGGTGTAGATTGCGTAGCAATCGTCTTCCCTTTCCACCTCATCCGAGTTGCTTCACACCCCACCTGTCTCGCTGTGGCTCGGTCACAGTTTGACTCTGACAATCCACCGCTAAAGCTATCCTCAAGGGGAAGGCTTTTTATCCCATGCATAGCAAACCTTAATATATAGTTTATCATATCTTTTAATTTTTGAAAAGAAGCATCGCACGTTTGTAAACTTTGCAAAGATCATTATATAATTCGCTTGACAAATTATTAATACGTAGTATAATGTTTTTAATCCCGATTAACCAGAGGTGATTTAAAATGATAAAGAAAAGTGTGTATAGTCTCGTGCTGGCAGATGATTTAGTCCGTGCGGTTGACCGTCTTGCCTATATGCAACGCACAAGCCGCTCTAATCTAATAAATCAAATTTTAGCCGAGCATCTTTCACTTTCCACACCGGAAATGCGAATGCGCGAAATACTCTCTCGTATGGAACAGATTTTTGATACAAGCAATTCTTTCCAGATCGCTCTTCGTCCGACAGATTCGCAGATGGCATTACGAAGCTCAATAAGCTATAAATATAACCCTACAGTGCAATACAGTGTAGTTCTCTATCGCAACGCAGGAAACGCATTTGGTGAGCTTCGTGTAGCTTTTCGCACACGCAATCCATCCCTTATAAATATGTTGACGGACTTTTTTAAGCTATGGGTTAAAATCGAAAATTCATATTTTGCTCGCCTTTTCCCATCGAAACAGTTATCTTACGACATACACCCCGGCAAGTTTACAAGAGCACTGACTTTGCCTGACAATTCAGCTCTTGATTCTGACAATTCTTTAGGCGATGCTGTCGCGCGTTATGTAAGACTTTTTGATTCTATGCTTAAGCTTTATTTTGAAAATCCGACCGCATCCCCCGCTCATATTCAATCAGAGTATCTTGCATATCTTCGCAGCGGTTCGGCAATCATTTAATTTTAGAAGGAGGTTTTTTATGAACGCACAAAAATTCACTCAAAAATCATTAGAAGCTCTTCAAAATGCGCAAAGCGCATCTGTCGAGCGTTCAAATTCTCAGGTAGAGCAAATTCACCTTTTACTCTCACTTTTTGAAACTCCGGACGGATTAATTCCACAGTTAATTGACAAAATGGGCATCTCCTCACAAGAGGTATGCCATGATGCTCGTGCGTGTGCTGACAAACTCCCGCGCATCTCCGGAAGCGGTCACGAAGCGGGGAAAATTTACATCTCTCAACCACTTGAGCAAGCACTTGTGGGGGCTGAGCGTGAAGCCGAGCTTATGAAGGATGAATACGTATCTGTTGAGCATATTTTCCTGGGTCTTCTAAGCGCAGCCGATTCAAACCTAAAAAATCTTTTCCGCAATTTCAACATAACACGCGATGAATTTTTAAAGGCACTTGCACAGGTTCGGGGCAGCGCACGAGTAACCAGCGACACTCCTGAGGACACATACGATGCGCTTAAAAAATACGGCTCTGATTTAGTTGCGCTCGCACGCGAGAAAAAGCTCGACCCGGTAATCGGTCGTGACGGTGAAATACGCAACGTAATACGCATACTTTCGCGTAAAACAAAAAACAATCCGGTTTTAATCGGGGAACCGGGTGTAGGAAAAACCGCTATTGCAGAAGGTCTTGCAATAAGAATTGTACGCGGTGACGTGCCGGACTCTTTAAAAAATCGAACTATTTTCTCGCTAGATATGGGTGCTCTGATTGCAGGCGCTAAATTCCGTGGCGAATTCGAAGAACGCTTGCGCGCAGTGTTAAACGAGGTAAAGAAAAGCGAAGGCAGAATAATACTTTTCATTGATGAACTGCACACCATTGTCGGCGCAGGAAAAACTGACGGTGCAATGGACGCAGGTAACATCTTAAAACCCATGCTTGCACGCGGCGAGCTACACTGCATTGGCGCAACAACCCTTAACGAATACCGACTCTACATTGAAAAAGATGCAGCGCTTGAGCGTCGTTTCCAACCGGTAATGATAAATGAACCCACGGTTGAAGATACAATTTCTATACTCCGCGGACTCAAGGAACGATACGAGGTTTTCCACGGTGTAAACATTCAGGACCAGGCTCTTATCGCCGCTACCACACTCTCCAATCGCTATATTTCCGACCGTTTTTTGCCTGACAAGGCAATTGACTTAGTAGATGAAGCATGCGCGATGATAAGAACTGAAATAGATTCTATGCCCGCAGAGTTGGATGAAATATCCCGCAGTATCATGCAACATGAAATCGAAGAAGCGGCACTAAAAAAAGAGAGCGATCCCTTATCCAAAGAACATCTTGCAGAAATCCAGAAAACTCTCGCAGATATGCGCGAGCAGTTTAATCAGATGAAAGCAAAATGGGAAAGCGAAAAACAATCCATTGACAAAGTCCGCATCCTCCGCGAAGAGATAGAAAAGGTAAACGCAGAAATTGAGCGTGCGGAAATGGGCTATGATTTAAATCGTGCAGCCGAGCTGAAATACGGTAAATTGCCTGAGCTGCAGCGGCAGTTAAGCGAGGAGGAAAGCGTAGCTGAAGCGACAAAAAACTCCGCTTCCCTGCTGCGTGATAAGGTCACCGATGAGGAAATCGCAAAAATTGTCGCTCGTTGGACGGGTATTCCGGTAACAAAGCTAATGGAGGGCGAGCGCGAAAAGCTCCTTAAGCTTGACAGTATACTGCACAAGCGAGTAATCGGTCAGGACAAAGCGGTACAAAGCGTTTGTGAAGCGATTATACGCTCGCGCGCAGGTATATCCGACCCACGGCGCCCGATAGGTTCTTTCCTGTTCTTAGGCCCGACAGGTGTTGGAAAAACCGAGCTTGCAAAAGCGCTTGCCGAAACGCTCTTTGACAACGAAGGCAGCATGATACGCATTGACATGTCCGAGTATATGGAAAAGCACGCGGTATCGCGTTTGGTAGGTGCACCTCCCGGATATGTCGGATATGAGGAAGGTGGTCAGCTTACCGAAGCCGTGCGCAAAAAGCCGTACTCGGTGGTTTTGTTTGACGAAGTTGAAAAGGCACATCCGGACGTTTTCAACATCCTCTTGCAGGTACTTGACGACGGCAGAATAACCGACTCGCAGGGTCGCACTGTAGACTTAAAAAACACCATTCTGATTCTTACCTCCAACTTGGGTTCAAATATAATCTTGGAAGGTATAAATGACGCGGGTGATATTTCCGATGATGCCCGCACACAGGTAGAAAGCATGTTAAAAATGCAGTTCCGTCCCGAGTTTCTGAACCGTTTGGATGAAATTGTATTCTACAAGCCGTTGACCGCTGTAGAAATCGGAAAAATCGTCGAGCTTATGCTCTCGGATTTACAAAAGAGATTGCAGGATAAGCAGCTCACATTAAGCCTTACTGATGCAGCAAAAGAGCATGTAATCTCGGTTGGATTTGACCCAGTTTACGGCGCGCGCCCGCTACGCCGTTTCCTGCAAAGCAAAGTCGAAACCCTGGTCGGACGCATGATACTCTCTGAAGACATCGCACCTAAAACGCATCTTGCGGTAGACTTTGACGGAAACGAGCTTACAATTTCCAAAAGTTAATGACAAAAACAGCAGTCTGATTTCAGACTGCTGTTTTTGTCATTATATTGTTTATTAGTCAGTAATTCTCGGAACATCCATCCATACGCCACCCTTTTTAGCAGCTTCGTGCGCAATGAGTCCCGGCACCGTCATATCCATACCGCGTACAATGTCAATCGGAGGTGTAGTATCAGCTTCAATTGACTTAAGGAAATCACGAACCAGATAATACTCGGATGTACCGTGACCGCCAGCAGTAGCTTCCTTAGGTGCATCAACATCTGAAGAATCGACGCTAATCTTAACACCGCAATCCGGGTCATGGCCGCCAAAATAGCGATAGCCAACGCCCTCATATCCCTCACGGCTTCCTTCCAAAGCGCCATTAGTGCCGTAGATGCTGTATGTAGCAAGCATGGGATGACGCAGTGCAACCGAGCTTCTGAGCACCTTTATTGTAGCCCCTTTCGCAGTTTCAAACAGAGCAACCTGAATATCAATGTTACCGTCAGTCTTATTCTCAAAGCAGCGTGAATCCTTACCGGATGCTGTACAACGCACAATATGGTCATCCATCCACATAAGTATCGGACCTAAGCTGTGTGAGCAATAGTGGAGCGGAGCGCGGTTTGCACGCCACTGACCATCAACGCGGTGACGGATTTCATGTACATAGTCAGCCTCTGCATAGAACGGGGTTCCGATTTTTCCGGCTTTTATGTACTTATCCCACTCCATAGCAAAGTGCATGTAGTTGCAGTTTTCTGCAAGCATGAATTTGCTTTTTGCCTTGCGCACCGCATCAACCATACGCTGGCAGTCCTTGAGGTTATCGGAAGCAGTTACTTCGCACAGTACATGCTTGCCCGCCTCAAGCGCCTTAATTGTCTGCTCTGCATGGAACGGAATCGGAGTGCCGAGAACAATTATATCCACATCCGCATTTAGCATATCCTCATAATTTTCAAAAAGGCAATTGTCGTTAAGCTCAAAATCCTTGCCGTTCTGTTCTAAGCTTTCCTGATTCATATCGCAAAGAGCGACAACTTCGGTATCCGGATGATTGGCAAAAATATGCCCGTATGCGGTTGCACGGCCAACGCCAACCATACCAACTTTAAACTTTTTCATGGTATATACCTCCTATAAAATGTTGTTTTCACATGCATATAATAACACACACTTGCTTGACAAGTATATAACCACATGTTAGAATTTACTTGTAAAATGTTGGTTTTAAAAGAGGTGGGCACATGGATATTCCACGTTCAGAATTATCGAGTTCCTCGTCCGAAATAAGCTTTGATATGACTTTGGATTACTGCGCGGCAAACAGCCCTCTACCTGCCGGCAATGTTCACGGTCCGGTATTCAGCGGTTTTTATTTATTGCAATATTGTTGTTCAGGCTATGGTGAGATAGAGGCAGACGGACAGATATTTCCGGTAAAGCCCGGAGAATGCGTTATAAGTTTCCCCGGTCAAATACGTATTGAACGAGCAGATATAAAAAATCCATGGACACTCACTTGGTTGTCGATAAACGGGAATAGTGTAACTTCTTTTTTTTCAAAACTCGGAATAACCCCTGAAAATCCAATTATAACTCATTGCGAGCACAGCAACATCCCGATTATCCTTGAACAAATAGTCGAGGCTGCCAACACGGTAGGACCTCAGCGAGACTTCATGGTAGGTGCCGGATTATTTAATCTCTTTAATGAGTTTTCACAACGGCAAGCGGCTAAATCGAATTTGCTCACGCACTCTCCCGCTCGCGATACTTATGTTGCACAGGCCGCCCATTTTCTTGACATGAACTATTCACGAACCAATATTACTATAAAAGAAGTAGCTGAAACAGTCGGTTTAAATCGCAGTTATTTATATGAAATATTCAAAGAAAAACTCGGCATTTCGCCTCAGGAATATCTTACGCGACTGCGAATAAACAAAGCCCGCGACTTTCTGCTTTTACCTCAGACTACTGTTACTTCAGTATCCTATTCGGTCGGATATGAGCCGTCGGTATTTTCAAAAGCGTTTAAACGCGCAACCGGCATGACTCCGATTGAATACAAGCAAAAATATTCAAAGTAAAAAGAGGAAGGAGCAATCCTTCCTCTTTTCGTCTTTATCAAGCTTTATTTTACACGGTCGTATGCTTTTGCATAAATATCGATAAATTCATCAACTCTATAGTTATCCTTTACATCTTTAACGAAGCTGTCCCAGGTGGAAAGCGGCTCGTCACCGAGCAGATATTTATGCAGCATCTGCTCAACATACGGTGTGAGAGAGTCATTGATTTCGTTAAACTCAGCCTGTTCCTCATCGGTAAATACCAGCCAGTGTACCGGATTGTAACCGTCAACAACATGCTCTAAGTACATGTCAACCGCTACCTGCTGTTCTGCCGAAGCCAGGTCTCTTGCAGCAGCTGGGTCTGCACGGAGGAATGTGCCAAAGCTAAGTACGCCGTAGTCCGCCTGGATGTTACCGCTTGCGGTACGGATATAAGCCTTGGAGCCGTCCTCTTTAACCTCATAGGACTCGCCTTCTCTGCCCCATACCATCTGCTCTGCTTCATCGGTATACAGCCAGTCAACCAGCTTGATAGCATTGTTGATGCGCTTCTCATCGCCGGTATTTACTATTACATAACCCTTGCCGTCAACATTAAACTTATTCATCATGTTTGTAGCCGTCGGGCTGTCGGCCTTCGGCGGAATGAACGGTGCTAAAGTATAATCAGGATTGGTCTCACGGTTGGGGATGTTGAAGAAGTCAACACGAACGGTATAGTCACATGAAATAAAACCGCGGTCAGTTGACATGAGCTCTTCCCAGCTCTTTGCATCATTATCAAGCCAAGTGGGCGGGATGAGTTTTTCTTCCATCATGCGCCGCATATACTTTACCATTTCAAGCATCGTCGGCTCAGTTACACCGTATGACCATGTCTCATTATCAAAGTCATAATATGCACCGTAGTTGAAGTACGGCTTCCAGGATGCACCCATAACGTTTACGTTTGTAAGGCCCTGGCGCAGGCAGAACGGATAACTGTCAGGATACAGAGCTTTGAGCTCCTTTGCAGTCTCATATACTTCTTCCATAGTGGTCGGAACTGCAAGATTGTGCTTTTCAAATATATCTTTTCTGTAAAGCCAGTTGCGAAGGCCCTGAACCTCATCGGTTCCGTAGTTCTGCGGGAAGTATGTCTTTCCGTCGCTGTGCTTACGCTGATTTAAGCGCAGATTTCTTTCCTCTTCCGGAATGGTGTTCCAGAATGCGGTGTAATTTGGCATCATATCAATATAATCATCAATCGCAACAAGTGCACCGGTGGATGCAAAAGAATTGATTTTTCCTTTGGTATCCGAATAAATTAGGTCCGGCAAATCTTTTGCGCTTGAAGCCATCATAAGATTAAGCTTTGTCATAAAATTCTCATTCGGGAAAGCCTGAACATTGAAGGTTGCACCTGTAAGCTCCTCAAAGCGATCCCAAATTATCCAGTCTTCCTGATAAGGCCATGATACATGGCTCTGGATTACCATAGATATTTCCGTAGGCTCGTTAAAGAGTTTTCCATCACCTGCAGATGATGAGCTATCGGTATTTCCTTGAGCGTCATCTCCAACGCCGCAAGCCGAGAGCGATATTGCCATACAGCCTGTGACAAGAAGTGCTGCCAAGCGTTTTTTCCATGTAATGTTTTTCATAGTTTTCCTCCTTTTTTCTTTCGGCGGATACAAAATTTGCATCCGCATATCACTTAACCACGCATCAATTATAACAAAAAAAAGCCTCCAAAACTATGCGGATTGTATTTTTATACTAAAAAAAGAGATTTTGTAAAAAATTCACATGGACTTTCACAAAAAAAACAAGTAATATATATCCATAGTAATTATTTAAAAAAGGAGGTCGTTAATTGTGGAAAATGCAAATGACAGCATATATATAAAATCTGATTTTAAAAACAATGAAACATATTTCCGCATACATTATTCGCCGTATCGTGAATTAACTGCATATCACAATCACGACTTTCTTCAAATATGGTATGTAAGCAAAGGAAGTTTCCCTCATATAATTCATGGGAAAGAGTACACCCACTCAGCCGGCGATCTGCTCATTGTACCGCCGTACATGCCGCATCAGTTCGATACGCGAAACGCAGATGATTTTGAACTGATAGCTGTTAATTTGGGGGATAATTTCTTAAACCTCTTCCCGGACGGCATTGAGAAAAACTTGATTTTCAACCTGACGTGTCTGCGCCCACTCATATACAACGCAAGCAATGCAAATCCATTTTTACACTTTTCTCCCGAAGTTTCAGAGAAAATTGAAAATCTTCTGCTCAGCCTTTATAATGAATATGAAAACTCTTCCAATTTGTCGCCGATATATTTACGCGCGGACTTAGTTCGCCTGCTTGCGCTCATAGCTGAGGAATACAGTAAAAATATGCCACAGAAAGAGGATGCGGTATACTCACGCTACCGTATAGCCATACAGGATGCGCTCGACTATATAAACAAGAATTACACAAATCCCCTGTCAAGAGAAGACATATGCAAAATTGCACTTATGTCCCCGAGCACTTTTTCATACGTATTTGCACAGACCACGGGTCGCACATTCGTTGAGTATGTCCATTCGCTGAGAATACGACTTGCGAAAAAGTTGTTTTTGGAAACTGACAAATCTGTAACCGAGGTTTGCATAGAGTGCGGTTTCGGCGAGGTAACGCATTTTGGAAGAATATTTAAAAAGATGGTCGGATATTCACCGCGACAGTTTATAAAGCTTGAGAAAAGCAAAAAAGATGTTGACTAAAAGCCAACATCTTTTTTATTTTACTTTTGTGATGCGTCAAGTGCCTGAGCGATATCTGCAATAATATCCTCTGCATTTTCAATACCAATTGAAAGTCTAATAGTGGACGCGCTTATACCTGCAGCTTCGAGTTGTTCATCAGAAAGCTGAGAGTGCGTTGTGGTCGCAGGATGGCTTACCATTGAGCGTGTATCTCCGAGGTTTGCGACGATGCGCAAAAGCTTTAAATTATCGCAGAATTTTGCACCTGCTTCTCTTCCGCCTTTGATTTCAAATGTAAACACAGCGGATGCACCTTTTGGGAGATATTTCTGCGCCAAACCGTAGAATTGGCTTGTCGGGAGTGCGGGATATTCGACCTTTTCAACCGCCGGATGGGTTTGCATAAACTCAGCTACTCGCATTGCATTCTCACAATGGCGCTCCATACGCAGGTGGAGAGTTTCAATGCCGAGCATTGTCGCCCATGAGTTAAACGGCGACTGGCACGCGCCTATATCGCGCAATATCTGAGTTCTGACTTTTGCAATATATGCAGCCGGGCCAAAGGCTTCGGTATACACTACTCCGTGATAGCTCTCATCAGGCAGGTTCATTTCAGGAAAACGCGGATTCCCCTTCCAGTTGAACTTACCGCTATCAACTATCATGCCGCCCATAGCCGTGCTGTTTCCGGCAAGATATTTGGTGGTTGAGTGTATAACTATATCCGCACCGTACTCAATCGGACGAAGAAGATATGGGGTTGCAAAAGTATTATCGACAATAAGCGGAATTCCGTTTGCATGAGCAAGCTCGGCAAGCGCCTCAATATCCGCAACGTCTGCCTTCGGATTTCCGATTGCCTCGACAAATATAGCGCGGGTTTTATCGTTTATATATTTCTCAAATGTTGAAATATCGCGCACATCTGCAAAGTGGACTTTAATTCCCATTCTGTCAAAGGTTTTGCCCAGGAGGTTTATTGCGCCTCCGTAAATGGTTGAGGATGAGATTATCTCATCCCCCGCCTTGGCAAGTGTAAGAAGTGCCATGGTGATTGCACCGTGACCGCTTGATGCGGCAACAGCTCCGACACCGCCTTCAAGCTCGGTTACACGGTCTTCAAGCGCGGTTGTCGTCGGATTCTGCAAGCGGGTATAGATATTTCCGCCCTCTTCCAAGGCAAAAAGGCGACGTGCATGCTCTACGCTGTCAAAAGAATATGCGGTAGTCATGTAAATAGGCAGTACATTTGCATGGGTTGTAGCCTCAGGTTGATAACCTGCATGAACCGCCTTTGTTTCAATACGGTAATCGTTCATTTAAAAAACCTCCTACGGTTATTGATTTACTTTATATATTCCGCTATTACAAGCGGGCTTGAAATATCAAAATACTTAAAAGCTGCGTGTTCTTCACCGTCAACAAATATTTGCACTTGTTCTATGCCGCCAATCTCAGAGAGAGATTTAGCTATTGCGCTAATACACATGCGCTCGGCATTCTCGTCGGGCAGAAGATTATTTATAAACTCGGATGAAAAATCAATTACGCAAACATCACCCAGCACCTTTACAGAATGCACCTTTGTACCGTAAGGGACAACTCCGCAAAGACCACGCTGACTCGGACCTTCGGCGAGTGCTTTAATGACAAGCAGCGCTTCGGACTCTGTTCCGTTTGACAGCGCGTCTCGCAGCTCAAGCGAAAGCTCACTGTATGACATATCCGGGAAATAAAGTTTGAGTTTTTTACTGAATCCGACTAAATTCAAATCCGAAAGAACTATATCGTCCGGCGTAAGATTTTGTGACTTGCGCTCAGAAGACGGTTTCCCTTGAACAAGAATGGTTACATCCCTTACACCTTCAAGCT
This sequence comes from Eubacteriales bacterium, assembly GCA_045636205.1. Taxonomy (GTDB): domain Bacteria; phylum Bacillota; class Clostridia; order Oscillospirales; family JAAYXM01; genus JAZRUF01. The sequence goes on from JAZTXE010000053.1 coordinate 10,450, forward strand.
CACAGAGTGACAGCGTAAGGCAATAGTCTGCCAAGGTTCTCTCAAACATGTCAGTTTGCTCGTATTCGGCGCTCAAATCAAGCGTCACGGTTCCGTCACTTATTCCGACGCCGCTCAACTCGGCATCCTGAGGGATTAATGACTTGAGCGAATTTGAAATAGGCTTTCTAAGGCTCTGTAAATAAATTGCGTACACAGTTTGTTCTAAATCTCCCTGCGGAATTTCACATTTCTCAGCTCTTATAACCTCTTCACCGTCTCCCGGCTCTGCGGACGCGTAGTATACATTCACCCAGCGTGTTTTTGAATAATCACCTTGTATATCCTCATTTTGAACGCAGGCTGAAAGTGCAAACAACATTCCGCACAATAAAACAACTGATTTGAGTTTCACTTAAAACGTCCCTTCCACGGAATTGGCTGCCGGGAATTCTACGGTAAAGCGTGTACCGCCGGCGGCTGACCGTTCAATTTTAACGTTTCCGTTATAGTTTTCGATGTTGCGACGTACAATTGCAAGACCAAGGCCTGTACCGCCCTTTCCTGAACGCGAACGCGCTTTGTCCACACGGTAAAAGCGCTCAAATATTTTATCGTAATCCTCCTCGGGGATTCCGATTCCGGTATCGTCAACTATCAGGCAGCATACTCCCTCGCGCTCAAACAGGATAACATGCACATAACCCTCGGGTTTATTGTACTTTATGGCATTTTCAACCAGATTAAATACTATCTGATGGACGCCGTCTGAATCCGCCATAATGCGCATATTGTCAGAAAGGTCTCTGCGAATGGTTATTTTTCCTTCTTCGGCTATAGGTTCGAGTGTATCAAGCGTCATGCTGACAACCTTTGATAAATCCACTTCAGCCAGTTCGAGATTTTTCGCACCGTCCAACCTTGTAAGAACCAAAAGTTTTTCGGCAATGCGCGTAAGTCGGTCTATCTCCTCTCCTATATCTTTGAGAAAGTCCTTTACGGTATCAATATCAATATCAGGAGTTTGCAATATTGAGTCAGTGAGCAAGCGAATTGACGAAAGCGGGGTTCTCAGCTCATGCGATGCATCCGACACAAACGTGCGACGAAGTTCTTCCGTAGCCTGCAGACGCTCTGACAGATTGTTAAATTCATCAAATATTACTGCAAGCTCATCGTGGCCTTTAGGTGCAACCGTGCTGCCATAGGCTCCGTTGCGCATTTTTCGTATCCCTTCAAGCAATGTGCGGAGGCGACGAATTAATTTACCTGAAAACAGCAAAACAAATATAACAAGCATCAGCGCAATTACAAAGCTAAACCACTGCAGCTGATGGCGCATGCCGAGCAGTATGCCTGCCTGAGCACTGTCAGTCTCATACAAATATACAGCACCGACTATTGCTTCACCCGCAATTATCGGGACGGACACTTTACTTTCGAAACTATGTTCTAAAAATAACGAGTGAAAGCTCTCACTCCCCGACAGAGCAGACATTATCTCGGTAAGAATTACATACTTTCCGACGGTATTTCCATGCTCCGAACTGTCAAACACACCCAGCCCTGCAGCGTCACAAACAACTATTCGCTCACCTTCCTGCACGTCATGCACTTTCATGCCTGACAAAACAGTTGCCCGGTTTATCTCCCCTGCATTGGACAATGCGGATGAAATATAGTTTGCACGTGTTATAAGCTTATCCTGCTTAGCGCTAATTATCAGGTCCTGAGATATTATAAGCGGATATGTATTCATTACTATGACAATTATAAGTATTGCGCTTAAGCAAACGCATAGAATTTTAAAACCAAGGGATTTGGAATACTCTTTAATACGTTCCGAGAGACTATACTTTAAAATAGTATCCAACCCCCCATTTGGTCATGATATGCTCGGGCTCTGCAGGATTCTCCTCAAGCTTTTCACGCAAGCGGCGAACGTGGACATCTACCGTGCGTATGTCGCCGGGATATTCATAACCCCACACGATGTTCAAAAGGTTTTCACGGCTGTACACACGTCCGGCATTTCGCATAAGCATTTCTACCAAATCAAATTCTTTTGCGGTAAGGTTTATATCTTCACCGTCAAGATAGGCGGTTCTCTGCTCAGTATCTACGATTATCTTACCCGCGATAAGCCTTGTATTCTTATCCTTTGCAGCAGCACCGGATGATCGGCGCAAAATTGCACGCACACGGCTTTTAAGCTCCAAGATATTAAACGGCTTGGTAAGGTAATCATCTGCACCATATTCAAAGCCGAGTATTTTATCCGTATCCTCACCTTTCGCGGTGAGCATTATAACCGGAACGTTTGAAAACTCCCTTATTCTTCGGCAGGTTTCAAGACCATCCATATTCGGCATCATCAAATCAAGAATAATTAAATCAACATGCACATTACGAACAACATCCAACGCTTCTGTGCCGTCATAAGCACATTCAACGTCATAACCCTCATTCTCCAGATTGAATTTAATACCCTTGACGATGACCTTCTCATCATCAACTACTAAAATACGCATCTGAAAACCTCCTTTCAGCGAGAGCGCATAAGCACTTACGCACCTTCTCTTAAACCCATGCTGTTATTATACATGATTTAAACTGATTTGAAAAGAAAAAAAGCAGATAAAGTAATGTTTTTTTGCAAGGCATTAAAACTTGTATATTGATGTTTTGTTTGCTATAATATAAAGAAAGATTTATAAAAAGGAGCGCAACAAGAATGAGAAGAAATCTTAAACTTGCAGCGATATTGTTACTTGTAATTTTCAGTTTTAGCCTGAGCGCGTCTGCAATAGAGGCGATAAATATAAATGCCAAATCCGCGATTTTAGTTGATCCCGCAAACGGAGATATTCTCTACGAAAAGAATATAAAGGACAAGGCATATCCCGCCAGCATAACAAAGCTTATGACGGCTTTGCTGGTCGTTGAAAATGCAAAGTTTGGTGACAATGTCACCGCCTCGGAAAGTGCGTTTTCAGATTTAAGTGAAGCAGGAAGCAGCGTTGGGATAAAAGAAGGCGAAACAATGTCAGTTGAAAACCTTCTTATTTGCCTGATGGTCGCCTCGGCTAATGAAGCTGCCAATATTCTCGCAGAGCATGTTGCGGGTTCTGTGGATAAATTCATAGAAATGATGAATGAGAGAGCCTCCGAGCTCGGTTGCGAAAATACTCATTTTGTAAACACTCACGGTTTGCATGACGCCGAGCATTACACTTGCGCATATGATATAACTCTCATTGCACGCGAAGCTCAAAAGCATCCTGAGCTTGTGAAAATATACCAGATGCAAAAAGCGACTATTCCTGCGACAAACAAAAATGACGAGCGTTTTTTCTTCAGCACCAATTCCCTAATCTCTCCATATAAAGAGCGTACATATCTCTATAAATACGCAACCGGAATGAAAACCGGTCACACCACCCCGGCAGGGCTTTGCCTGGTATCCTCTGCAGAAAAGGGCGATTTATCCTTTATAAGTGTTGTGCTCGGTGCGAGCACCGACCCGGAGACCAAAAAGAAAAATCACTTCGTTGAAACCACGCGTCTGTTTAAATGGGGCTTTGACAATTTTAAACGCAAGTCTGTGCTTGACATTTCCTCCCCGGTTGCGGAAGTTAAATTAGAACTTGCGTGGGACCGCGACCACATGGTAGTTCATCCGACCAAGGCATTGAGTTGCATTGTTCCAAACGACTTCGACTCGGACAAGCTGGTTCTAACCCCTGAACTTCCGGAGACGATTGATGCTCCCATAACCAAGGGGGATGTCGTCGGAAAGCTTCGCGTTGTATATGAAGACCGCGAGCTTGGACTTGTTGATTTGGCCGCCTCAGACTCAGTTGAGCGCAGTCGAATCCTTTGGATATGGAGAGGAATACGTGATTTCTTTTCTTCAAAAATTGTTCTGATATGCCTTATAGCGTTAGTCGCGCTCACCGCAATTTACATCTTAATCTCTGCAATAAGTAACCGCAATTATTCAAGACGACGCAGACGTTCAGGCTACAGAGGCAGACGACGTTAATAAAATTTTATAAATAAATTTAAGCCCCGGCTCAGAACAGCCGGGGCTTAATCTTATCCAAAACATTGATGTCACTGGATTTCCACTGCAGGTAGAGAGTTTTTAATTCCCCTCTACCGCTGCAAATTCAACTGTATATCATCCAAAAGCGAAAGTAGGTTGTATACATAGCATGCCAAGATATATAATGATCAACGTTGGGATGCTTGATATGTATGCCACAAAAGTTTTATACACATGAAAGGATACATAATCATGAATATAAACAGTGTTAAAATTGTCGCCGATTCATCTTGCGATTTATTAAGTTTATGTAATGTTGACTTTGAATGCGCTCCGCTGAAAATAATAACTGCTCAAAAAGAATATGTTGATACACCGTCTTTGGATGTTTTTAAACTGGTATCAGATTTGCAAAGCTATAAGGGAAGGTCTTCAACCTCATGCCCCAATGCAAACGATTGGCTAAAGGCGTTCGGTGATGCAGAATTCATCTTTTGTGTTACAATAACCGCTACTTTATCCGGAAGCTATAATGCTGCTTCATTAGCCAAGGAAACTTACGAAAATGAGCATCCGGGCAGACACGTTTTTGTACTCGACAGCTTAAGTACCGGTCCTGAAATGGCGCTCATTATTGAAAAACTTGAAGAGCTTATCCTATCAGGCAAAGAGTTTGATGAAATATGCGATGAGATAACACTTTACAGTCAACAGACCGGTCTCTTATTCATGCTTGAGTCGATGAAAAACCTTGCAAACAACGGACGAGTTAATCCAATTGTTGCTAAAATGGCAGGAATGTTAGGTATTCGTATAGTGGGGAAAGCCAGCGAAAAAGGAGATTTAGAGCCGCTCAACAAATGCCGCGGCGAGGCCAAAGCGCTTGAAGTTATTGCAGGACATATGCAAAACCTGGGGCTAAAAAACGGTAAAGTTATAATATCGCACTGTCAGAATCCGTCAGCTGCCCACGCTTTGAAAACTATTATTGAAAACAAGTTCGATAGTGTACAAATTAAAATTCATGAATGCCGTGCACTTTGCAGCTTTTATGCAGAAAAAGGCGGAATGCTGATAGGATTTGAAAAGATATAGAAAAGACCACTCTAATATTGCATTACAGAAAAAACAACTATCGTCCATGTGTGAGTGTTCTTAAGGACAGTAAATAGGAATGCGAGCATTGCGAGGTAAGAAGATGAGGAAAACTCAGTAAAATGAGTTTTGCTCTTTTCTTTTTTATCCGTACATTCGTCAAAGTAAATGTCTTCTGATAAAATAAAGATACAAAATTTAAAGGAGGCGTTCATGCTATGAAAGAAAAATTTATTGAAAATGGAATTGAGTATGTGAGAAACGGCGATTACTACATTCCAAACTAAAAAACACCTGAAGGAACTTACAATATCGGTAAGTATGGCAGGCTGCATTCAATATTCATTAAAGAAAATCGTCCGACAGTTTACTCAATGAAAATGCTGTTCGGAACTCGGCTTGCATATATTGAAAAAATTGACACAATCGCAAAGAAAATGGTCGATAGTCTTATAAAAGATATGGCTATCAAGCAAGGCATTTCCGAAGAACTCAAAGCAAAAGACCAAATGGCTTGGGTTGATGCGATGAACAACATTCGCCACTTGGCAGAAAAATTTGTACTGCAAGATTTTGTCTATTCGATGGAGGTGCGAAAATGAACTTTATTGAGGAACTCAATTCAAGTGATGAGATTGTTGTCATAACAAGTATCGAAAATTTCAAACTATGATTCCGTCTTGGTGTGCAGATGATTTGCGATAGCCTTGTCTGCGATGATAGTATATTTAAGGATTTAAGGGATATGTATCTGCGACCTGATTTTTATGCAAATAATCTTGAAAAAGTCAGAGCTATAATCGCTCCCGTAATCGAAGATTATAAATCCGGCAAAATCACTTATGCGTAAGCCGAGTTCAACGCACGAACAAAGATTTATCAATCGGTAAAATCTGACTTCAACCCCGATGTGGAATATATGAAAGATCCTCTTTTGAGGGATATACCTTCAGTAGATAATAGCTTGTTCATACTAGCAAGAAAGCTGATTTTACAATCCAAATAAAAAAGCAAAAACACCATATGTAGAATCGAAATTTACATATGGTGTTTTTTTACTAATTAAAATTTGTTGAACAGTTATCAACCAAATGTTTTGGGATAGTTTATCATAGCAATAATCTTTTATTGCGATTTGCTATTTCTATGCAATTCTTTCTTCAATGTATATGCTTTAGCAGGAAAAAAGAAGAAATCCAAAAACTTTACTTTCTTTGCAATTACCGCCGATAATACCGAAAATGCTAATCCACAAACAGTTCCCAAAAGAACATGAATCCACCACTGGGCTATATTCATACGAAGCAAGATTATTCTTATTCCGGCAGTAAATATTGTGTGTAATAAGTAAATCTGAAAAGAATACTTATTTACAAAATCGAGAAAACGAGCAACAGGTTTACAGCATTGGAGCAGAGAAATAAACATAATACTTGAATATATTCCAAACAGTATCATTATTTCCTTTATGAATGGAGTTTCTATTTTGTTTAGTAAAACAAACACGACACCTGTTACTATATGCATTAATACAATTAAATATTTAGACCAATTTGAGAGCTTTGTGATGCTTTTGAAATCAATAAATGTGCCGATTCCAAAGG
>JAZTXE010000054.1:0-8533 GCA_045636205.1 Eubacteriales bacterium
ACTTCTGGCAGGAGAGAAATATTATATCCACGTTATTCAATTCGTTTTAAGTCCTTTTGGATTTTTGTAGAAGGTCTTATTGAGTACATTAATTGAGTAACTCCTTCATCATATCATCAACATTTGTATATGTTTTTCCAAGGGAAGGATCTTTCTTCATCGCCTTTACTTCTTCTATCGCCTCAATAGTTTCAGCATTGGGAACTCTCAATGAAATGTCAAAAGGAATTCTCTGTTCTCTGACAGCTTGTTTTGCAGATAAAGTGAAAAACGTTGTCATATCCATACCCAGATTAGAAACCAATTCCTGAAGTTGAGCTTTAAGCTCTTCATCCATACGCATTGTAACATTTGTAGCAGCCATATTGTCAGCCTCCTTTACACATATATAATACTACAATGCAATTACATTGTCAACATATTATATGTATAATGTTATGATATCGCCAATATTATTTATACTGAGTGGATTCTATTTTCTATGCAGTACGGTTTCGAATTTGTTCGAAAATTTCTTCTAAGGATTTTTCTGTCCTTTCCCTTATTTCACTGTATGGTGTGTCGGACGCATCCAGTTCATCCATCGGAAGAAAGCCAACTGAAACTCTTAATTCTTTTCTTTCACAATTATTTCTCGGCATCTTTACCGGTCTAACATCTGCTTTTTTTAACAGTCCATACCAGCTTTTAACGCCTAATATCTTACACAGAGTAGCAACACAAGGAGTTCCCTCGTCTCTTTTTTTATCATATTCGCTCATTTTAGAAGGGTTGTTTAGCTTTGCACATTGTTCTCTATAAACTTCCATCCATTTTTCTTTGTCATGCCGACTATATTTACACTTATCCTTCTTAACATCTTTTCTATAATAGGTACCTAAAAAATCTTGCAAGGTCATTTTAAATCTGTTCTTAACTGTTGGATGTGATGGTAAATTTTTTCGCGTAAAATCCGTCGCTGTCGGCACTCTGTTATTATCTTCGATAAACTGATTTATAGTATCGAATATTGTTGCCTCATCCCAATGAACTATAGGGAGATTATCATGTAGTTCTTTTAGTACTTGCACAACTTCCTGTTGCTCGTCCATTTTTTCTAAAATTCCGATTGCTATGGAAACCGCTGTTTTTCTTGTCATATCAATACCTCCGGCATTTTTTCAACTTGATACGTTCATTCCGATGATAATCGGCGAAATCCGAAGATACTTAAGAGATAACAGTGCAATACGCGTCTCGCGTTCAATGCGCGATATCGCATACCGTGCTCTCCAAACCAAAGAACGTCTGACCAATGAAAACCAGCGTGAACCGACCGTTGAACAAATAGCAAAAGCAATGGATATGAAGCAGGAAGATGTAGTTTTCGCCCTTGATGCAATCATGGACCCGGTATCCCTGTACGATCCGGTTTATTCAGATTCCGCAGGTGATACAATTTGCGTAATGGACCAAGTCGGAGACCATAAAAACACGGACGAGAACTGGCTCGAACGCATAGCATTAAAAGAGGCTGTTGACCGCCTCGGTGAACGTGAACGTCACATCCTTTCCCTACGCTTTTACGACGGTAAAACACAAATGGAAGTCGCAAGCGAAATAGGAATAAGCCAAGCGCAGGTAAGTCGCCTTGAAAAAAGTGCGATTGACAAAATCAAAAAACAAATATAAAAAAATCTGGGCAGAATTAATCTATTCTGTCCGGATTTTTTCACTGTATATTCTTTAGTATTTCCTTTTTCAGTCTTCCTATAATTCTCTTTTCCAACCTTGAAATATACGATTGCGAAATCCCCAAAATATCCGCAACCTCTTTTTGTGTCTTTTCATCCTTGCCCGACAAACCGAAGCGCATTGAAATAATCGTTTTCTCCCTGGGCGATAGCTTTTCCATTGCATTGCGCAAAAGCTCTCTATCCACATCATCCTCTATAGGGCGCATAACACTGTCCGCATCCGTTCCCAAAATATCCGACAATAGTAGCTCATTACCGTCCCAATCTGTGTTTAACGGCTCATCAAATGACACTTCGGTCTTCTGTCCGGAGTTTTTACGCAAATACATTAATATCTCATTTTCAATACATCTGGACGCATACGTGGCAAGCTTTATATTTTTATCCGGCTTATATGTATTAATTGCCTTTATAAGGCCTATCGTTCCTATAGAGATCAGATCTTCTATGCATATACCCGTATTTTCAAATCTGCGCGCGATGTATACAACCAATCTGAGGTTATGCTCAATAAGCATTTTTTTAACCGCTTCTTGACCCTGCCCGAGCGAGCTTATCAAATACGCTTCTTCCTCCTGTGATAGAGGCGGCGGAAGCGTATCATTACCGCAAATATAGTACAAATGCGCGAGTTCTTTTATTCCCAGCTTAACCAGCATCTTTATCACTTTTATATATAAAACTCGTCTGAATTTATTTATTGTTTTTTTCATTTTCGCATCCTCCCAATTATTATGCCGCATCGCTTACTATTGCATTATACACTCCGCCGTCAGATATACGATTTGAACATATAGCAACAAGAACCCCTTTTTCATGCGCTCCGTCAATTATAACTTTATCCGGCTTAAATGCCAAAAGCATATCAAGCTCACAGGCAACGGTTTTATACGGAAGCAGCCTGAATTTATAATTGCTCGGAAGCTTATCAATACACATCGGAAACTCTTGCGGCAGCGCCCTATCAAGTATATCCACCACTTCTCTCGACATCACTTCTCTTATTCTGCTGTATTCAACTACAACTACACGTCGGTTCGTCAACGGATCCTTAAGATGATTTCCGCTGTCAACAATCGCCTGAAATCTTATCTCCTTTTCCATATGTCTTATATGTATTTGACATATTCCCCGCCCTTTTCCTTTGGCTGTACACCGCGTAAAAACTAAATTTATAATCATATAACAACTCCCCGCCGAAACAAGAAGCGTGGAAAGCGATACTTTAAGATAATAAATCCCGTTTTTAATATTTATAATCCCGCCGGCACCATCGGTTATCAGGAAAAATGCAAAAACGCAACCTCCAAAAGCAAATGATACCCCGCAAAAGCTCAAAAACAACCTCAAAAAATTCCTGTTACACCCATAGGCAATAACAACCATAACCCCACCTATTGCTATTTTCGCAATAAGTGCCCACATAAGGCGCATATCGAAAAAATACGCTGCACAGCAATATGCAGCTCCGACCGCCGCAGCTGCTAAAATCAGAATCCTATGAATTACCGAACCGGTTAACTTCCCAACCGCAAAAAGAATCAGATAATTAATAATTAAATTCACAACAAAGAGGACATCTATGTACACAATATGAAGCACTAAAGCACCCCCTACCGTTATTATTATATAGACACAAGCGGTAATAAATTGTTGAAAGTTGGTGGCAAATCATAAAATTATTATCGCGAATTTTTTAAAGACTTTTTGAATACAATTAAAAAGCTATGCAACACTTGATTGTGAGGGAGTAATAATGAAAATATTTTCCTTTAAAAGCAAACCTTCAATTCTTTTTATCACCTCTTTCGGATGTGTTTTTCTTTTGCTTTCAGCCGTCTTTATACGCAGCATAACAGATAAGAAAGCATCGCCTGTTCCAAAATCAGCCATGCAACCAAAAGAAAGCAAAGAAAACTCCTCTGTTATGGAATTAAACGACGCTATAATAACACGACTCGTAATTGAAAATTTGCCTGAGGATATTCCCTTTTCAAATTTGGTGGTGCACATATCAGAGGACAGTGAAATTAAAATAGACTGCTCGATGCAACGGGATGCTCTTACAGAATTCATAAATAACAAGACCAATAATATCCCCGCCTATGTAAAGCTTATGACCAATCTTCTGCCGGACTCTGTCCCGTTGTCTTTAAACCTGCGTTTGGCTGTAGATTCCAAACAAGGTCATTTAATCTTAACTCCTCAGTCAATCATCGTTAACAATATTGAACTCACCACCACAATGTTCCCGACCGAGCTTGAGGTAAGTATAAACCATGCAATTAACAGTCTTATAAGCAATAAAGGAAAGAAAATTGAATCAATTACCATATCTGACGGTAATATACGCGTAAATTTAACAGAAAAATAATTATTTCACTTGACAATTACGCTCATTTGCTGTATATTAATTAGTGTATATGAAAATGCTGTGACGGAGCTTAAACCCGGCATGTAAGCATCAACAGAGAGTCGGATGTACGCTGAAATTCCGACAGATGTGGTGTTGGGCTTGTCTCTCCCGATGCAGAAGCACCTAAAGGAGTTTCCTCTCCCGTTAAGCGCTTCCGGCAAACGGCCGTTATCCGTTAATCAAGTGGATTTTTTAAAATCAATTTGGGTGGTACCGCGGATTTTTCGCCCCATGCGCATGCATGGGGCGTGTTATTTTATACACAGGAGGAAATAAAAAATGGCAAAGCAACTTGATAAAGTATATGATCCGAAAAGCGTTGAATCGCGCCTTTATAAAACATGGGAGGAAAAAGGTTATTTCCATGCAGAAGTGGACGAAAACAAAAAGCCGTTCTCAATCGTTATGCCCCCACCAAACGTAACTGGTCAGCTCCATCTCGGTCACGCGTTTGACTCTACTTTGCAGGACATCCTCACCCGCGTAAAGCGTATGCAGGGCTACAGTGCACTGTGGCTTCCGGGAACTGACCATGCCGGAATCGCAACTCAGATAAAAGTAGAAGAATCTCTCCGTGGCGAAGGTCTTACACGTTATGACTTGGGTCGTGAAAAATTCTTAGAGCGTGTTTGGGACTGGAAAAACCGTTTCGGCAACCGTATTGTCGAGCAGCAAAAGCGCCTCGGCTCATCCTGCGACTGGGAGCGCTCACGCTTTACAATGGATGATATTTGTGCACGAGCTGTAAGAGAAGTGTTCGTCCGCCTTTACGAAAAAGGTCTTATCTATAAAGGTAGCCGTATAATAAACTGGTGCCCAAAATGTACAACTGCTCTCTCAGATGCTGAGGTAGAATATTCCGAGAAAGCTGGCCATTTCTGGCATATCAAATACCCGATTAAGGACTCTGATGAGTTCCTTACCATCGCAACCACACGTCCGGAAACCATGCTGGGCGACAGTGCTGTAGCTGTTCATCCGGATGATGAACGCTATAAGCATCTGGTTGGCAAGATGGTCATTCTTCCCCTCGTTAACCGCGAAATCCCGATTATTGCCGACGAGTACGTTGAGATGGATTTCGGTACCGGCTGTGTAAAAATCACTCCCAGCCACGACCCGAATGACTTTGAGGTGGGTAAACGCCATAATCTCGAAGAAATCCTGGTTATGGACGGCAACGCATGCATTAATGAAAACGGCGGAAAATACCAAGGTTTAGACCGTTATGAGGCACGTAAGCAAATAGTTTCCGACTTAGATGAGCAAGGCTACCTGATTAAAATCGAGGACCATAGCCATAACGTCGGCTCCTGCTACCGTTGCGGAACCATTGTTGAACCCATGACCTCAGCTCAGTGGTTTGTAAAAATGCAGCCGCTCGCAGAAGAAGCAATCCGCGTAGTAGCTGACGGAACTATAAAATATGTTCCCGACCGTTTCAGCAAAATTTATATGAACTGGATGGAAAATGTTCACGACTGGTGTATCTCCCGTCAGCTTTGGTGGGGACATCGCATCCCGGCATTCTACTGTGATGAGTGCGGTCATGTAAACGTATCCCGCGAAGACCCGACAAAGTGTGAAAAGTGCGGTAGCACGCATCTGACTCAGGACAATGACGTGCTTGACACTTGGTTCTCCTCCGCTCTTTGGCCGTTCTCCACGCTTGGTTGGCCGGATAAGACACCTGAACTCGATTACTTCTACCCCACTTCAGTAATGGTAACCGGATATGATATAATTTTCTTCTGGGTAGCACGTATGATTTTCTCCGGCATGGAGCATTTGGAGAAAGAACCGTTTAAAACCATATTTATTCACGGTATAATACGCGACTCTCAGGGACGTAAAATGTCAAAGTCTCTCGGCAACGGTGTTGATCCGCTTGAGGTCGTTGACCAGTACGGTGCTGATGCGCTGCGCTTTACGCTCGCAACCGGCAATTCCCCGGGAAATGATACTCGTTTCCACATGGAGAGAATTGAAGCAAACCGCAACTTCTGCAATAAGATATGGAACGCTTCGCGCTTTGTGCTCATGAACCTTACCATTGAAAATTGTGAGCTTCCCAAGCCTGAGCAGCTTGAATTACCGGACCGTTGGATTTTGAGCAAGTACAACCGTCTGGTTTCCGAAGTAACCGAGAACATTGAAAGCTTTGAACTCGGTGTTGCAGCGCAAAAGCTCTACGACTTTATCTGGGACGATTTCTGCGATTGGTATATTGAGCTTGTAAAACCGCGTCTTTCCGAGGATGCACCCAAGGACAGCCGATTGGTAGCTGAAAACGTTCTTTGCTATACCCTTTCCAACACATTAAAGCTCCTTCATCCCTTTATGCCGTTTATCACCGAGGAAATTTGGCAGACTCTGCCGCATGAAGGAGAATCTATCATGATTTCCTCCTGGCCTGAATATAGCGACGCTTTGGCATTCGGTGATGACGCAAACAAGATGGAGCTTTTGATGGACGCTATACGTGGTATACGCAACCGTCGTGCAGAAATGAATGTTCCGCCTTCAAAGAAAGCTCAACTCATCGTTGTTTCCGACAATGCGGACGTACGCGAGTCATTTAAGGCAGGCATTGCATTCCTTGCAAAGCTCGCTTATGCAAGCGATATTACAATTTGCGACACTGCGCCCGAGGACGCTTCAGGCATGGTTTCCGTCGTAACAAATGCAGCAAGCCTTTATATTCCGATGAGTGAGCTTATCGACAGAGAAAAAGAGCTTGAGCGCCTTACACGCGAGCGCGAAAAAGCACTTAAGGATTATACCATGCTCTCCAAAAAGCTTTCGAATCCGGAATTCGTTGCAAAGGCTCCGGAAAAAGTTGTAGCTATGGAGCGTGAAAAACTCGAAAAAGCAACATCACTGCTCAAGAAAATTGAAGAAAGCCTGGCAAATCTCTAATTTCGTCATATGTAAGGAGTATCCCTTATGACTTATTCAGAGGCACTGGAATACTTGACGGGTATTCCGCGCTTTTCAAAAACTGTATCTTTAGAGCGGATAAGATTTCTCTTATCCGCTCTTGGCAATCCGCAAAACGATTTAAAGTTTGTGCACATCGCAGGTACCAACGGTAAAGGCAGCATAACCACTATGCTCTCGCGCATCTTAATTTCCGCAGGACTCAAAACCGGAACATATATTTCGCCATTCGTAGAGGATTTCCGCGAACGCATTTGCGTAAACGGCGAGTTTATAGAAAAGGAAACTCTTATTAATCTCGCAGAGCGCGTAGCTGCCATATCAAAAGGTATGGAAGACTTTCCTAATGCATTTGAGCAAATTACGGCAATTGCACTTACCTACTTTAAAGAATGCGGGTGTGATATTGTATGTCTCGAAGCAGGTCTTGGCGGCAAATGGGATGCAACCAATATAATCCCGCCTCCACTTATTTCGGTTATCGCTTCCATAGGTCTTGACCACATGCAGTTTTTGGGTGATACGCATGAGAAAATAGCCATAGAAAAATGCGGGATTATAAAATCCGGCTCCCAAACCGTTGTATCACCGCTCCAACCCAACGGAATAATATCACTGATATTAGAAAACTGCAAAGAAAAGAATGTCCCTGCCGTAGTTCCTGATACAGATAAACTGACGATATACGACATTTCCCTTTCAGGTTCAAAAATAAGCTATGAAAGTGAAGAATATCACATTTCCATGTACGGAAGGCACCAAATATCAAACGCACTAACTGCAATGGAAGCTGCTAAACTTCTACAAAAAGCAGGCTACCCGATAACACAGAAAAACATTTCAAGTGGTATAAAATCCACAGCACTACCCGCGCGTGCAGAAGTAATTTCAACCCAACCGTTATGTATAGTTGACGGCGCTCACAACTCCCCCGGCATTGATGCACTCTGCAGTCTGATTGACGAGCTGTTAAAAGAGAAAAAAATTATAACTGTTTTCGGCTGTCTTGAGGATAAAAGCGTGCGCACGATGGTTGAAAAGGTTGCAGGAAAATCACATTCCTTTTTCTGCGTTTTGCCCGAGTCACCAAAAGCCTGCAGTTTAGAAGCCTTAAAAGAATTTGCCACTCCGTTCTGCCATGATGTACGCGCATACACCTCTCTCGACCAAGCCACAAAAGACGCTCTCGCACTCTGTGACGCCGATTGCGCGGTTTTAGCATGCGGTTCACTCTATTTGGCAGGTCCGGCAAAACTTGCAATAAAGCGCCTTTTAAATTGATACAAAAAGAAAAAATCCTATCGTATGAGGTGTACTCTAAAGGACAGTAAATTCAAAAGGCTGAACGAAATCAATCGTTCAGCCTTTTATCGTAGGGGACGATGCCCACATCGTCCCGCAAAATAATTTATCTGAAATTGGTATTATATGCGATAAATAT
>JAZTXE010000055.1:0-5539 GCA_045636205.1 Eubacteriales bacterium
TCACCGCGACGTCTCACCTCATCCGAGTTGCTTCGCAACCCACCTTCCCCTAAAAAGGGAAGGCTTTTCAGGCTTCTCCTCGTCTGTAGGGGAGGGTCTCCGTGCCCTCCCGCCAGCGAGACTGATGAGGTGGAAAAGTAAATCCCACGTACCACGTCGCGTCTTCCATCACTGCAACGCTCTCACCTCATCCGAGTTGCTTCGCAACCCACCTTCCCCTTGAGGGGAAGGCTTTTTGGTATTTATTGACAAACCTGCCATTCCTTGCTACAATTAACCCACATTATTTAAGGAGGAATTTTTAAAATGAAAAGACTCGTAAGCTTAACCCTGGCACTTGCAATGGCACTCACGCTTGCAATCACCGCGTTTGCCATTGAACCCGAGGCCGCAGCGAAGGACCTGGGCAAATACGGTATCATGGGCGGCTTTCCGGACGGAACACTGCGCCTTGAGCAGACCGTCACCCGCGCTCAGATAACCAAGATGATTACCACCGCACTCAAGTTTGACAATTCAAACATCGGCTTCTCCCGCTTTACCGATGTTCCCGCAACCCACTGGGCAAAGAATTACATCTTCTTTGCAAATATGGAAGGTATCATCGGCGGTTTCCCGGACGGCACTTTCAGACCCGAAGCCAACGTCACCGCCTGTCAGGCGATTAAAATGGTCGTGTGCCTGCTCGGGTATGACAAGTACGACGCAGACGATAAACCCGGCTACAAAACCCTCTCCTACCCGCGTGATTACTTAAATGCGGCATGCAACCGCGGTCTTATAAACTCTCCGTTTGTTGAGGATGTGCCCGCAACACGCGGCTTTGTCGCATCCCTTATCTCAACCGCGCTCGACCTTCCCATAGCAAAGCGTGTCGGCATCTCTATGGACGGCGATATTTACAGACTCCTCGACGGCACCAACGGAAAAGAGCTTGTAACCCTGCGCACCCAGCTTGAGAGCTAAAATTATATTGCATACACAAAAGCGTCAGTGATATTTCACTGACGCTTTTTATTTTACTTTCCCAATATTTTTCCTTTTATAATCCCAATCTTTCGCACCGCTGCGCGATAGAATGACTGCAGATTTTCAATCCGCTTTGCCGCCTTGGGGTGGTAGAGCATATCGAGCTTTCCGACAAAGTCCGCCTGATAAGCGCCAAAGCCCTGCTTAAAGCGGATAAGACCGTCTAAAAACGTCTTTTCCATATCACCCGTCACGCCGCGGAAGTCATAGATACGGCAGCCCTTCTCCATCGCCCACTGTATCATCTCCCACTGCATCATGTAGTTGGGCATACGGTTGCGCTCGCGGTTTGAAGACGCGCCGTAGAGATACCACAGCTTGTCACCGTACCAGATAGCGATAGCACCCGCAATCGCTTTCCCCTCATACTCCATCATGTAGAGCCTGAAATTCTCAGGCGCTAAAATATCGTACATCTCTTCAAAATACTTTAAAGAGCGCGCCATAAATCCGTCACGCACTGCGGTTTCTATCATAATCTCGCGGAATGCGGGAAGGTCGGACTTATCACCGATTCTGCACGTAACGCCCTTCTTCGCGCTAAGGCGCACGTTATAGCGCGTTTTGGAATGAAATCCCATAAACACCTCGTCAGGTGTTTTGCCCTCAAGGTCTAAGCGGAACACGTACCGCGCCTGCAGGTACTCGGGGCGGTTCTTCGTGTTATTTACAACAAACCCGACCGACTTTAAGTCCTCAAGGTACTCGGCATCCGCTTCTTTTGCCTCTTCTATATCCGGGTCAATGCTCAGCTCATAGGCGTTATATCTCTCGGCAAGGCGCGCCGCCTCGTCGCAGAGCTCCTTTAGCGTCTCACGGTCGCGGTTTTCGACTACCGGACCGCGCGGGCAGTACATGTGCGTGTACTTGGTGTGCGGCACCTGACTTACGAAGATGAGCATGCTGCCGCGGATGTTTCCCGCACCGTCAAGGCTTAAGAAAACCTCCTGCTTCCACGGCTTCTTAAACTCCGCCCACTTAAGGCTCTTTACAAAGTGCCCCTTCTCATGCGCGCTTATAAATTCCTCGTATCTCTCGCGCCACTGGTCAGTAACGTATTGTATCATAGATTATCTCCCCAAAAGTCCTTTAATTTTCTTAAGCGTGTCAATCTTTAGCTTCTTCTTTTTGTCATACACCGCGTCAAGCCTGCCGATAAAGGTTATAAGCTCGCCGCCGAAACGCTTTTTAAAGCGCATAAGCCCCTCAAGCGGCGCGGACTTATCGCGCTCACCCGCGACACCGCGCATATCGTAAACCTCGCATCCCTCGGCTATCGTGTAGCGCATCATCTCCCACTGCATGAGGAAGTTGGGAAGCTCCTTCGTGTGCGCATCCGAGGACGCACCGTATAAATGCCAGGTCTTGTTTCCGTATTTTATAAGTACGCTCCCCGCGATAATCTCGCCCTCAAGCTCGACTACAAAGAGCTTGCGCATGTCCTCGGGAAGGATTTTAAACATCTTTTCAAAATACTCAATCGGTCGCGGAGTAAAATCGTCACGCGTAGCCGTCTCGACCAAGAGCTTCTGAAACGCCTTTAAGTCATCCCCACTCTCGCTTATGCGGCACGTAGCGCCCGACTTAAGTGATGCGCGCACGCTGTAGCGCGCCTTGGAGTGAAAGCTCATTATAAGCTCCTCATCACTCATTCCGCCGATGTTTATGCGGAAAACCGAAAGCGGTTGCAGGATACCCGTGTCCGCGCATTTTACGTCGCGCGAGAAGCCGACCTGCTCCATGCTCCGGGCAAATTCCTCATCCGTCACGTCCGGGTCGAGCGATAGCATGTACGCGCCGATTTCCTTTGCATACTCCATAGCACCCTCGTGAAGGTCGCGCATTACATCGATGTCATTGTCACAAACCGGACCGCGCGGGCTGTATAAGAACTTACCCAACCCCATCGGTGCACGCTGCGGCAAAAGAAGCATAGCACCCCTGACCGCGCCGTCATCGGAAACGCTCATAACGCCGCGCCCGCCGCCTTTAAACTCCGCCCAGTGCAGAGACTGCAGGAAATGTCCTCTCGCATGGCTTCTTACAAACGCCTCGTATTCACTTTTGTTACTCTCATCAACAAATACAAACAATTCCTATATCTCCTTCGTCACCGCTCAAAAGGCTCCCTTGTGTAAAGGGAGCTGTCAGCAAAGCTGACTGAGGGATTGGCTATCCCGCTGCGGGCGATTCGTGAATCGCCCCTACTGTTGCAATTCCTCTATAGTCTTTGAAACGCTGTGTTTAATGGGTGTCCACTCAATCTTGCGGAAGAGCGCGACAATCGCAATCGGCACATACGTCAGGATAAAGATCGGGAAGGTAAACATATAAATAATCTTGGCTTTCGCACTCGCGCGGATTTTCTTCCACTCACTTATCGTGGTAATCGCGCCGAAGAAGAATAAAATCAGGTAGAAATTCACCGCCGTGGTTATAACAGACATCGCACACGCTAAAATAAGCGTGTTCATCCCGCCCGGCTGCATAAATCCGAGCACCATAAACACCAGGTTTACAATCACCCCGATAACCGAAATACCCATCGCAGGCAGTATCGTCATCATCATGTCATAACACGCGAGAAATTTTTTACCGAAAATGCCCTTAATGAGCCTTAATCCGTAGCGCGCAACCACCTGATAAAAGCCCTTCGCCCAGCGCAGGCGCTGATTCCACGACTGTTCAAACTCGGTCGGCTGCTCGTCGTAGAGCATCGCATCGTCACAGTAGCCGATTACCTCGCCCGCAATCACATTGTCAACCGAAAATTCAATGTCCTCAGTCAGCAAATGGTGCTTCCAGCCGTTATTTTGGTGTATTATATCCGCATGCACCAAAAAGCCCGTGCCCGACACCGCACAGCTTGATTTTAATATCATTCGCGCGTTATTTAAATACCTCGCCTCTTTTAAAAACCACAGCGAGCTTCCCGCAGAAATCCAGTTCGAGTCGTAATTCTTCGAGTTGCGGTAGCTTGTCACAATGC
Organism: Eubacteriales bacterium; assembly: GCA_045636205.1. Taxonomy (GTDB): domain Bacteria; phylum Bacillota; class Clostridia; order Oscillospirales; family JAAYXM01; genus JAZRUF01. The sequence continues at coordinate 4,019 of JAZTXE010000055.1, forward strand.
GATAACCGCTGTCAAACGCGCGGTTCATCTCGGCTATGTAATTTTCATCTAAGAGGTTGTCCGCATCAAATACGAAATATCCCTCATATGCCTTGTCGCCAAACTCACTTGCAATCTTCTTAAACGCGTAGTCAAGCGCGTAGCCCTTGCCCACATACTCGCGGTTTTCGCGCACAAATACATGCGCACCCGCACCCTTTGCCACTTCTGCAGTATCGTCGGTGCAATTGTCCGCAACCACGAATACGTCTACAAGCTCTTTGGGATACTTCTGCTTTTTAATACTCGCTATAAGATGCGCGATAACGTCGCGCTCATTGCGTGCGGCGATGATTACCGCAAACCTGTGCTCACATTTGGCCTCGAGCTTGGGCTTTTTGCCGAAAAGCGTAACGAATACATATACAAACTGATATAAATAACATACCGTAAAAATAAAGAATATAATCAGGTTGAAAACCCGTATAAAGGATAGCACTTAATATAGCCCCCATTTATATTGACATTTATCTCTTACTTCCCATACAGTCATACAAAGATATTATACACCAATCAGAAAAAATTACAATGACATTCTTTCAAATCTTCTCATTTTATCCAAAATTTATGCGACGTGTGTTGCCCACCGCATTTCCACCTCATCCACCGCTTACGCGGTCCCCCTTCCCCTATGTAGGGGAAGGCAATAAAGCTTCTCCACTTATCTGTAGGGAACGACCTGTGTGTCGTTCCGCCCGCAAGGTGACTGATGAGGTGTAAAAACAAATCCCGCACACGCTAAAAAAGGCTTCCGCATCTGAATGCGGAATCCTTTTCTCTCAATCCTCGGCAAGGTTTATAATTTCCTTTTTCTTGCGTTTTGCATATTCGTATGTCTTAGCTGCACCGCCAAAGCTGTACTTAACCTATGCGACAACCGTGTCTGCCTGCTCAACCATGTATTCGTTGCGCTTGAGTATCGCAAATCTTCTGGGTACATTGATTGGCGGATATTCACTCAAGTCATACAAACTCATATTGTATTCGCGGTCAAGATACGGAATTACCAGAACAGATTTAATGTGCGGATACTCATTCTTTAATTCATACACGGTTTTTGCGCACAGCTTGTCAAAATCTCCGTACCCGCCGAAGAGAAATTCATGCGCTCCATTTTCTATTAACTCTATAACCGTTTTGCGGAGTTTCTCCCTTAAAACACCGCTTTCCGACGGCGGAATATCACCATGACCGCAGAATGCTATTTTCATATGTATACCTCCTTAAAATAAAAAAGTGCGCAGCCCTTTTGAAGAGCCACGCACCAAAAAACGTAGTCTCTTTCGAAAAGGTTACCACACACTTTTCACCACCATATGCCTTGAGCACAAGGAACGTTGAAAGAGGAACTAACGCTTTTTACATAGCGTTGTCCCTTGTGTCCATAAATATGTATATAGGCATATTTACAATTATTGGCATCTTAAATTACAGTGAAAAGTGTGGTGAGTTTATTCTACCATATTATTTAAAAAAACACAA
>JAZTXE010000056.1:0-26798 GCA_045636205.1 Eubacteriales bacterium
TAGATGAAGGCTTTTCAGGTCCCAACTATTCCCATACATTCTCGTTTAGGTACGTTGCAGGTAGAATATTTAATTAATATCCTACCTGCAAAATGTTATGTTACTATTACTGATCGAATCCGCCGAACTCGTCGCTGAACTTTACCGGATTGTCAGCATTCTCAATCACCGCTACGTCAGCAGGTGTAATTGTCGGCTCTGACGCGGTGAGTATATCAACCGCTTTGAAATTTGTTATTTCCATTTCAGGAGTTATGTACTTTTTCATCTTATAATACCTCCTTATTTACTTAGGACAAGCTTACGCTGTAGGTGTAGCCTGTGAGTGTGGCTGCGCCTTCCGCTACCGGTACTGCATACGGATAGAACTTAACTGTAGTTGCGTCGCCTAACGCTGTACCGCTGAAGAAGATGTGCGCATTCTCGCCTGCAGTTGTGCTTCTGAAGAAATCAGCAACATCAATATCTTCAGTTCCCATGCTTGAAATTACGTTGATGCTCTTATAAACCTTGCCGTCAGCTACTGCATATTTTTCAAATGAGCCGTCGTCCAGTGCAATGTAGAAGCCGACTTCCTTGTACTCGGTAGTGTCAATACCTGAGAATGCAACGAAATTGCCGTCCTTTGTAATGTACGCGCTTACGTCACCGAAGATTGCCTTGTTGGTGATGTTTGCCGGAGCTCTGTTTACAGTTACGCTGACTGCGTTTGACTCAACATTGCCGTTTACAAGCTTAACGGTTGCAGTACCTGCGCTGACAGCTACAACCTTGCCGCCCTCAACCTTGAGAACGTTCTCATCGGAGCTTACAACGGTTGCAATAGCGTTTGCGCCTACATTGCCCGCGCCATCGGTGATGTCTTCCATGTACGGCATAGTCAGTGCGCCGTAAGCAACAGTGCCGGAAACGGTTGCGCTCTCGCCAATATCAAGCGTAGTCGCACTAACCGCTGCATCTGAAATAGCAGTTACAGCCGGAGCCGCATCAACCGCGGTCATACGGATAACGCCCGGGTACTGGTTGCCTACTGCATTCGAACGCATAGTGAGTATGATATCATCGCCTGCTTCAACGTATACTGTGCGCAAATCTTTTTCTCCGTTGTAAGGTGTATACGATGTATTATTGTAACTATAAGATCCTAAATAAACACCATTGAGATAGTAATTTGCTCCACCGCCGCTTGGATCACCAGCACCTTCCGCACTGATCTTATACCATCCGCTCTGCGAAACCTTCAATTTTAAAGCAACATCTGAATTCTTAGCTTGACCTATCTCCGATGAATTCATTGAAGCATATAATCCATATGGTTGGAAATGAATTGCGCTATTACCGCTGCCTAATCTTGCATGGCAATACTCAGGAACAAACTCCCAGTTCCAACCATTTGCAAGAGATACTCCGTCAGCAACAAGTGCATCTTTGCCCGATACATTTATAATCTCTTTGCCGTCTTCAGTTGCAGCATTAAATCCTCTCAGATTAAAGACCTGATTTTCACGGTCCTCCCAAGTTTCTGCCGGCGTAAGAATAATTTTACCCGGGCTAAGATAGCTATTTCCGGTTCCTTGCAACACAATTGTATTAACACCCTTGTTAAATGTTACGGTTTGATATCCCGCATCCGCAGTATATCCATGATCGCCAACACTCGCATCAGCATCTGCCGGGATGTAACCAACCTTCTGTCCGTTTACAAGGACATTAGTTACAGCAGAATAATATTTGTAACCACTCATGCTGATGCTGTATTTGCCTGATTTCGGAACATATACATTAAATCCTACTGTTGAAGTAGTTCCGGTTGCTCCCCAAATAGAACCTGCGGCCTGAATTCGAAGGTCTTTTTTAACATGTGTGGGATTTGCTATATCACTCGAAGAAAGAGCTTTGTTAATTTCCCAGTTAACGCCACGTTGTAAATTTACTTTTAACGCAAAATAACCACCGGAACTGTCTTCCTGCAAATATTTACTGAGCAAGCTATTATTGGTTGAAAAATCATAAACGATTTCATTAGCCGTTGCTCCACCTATCTCTGAAATAGGAGTAAGTGCGATATGCGTAGGATAAATTCCACTATTTCCGCTTTGTCTGCTGAGAACCAGGCTATGTACACCGGGAGTTCCGATTGTAACAATACCAATCGCTTCAGGAGTTTTTTGCACTGATGAACTGCCAAAACCATATTCACCGACATTTTCGCCGTCAATCAATACATCTACTACGGAGCCGCCTGCGCTATATCCGCTCATGCTTACAATATATGTGCCTGCCTTAGGAACATTAATACGGAAGCCTATGTGACCATGGTTTTTATCAGAAGCGACAGCCGGGTTGTTAAACGCTACATTCAATCCGTAAGATTCAAAACCCGGTACTTGAGAAGCAGTTGCATATCTGCTTGTGCTTGCATCCTTGTCAAGCTCCCACTGCCAAGTAATGCCATAACTATCTGTGCCTATATCCACAATGTCACATTTTACATATCTTGCATATGGGCTACCGTCTGCACTTGCACTAGTTCCTGTAAAGTTGTATACGACAGAATTATCAGTTACACTGAATGATTGGCACTGCTTATAGGTAGCTGCACTTGCCATAGGCAGTATGCCGATAATCATGGCGAGTGCCAGGATAAATGATGTGGATTTGCGGAATATTGCTTTCATTTTTATATTCCTCCTAATAAAAAATTTAATTTATTTTCTACCTCGTTTATTGAGGATAGATTCGATTGTGTTTCTCCGCTGCAGGCTTCTCCTTGACGGAGAAGCTGTCGAGCGTCAGCGAGACTGATGAGGTGGAAAGGTAAATTTCACGCACCACGTTACGTCTTGCGTCCCGCAGCGTCTCACCTCATCCACCGCTTACGCGGTCCCCTCTCCTTTACATAGGGGAAGGCTTTTTGTTAGACCTTATGTCTTATTATTCCTATAGGGCGCGAGGAGTGACATTCGCGCCCCATGGGGTTATACACTTATTCAAGGCTTATCATTGTAGGCAATGACCTATGTGTCATTGCGCGTCGGTACCACCGCCATTGACTACATCTTCACCTCATCCACCGCTTACGCGGTCCCCCTTCTCCTTTACATAGGGGAAGGCTTTTTCAGGCTCCCTTGTGTAAAGGGAGCTGGCAAAACCGTAGGTTTTGACTGAGGGATTGTCCGTGTTTTTTTTCTCTCCCTCAGTCAGCTTTGCTGACAGCTCCCTCATCAGAGGGAGCCTTATGCGGCTTGCTTTACTTTACCGATGCTTCTACGCGGGCATATGCTGAACGGTGAACGTCGAGGAATTCCTCAAGACCCATATCCCAAATCGTCTTTACAAAGTTATCCCACTCTGTAAGCGGAGCCTGCTCAAGGATGAACTTGGAAATCATCTCCTGAGTATAAGCCTCGATTTCCGGACGGACCAGCTCACGGCGCTTGAGTTCATCGTCAGAGAATGCCATCCAGGATTTCGGGTTGGTGCGGTCCTCGTAATAAGTACGCGCCTCATCAACCATTGCGCCCTGCTCGTCTGACATTGCCTCGATAGAAACTATCGGGTCAACGCGCTGATAGGTGCCGTAGGTCTGCAGACCGTAGAGGTTGTTTATATCAGAGCCTTCGTCGGAGAGGATGAATTCCTTCTCGCCGTCAACCACCTTATAGGTCTCGCCTTCCTTACCCCAACTTAAGAGGTCTGCGGCTTCGTCGGTGTACATCCAGTCTATAAACTTGATTGCGTTTGCAATACCCTTTTCGTCGCCGGTGTTGCAGATTGCGTAGCCGGTCTTGTCGCCCAGTGCTCTTGCAATCTTGCGCTGTGCCTTGTCGGTCTTGCCGAGCATCGGCGGCTCCATGAGTGCCAGTGTAAAGTCCGGGTCAACCTCGCGGACAGACGGTGTGAAGAAGTCAACACGTACCAGGTGATCCATGGTGATAAAACCGCGGTCGGTGGACATAAGCTCTTCCCATGCCTTGGACTCGATTGTCATAAAGTCGGGCGGCATAAGTCCTTCGCGCTGGAACTTGATGAGGAAGTCGATTATTTCCTTCATTGCCGGCTCGATTGCGCCGTACTTCCACTCTTCGTTTTCAAAATCGTAGTAGATATACGGGTTAAAGTACGGGGTAAAGAGTGTGCCGAAGGTTGCGATAGAGTTGATACCGCTTCTCAGGCACAGCGGATAAGAATCCGGATACAGCTCCTTGAGCTTTTTGCACACCTCGTAGAGTTCGTCCTGATTGGTCGGAACCTCAAGGCCGTGCTCTTCAAATATGTCCTTACGATACATCCAGATCTGACCTGCGTTGTTCATACCGTAAGACACGCCGGAGTAAATCTTACCGTCACCGGAAAGCTTCTCGGAAATCAGAACATTGCGCTCTACCTCGGGCAGGGACTCCATGAATGCCTTGTAGCTCGGCATCTGGTCCTCAACATCGTTTATCGGAATAAACGCACCGGAGAGTGCGTGGATGTCAACCGAGCTCTTCGAAGAAAAGTGCATCAGATCCGGCAGGTCTTCCGGGTTTGCCATCATAAGTGAAAGCTTAGTGTCCCAATCGGATGTCGGGATAGCCGAGATATTGATGTTTCCGCCTACTGCCTCCCGGATATAATCCCATACTACCCAGTTTTCGTTAAACGGCCAGCTTATGTGAGAGCCGACGATAATGTCTAAATTATCATTTGCGCTAAACACTGCGCCGTCAGTTCCTGTACCGGTTTTGGTTGCATCCTCGCCACCCGAGCAAGCGCCAAGCGTAAAGAGCATAGCTGCTGCCATAAGGAGTGCCAGGATGCGGGTTGTTAATTTCTTCATTTTACAGCCCTTCCTTTCTTTAATTAAAAAATTTATTTTGCACCACATGAGAACCTGTGGTAGAATACCTTTGAGAAGATATTCCCGCATGACTTTATTATACAGTTTTTACTACACACTTTCGCTCATAAAACAATTTTTCACTTATTGGGGTGATTTTCGTGAATTCCACCAAAAGCCTTGACATTTTATACAAAGACTTGCACAGTGACATGTTCACCACACGTCACGCGTCTGGTGGTGCACAGATGGCATCCATGGCATCTATGATTTCCTATCTGCGCAACGAAATCGCATGCTATGAAATAGGTAAGAATTTCAATAAATTGCGCAACAATCCCCTGCACTATCACGATTTCATCGAGATTTTCTGGCTGCACTCGTTTTCCGAGAAGATGGATATTACAATAGGCGGTCGCGATTTTGAGCTCAAGCGCGGGCAGATGACGATTCTGCCCATGGTTGTGCCGCACTGTTTAAACTCGGTCTATGACGGAAGCGAGGGGCGGAGGCTCAACTTCACGCTCGAGGCTTTGAAAGAGCATGTGGGTGATGAGGCGCTCGCGCTGTTTTTCGACTGGGCGCATCTGCGCCCATGGGTGCACGGCGGGAGCTTAAACCGTCTTACCTTAAAAATCCCTGAGGAAAGTCAGTTCTATTTCAATCGCCTGACCAATGAGTTCTTTGACGCATCATGCCGCGCGGCATCCGAGCAGCTCAAGCGCAACTCAAAGCTTATTGATAAGTACAACGCCGAGCTTATTGAGCTTTTAAAGGAGTTTTCCGCAAAGCTCGCCCCGATTTTCTATGCGTCGTGCAGTGAGCGCGACATGAAAGCATTTGAGAAGTACCGCCCGCCGATGCTTGCCGCGCTAAATTATATTGACGAGCACCTGACCGAGCAGATAAAACTATCCGACCTGTGTGAGCTGGTCGGTTTGGGCATGACGCGCTTTTCGATAGTCTTCCGCGAGATTATGCGGCTCTCACCGACTGAGTACATCAATTTCACGCGCATGCGCAAGGCTCGATACCTTATTATAAATACGGATATGAAGCTCTCGGAAATCGGCAAGATGTGCGGCTTTAACAGCGCGATTTATTTTGACCGCGTGTTTAAGTCACACACCGGCTGTACGCCGAGTGTATACAGAAGCGAGTATGTTTTGGAGTGGCAGGAGTAGTATTCACGATGAACCCATATCAAAGGGCTTCATCCGTGACGTTAATATTTCCCTATTACGACTGGGAACGGAGAATGTTACTTTTGTCGCCAAAAGTAACCAAAAGCGCCGGGGGATTTCGATTTCCCCCGGACCCCTGATAACACAAATATGGGCAATCGCAAAACAAAAAGAAGCGGCAGAATTAAAAAATTCTGTCGCTTCCCTTTTTGATGATAGAAATATTTACTTATTCATTTCTGCGGCGGTGTTTTTGAGTGCGTCGCAGTAAATTTTGTCAACACCCGGGGCGATACGTCCTTTTAGGCGATACTCGGGGACCGAGCCTTCCGCCTCATAGCCGCCCTCTTCAATCATCTTGTCGCTGGGCACGTATGCGATAGCGTCATTGTAACCGAAGCAGAGAATTGTTGCGTCCGGCATGCTCTCACGCAGAACCGTCTGAATGTTGATGCCCGGCTCGCCGCCGAGTGAGTATATGTAGAAATTCGGGTTGATACGGATGATACCGCAGTTGAGCAGAAGATTCTCAGGGCAGGTCTCGTAATTGTTGATGACCATTTCCGCATTGAGCTTCATCATCTCCATGTTTCTCTCAACGTAGAACTCGCGGCGCTCCTCGTAGAACTCCTTCGGGTTTACCTCAAGCGGAAGGTCAAGCTTCATGGTACGGCTTGAAAGCTTAACCGGCAGGCACTCCCAGTCGTTTGAAATCATTTTAGACTTGATGCGCTGGGTCATGGTGAGTGCTACCTCGTCGATATCCTCGGGTGAGCACGCGGCAAAGCGGTCAGTCTTTACGCCGATGCGCAGCTTGCAGTCCGCGCCGAAGCCCTGGAAGAACAGAGCGGTGGTTCCGTAGAACTCACCCTCTACACGTGCGCAGAGTCTGCCCGGGTACTCGGAGGACAGGCGTGTATAGCATCCGAACATATTGGACGGATGGCAAGCGAAGTTGAGCGCAAGTGCGCGCATCTTACCCTGCTCGTCCTCGAGCTTTAACATATAGAGGTTTTTGTCAACCTCGCCGACCGGATTGGGCTTAAACTCCATAACCCCGTTAACCGGCAGACGGCGGCTCATGTTCCACTGTCCCTCAACCTTGGAGAACTTGAGGTAGCCCGTGTGGTTTGTCAGGAAGACGCGGTCAATGGTTCGGCAAATACGGTCAAACAAAAACGCCTCGTAGGTCTCGGTGTAGTAGTTAAAATCGTAACCCTTAACCGCGGGTCCGAAATGCGTGTGGGTATATGAAACGTGCAGGTTCTCGCGCTTTACGCCGTACTTCTCGCCCGCGTAGTCGCGCAGCGCCTCGGGCAGGGTGTCGTCATGGAAGAGAAGGTCCATAGCGATGAGAACAACCGTCTCGCCGTCCGCGTCACGCAGCATAAGGGTTCTGACGTACAGGTCGTCATGCACCTCGGTAAACGGCTCTCCGAACACTGTGCCGAAGCCTATCATGGTTGCGGTCTGTGCCGGCGTGATAATGTCCTTAGACACGCCGAATGTAACTTTACTATACTTGTTATCCATACTCTACATCACCTTTCTGATGTTTAATGTCGATTGTAATATAACATATCTCTGCAGAACTTTCAATAATTTAAGGCTTTACAATTTCTGCCAAAGTATTTATACTATATATAGTTATCAGTCACGGTGAAAGGTGGTGTGCCGCCATGCTCTTTTCGTATTATGACGCATCGCGATATCCGATATGCGTTTCGCGTCAGTACGCGCGTGTCAAGGATAAAAACCATGTTCACAATTTCATGCAGATAATCCACGTAAACGGTGGCTCGTACACCCATTACCTGGGCAACGGCTCTTCTACGATGTACGAAACCGGCCTTACGATTATCCCGCCCGGTCTTTCGCATTTTGCGGACGCGCGTTGGGCAGAAAACGACCTGTTCTTCTGTGACTTTGCAAACCGCCTTTTCGGCGAGGATACGGGCAGTGCGTGGAGCTTCTTTAACATCTGCCTGTCCCCGCTCGGCGATGCCGCGTATAATAAAACACCGTTTTTAAAACCGCGCCATTCGACTGACGGCAAAATTTATCGCCTGCTCTGCGAGCTTCACGAAGCGGGAAAGAATCCGTCCGATGAGAAGCTGCCGCTAATGCGCGCAAAAGCCGCCGAGCTTATAAGCCTTATATCCTCCGAGTACATGGCGCAGCACGGAATACTCAGTAAACAAGGCATGAGCGACTATTGCCCGAGCGTGTACGCAATGCTTAATTTTATCCATGAGAATTACCAAAACGACATCCGCGCCGAGCACGTCGCGCGCGAGGGAATGATGTCCCTACGTTCATTCCACCGCATTTTCCCCGAAATCATGGGCATGACATTTGTAAAATATCTCCGCTACCTGCGCATAAAGCATGCAAAAGAGCTTCTGGGCGATACCGAGCTTATGATGCGTGACATTGCCGAGCAGAGTGGCTTTGTAAATCTTACGCATTTTAACCGTACGTTTCATGAGAAAACCGGTACTACTCCGAGTAAATGGCGTGATTTGTCGCGCCTTGACGCATAAGACATGTTGCGACGAGCGGCTTTTAAAATTTTCTCATTGACTGCGCGGCAGTTTTATATTATAATATCCTGTAGTGTGCTGGTGTAGCTCAGTCGGTAGAGCAGCTGATTCGTAATCAGCAGGTCGACGGTTCAAGTCCGCTCACCAGCTCCAAATAAAACCACTATCCATTTGGATAGTGGTTTTATTTTTGGTTGTATGGTGATGTGGACTTGAAAGGCGGCTCTTGGCGGGGTGCCGGTGGCACGCCGCAACCGCCGTGGCTTTTCCGCAGAAAAGCAAGTCCGCGACTATCCATTTGGATAGTGGTTTTATTTTTGGTTGTATGGTGATGTGGACTTGAAAGGCGGCTCTTGGCGGGGTGCCGTCGTCCTCGCAACCGTTACCTACAAGGGGAAGGCTAATAAGGCTTCTCCTTGAGGAGAAGCTGTCGAGCATCAGCGAGACTGATGAGGTGGAAAACTGAATTTCATGCATCCCCATACAAAAAAACAGTTGATTTTCTTTGCATAATATTGTATAATTGTCTTTATATTGCGGACAGATGTCCGTAATATTACGAAAACGCACGAAAGGAATTTTTAGAAATGAACTTTACGGAACTATTGGTAAAAATTGATGACATTGTTTGGGGACTTCCGCTCATAATCCTCATCCTTGCGGTCGGCGCATGGCTTACAATCCGCACCGGTCTTCTGCAGGTCAGGCATTTGGGCAAAGCGCTCAAATTCATGGTCAAGAACGAAGAGGACGGCGTAGGCGAGGTAAGCTCGTTTGGCGCGCTGTGCACCGCGCTTTCGGCGACCATAGGCACGGGAAACATCGTAGGTGTCGCAACCGCTATCGCAGCGGGTGGTCCGGGTGCGCTGTTCTGGATGCTCTTTGCGGCGTTCCTGGGCATGGCTACAAAGTACGCCGAGGGTGTTCTCGCGGTCAAGTACCGTGAGATTGATAGTGACGGTCACGCGCTCGGCGGTCCGTTCTACTACATAGAAAAAGGCATGGGCAAGAGCTGGAAATGGCTTGCAAAGTTCTTTGCAATTTTTGGTGTACTCGCAGGTCTTCTGGGCATAGGCACAATAACCCAGATAAACGGCATAACCTCTGCAGCGCAGCAGTTCTTTGACCCGAAGGTCGCAAACGTTCTCTTTATGATAGGTGAAACCCCGATTACCCTGACCACCGTAGTCGTCGGTGCTATCGTCACCATCGCGGCAGCTCTTGTAATCATCGGTGGTATCAAGCGTATCTCCAAGGTAAGCGAAATCGTGGTCCCGTTCATGGCAATCCTCTATGTGCTGTGCGGACTTACAATCATTATTTCAAACATCACCGCGGTGCCCGAAGCATTCCGCCAGATTTTCGTCGGCGCATTTAATCCGCAGGCGGTCGCAGGCGGTATCGTGGGTATAACCATCAAGGTCGCAATGCAGAAGGGTGTTGCACGCGGTATCTTCTCAAACGAGTCAGGTCTCGGCTCAGCTCCGATAGCTTCTGCCGCAGCTAAGACAAACTCCTGCGTACGTCAGGGTCTTGTAACCATGACCGGCACGTTTATTGACACTATCATCGTTTGTACCATGACGGGTCTTGCAATCATCATCGCGGGCTCATGGGTTCCCGAGCTCGGACTTGAGGGCGCGTCAATTACCATTCACGCGTTCCAGACCGCTCTGCCCTTCCCCGCGCAGATAAGCGCATTCCTTCTGATGATTTGCCTGGTGTTCTTTGCCTTTACCACCATCTTAGGTTGGGACTATTACTCCGAGCGTTGCCTTGAGTATTTGGTCGGAGGACGCAAGTGGATGGTAAAGGTCTACCGCTGGCTGTATATCGCGGCGGTGTTCGTAGGTCCTTACATGACCGTCAAGGCAGTGTGGACAATTGCAGACATCATGAACGGTCTTATGGCGCTGCCCAACTGTATCGCGCTGCTCGCGCTGTCAGGCATTGTCGCAAAGGAAACCCGCGAGTATTTTGCAAAAGCGCGCGGCGAGCTCAAATAAATTTAAGTTGCATGAATTTTCAGGGTGTGCATTTGTGCACACCCTGTTTTTATATATATTACCGTTTTCATGTGAACGATGGATGTTACTTTTGACACCAAAAGTAACCAAAAGTGCCGGGGGATTTCGATTTCCCCCGGACCCACGATAACACAAATACAAAAGCATTATTTAAAATATCGTATGGGCAATTCACGATCGCCCGAAATGTACGTACCCGCATTCGCGCCATGTTAAATTAGGATACTATCTTGCAAACACTCTCCGTATATGGTAGAATATACATGCAACACAAACTGAATATGAATTTCTATGCGCTGCGGGCGTTTTTTATCTTACGGTAAAAACGTGCGCTCTATTCTGCGTACCTCAGTGTATAGGAATTTAAAGTTTGTGTTGCAACAAATGAGCTGTGCGTTTTTCGTGCGTCGGCTTTTGTCGGCGCATTTTTTAATGCACGGCTTCGAAAAGGTTGCTGCACATCTGACACATGCAGAAAGCCATGCGCCGTCTGAAAATTCAGGCGGCGCATGGCTTTTATTGCATCAAGAAAGCTACCGGCTTCGGCAGGCTCCCTCTGATGAGGGGAGCCTTATGCGTAAACGACACGCAGGTCGTTGACTAAGATGTGTGACGTGGGCGTTGGACAATCCGCTTTTTCTAAACGTTTATTTTTTTGCTGTATTATCTTGATATTTAATTATTTTGTGGTATAATAATTATGCCAAACAAACTTAATATTTATACAAAAGCGAGGTATATTTTAATTTATAATATACTTTTTATTTGCATACACTTATTGCGTGAATCTTGTTAAAAATGCAAATTCCATTTATAAGTGTGTGCGTATATCTCGTGCTGTATAAAGTTTGTTTGGCGACAATCGGAGTTTGCGTTTTATTGCGTCGGCTTCGGCAGGCGCATTTTTTAATGCGCGGCTTCGAAAAGGTTGCTGCACATCTGACACATGCAAAAAGCCATGCGCCGTCTGAAATTCAGGCGGCGCATGGCATTTATTACATCAAGAAAACTACCGGCATCGGCAGGCTCCCTCTGATGAGGGAGCTGTCAGCGAAGCTGACTGAGGGAGAGACGGTTGACGGACAATCCCTCCGTCACGGCAAGCCGTGCCACCTCCCTTTACACAAGGGAGGCTAAATGTATTTGCCACGTCTATAGTGCATGGCTTATATTTAATTAATTACATAATTTTCCCCTGCTCTGCGAGGGTAAGCCAGATAAACAGGCGCGGGATATGGAACGGACCTTTAAATATATTGCCCTTGAGGGTATTTGCAACGGTTCCGTCATAATGCAGGTAACCGTACCACTCACGTCCGTTTTTATCCTCGAACTTATCGAGCGTGTACTCCATGAGCGAGTCGAAGTTTTTCTTATACTTTTCCTCACCCGTCAGCATATGCGCCATGTAGTTTGCAATCATCGCCTCACACTGCGGCCACCAGAGCTTCATATCCCACTCGAGTGCTACAGGTGGTTTTCCGAGGTAGTCGGTAAATGCGCAGATGCCGCCGTCACGCAGACCGCGCTCCATGGAAAAATCAATTATATTAATAGCCGCCTTTATAAGCGCGTCATCCTTCTGATAAACGCCCTCGGTCATAATAAACCATGCGGCTTCGAGGGAGTGGCCCGGGTTTACGGTTCTGCCGGTCGGGGTGTCGATAAAATCGCCGTTTTGCGCGACGTGCTCTAAGAGTGCGTCGGACTTTAAGTAGCCGCCGTTTATAATCTCTGCGACCATTTCCTTTGCAATCGGGTTATACTTCTCCGGATTAATCGCTCTCAGGCACTGCGCGGTGGAGAGCATTATCATGACCGGGGAGAGCGACTTATACGGCGCGTTCTCCGGATAGAACTTGGGCGTGGTAAGGCTCGGGTCCTTAAATACGCGGTATGCAGTATCAAAATACATCTCCGCCATCTCGCGCGCCTTTTCGTCACCGCTTGCAAGGTAGTACTCGCCGCAGCCGATAGCCGCAAACGTCTCACTGAAATAATAGCGGCGCTTCTGCACCGGGCGGCCGTCCTCGGTAACTATAAAGAACATGCGGCCGTCAGTATCCGTACACTTGGGTAAGAAGTTAAAAATGCACTCTGCGGCTTTGAGGTACTCGGGGTTCTGCTCGACCGTGTTATATGTCTTTGAAAATACCCACAGTGCTCTACCCTGGAACCATACGCTCTTTTCTCTGCCGTAAATATTGCCCTTTTCATCGAGGCTTGTGAAGATACCGCCGTTTTCGCGGTCAATCGCGCCATCGAGCCAGAAGCTTAAAATATTGTCCGTAAGATACTTTTTGTAATTCATCTGACGCTTTCACTCCATACAATCATTTTTTTTAATTATACACCAATCCGGCGGACTTCACAAGAGTAAGCCGCCGGATTTTTTCAGATTTTGGGTGGCACATACCTTGACGGCACCTGCCCGGTATACGCGCGGAAAGCGCGGTTGAAGTTTGCAGTGTTGTTAAACCCGCACGCGAGCGCAAGCTCGAGCATGGTGCCCTTGAACTCGGGCAGCAGGCTTATCGCATAGAGCACGCGTTTTGAGGTTATGTACTCAACCGGAGTCACACCGTTTAGTGCTTTAAAGAGCGTGCCGTAGTAATTCGTGCTTAAGTTTGCAATCTCCGCAAGCCGTGGCAGGGACAAATTCTCGCCCAGATGCTCATCAATATACCGCATCGACTCGCGTATCGCCTCTACATGTGGCGCGTGCACACCTGACGTTTCGGATATTTTATACCCGAAACTGCGCACCAATGTCAGCATAATCGTAAAAAGCTGCATCCTTACCATGTGCGCATATCCGAAATCCTTTTTCAAGAACTCGTCGTTTATCCCATTCATAAGCCCGATAATATTTGCGCGGGCGGGGTTTTCACGGCACAGACGATTTTCAAAATCGCCCGGGCATGTGAATACGGACATATAATTTAGATAGAACGCGTCACCGCCCTGCCACAGGAATGCCGGGTCAAAATTTATATTCTCAAGCGTACCCGGGCGCGTTATGCGGCTTATGCGGTGCTTTTCGTTGGAGCGGAGGATGAAAATATCACCCGGAGAAATCTCATAGTCGCGCCCTTCGATGGTGAAAACACCCTCGACATCTATAAAATGCGTTATCTCAGGCGCGATATGGCAGTCGTACATCTCGCCCTCATGCGTGCGGCTCTCGGCATGAAACCTCATGTAGCGCAGTACATCCTGCGCGCGGTTTTCCGACTTGAGCGTAAACATTAAAAGCCGTAATCCACGGTGACAGGTACGTTCTTCTCGCAGGACTCAATAATAGCCGTGCACACGGAAACCGTGCTCGCACCCTCAGCACCCGAGAGCTTGGGCGCGGTGTTTGTCAGGATGCAGTTTGCAAAGTCGGTAACCTCTGCGGCGAAGTTGTGGTCAGATACCGCAATCGGGAGCTTAATCTCAATTTCCTTGGAGGGTTTTTCAAGGTAGTCCTCAACGCCGTCGTTATTGATTGAGTTTTTAAATAAAGATATGGAGTTTGACGCATTGTCGCAGATAATTGTACCCTCGGTTCCGTAGAGAACCGTGCGCATGGTGTAACGTCTCTTACAGCCGATGGAGCAGAAGATTTTTGCCTTGACGTCATTGGGCATGTCCATGACCGCGATTACCGCGTCATCCGTCGGCCAGTTCTTTAATACCTTGCGGTTTGAGTAGCCGAATACCTGAATCGGGTTTCCGCACAGCCAGCGCAGCAGGTCAACCGCGTGGCAGCCGCCGCCGATAAGGCCGTGGCGCGGGGATTTCGGGTCAAAGCGCCATGACGCGCCGAGCTTTGAGTAGTCATGTGCGTACTCGCTCTCTGCAAAGAACAGCTCGCCGATTTCGCCGGCTTCAATGAGCTCCTTTGCACGCACGAATGCCGGGGTAAAGCGGCAAATCTGACCTACCATCAGGAACTTGCCGGTCTCCTTGGAGACGCGTATCATTTCCTTGCACTCGTCAAGCTTTAAGGACATCGGCTTTTCGCACAGAACATGCTTTCCTGCGCGCATAGCCTTAATTGATACCTCGCAGTGGACCTGGTCAGGCAGCGGAAGGGTTACGCCCTGAATGGTCGGGTCGTTTAAAATCTCTTCCATGTCGTTTATGACCTTGATTTTATACTGCTCACGCAGAGCCTGAGCCTTTTGCTCGTCCTTCTCACATACGCAGACAAGGTTTACATTGTGGCTTGCAAGCGCGCCCTCGATATGGGTATGCGAAAATGCGCCACCGCCGATAATAGCTATATTTACCTTTTCCATAACAAATAACACTTTCCTTTCCGAAATATCATTTCCGTCCTTTTCAGGTCAAATATTTTAAATTTACCCGAAATTACAAGAAAAGTTTAACACACGTAAAATAAACATGCAACAAATATTCAAATGAAATTGCAAAATATTCACCGAAATTAAATTCCTGTCGCGGCATAATCTGCCTTATCCCAAGCGGTATAATTAACGCAAACGGTTGATTTCTCTCTTACATGCGGGTATAATAATATAATAAATTTTTCCGTGAAGGGAGCAATCTTTTAAAAAATGAATCTTAAGCTTTTGTGGCGCGTGTTTTTCTCGTTTTTTAAAATCGGCGCGTTTACTTTCGGCGGCGGCTACGCAATGATACCGATAATCCAAGCCGAAGCCGTGGAAAAACACGGCTGGATTTCCGATGATGATATTTTGGATATTGTGGCAATCGCGGAGTCCACCCCCGGACCGATTGCGGTAAACGCGGCGACATTTGTCGGCTACCGCACATGCGGTTTTTTGGGCTCCTTCTGCGCGACACTGGGTGTAGTCCTGCCGGGCTTTGTGATTATCCTTATAGTTTCACGCCTGTTGCGCGAGTTTTCAGAGCTTGAAATTATGCGCTATGCGTTTTCGGGTATCCGCGCAGGCGTGCTCGCGCTTATATTAAAAGCCATGCTCACGATGTATAAAAAAGCGCCGCGCGGCGCGGTCGCCTATATTGTCATGGCAGCCGCGTTTATTATGACCGCGGTATTTGATATAAGCATACTTATTGTTGTGATAGCCTGCGCACTCTTCGGGCTTATAACCTCGGCTTATGCGGCAAGGAGGGATAAAGCATGATTTACCTCGAGCTGTTTGTGACGTTTTTTAAAATAGGCATGTTCACCGTCGGCGGCGGGTACGCGATGCTCCCCTTTATTCAGGCAGAGGTGGTAAACCGCGGCTGGCTTTCCAATCAGGAGATAATAAACTTCATCGCGGTAAGCGAATCCACCCCGGGTCCGTTTGCGATAAATACCGCGACCTATGTAGGCTCCGAGCTTGGCGGTATATTCGGCTCATTTTGCGCGACGCTCGGCATAGTGCTTCCGAGCTTTATTATAATCCTCATCGTCGCGCGGATATACGATAAATTCAAGAAAAGCAAAGCCGTCGAAGGCTGCATGTCCGGCTTAAAGCCCGCGGTGGTAGGCTTAATCGGCACCGCGCTCATAAGCATCGGCACTACGGTGTTTTTCCCCGCAGGCATCACGCTCTCCGTGTTTAAAAGTGCCGAGTTTTACGTTTCGCTGGTTGTCTTTGCAATCGCGGCATTCCTTGCGTTTAATAAAAAGAAGAAGATGCACCCGATAGTAATTATACTTATCTCCGCAGCGCTCGGCATCGCCGCCGGGTATCTGATGTAAAAAGAATACGCCCTGCGGTCTTTTGACTGCAGGGCGTATTTGTATGGGCGGGCGGTTATATAACCATAGGCTCCCTCTGATGAGGGAGCTGACAGCGAAGCTGACTGAGGGAGAGATTTTTACCATCCACCGCTTACGCCTCACCTCATCCACCGCTTACGCGGTCCCCCTT
This sequence comes from Eubacteriales bacterium, assembly GCA_045636205.1. Taxonomy (GTDB): domain Bacteria; phylum Bacillota; class Clostridia; order Oscillospirales; family JAAYXM01; genus JAZRUF01. Next base: position 16,435 of record JAZTXE010000056.1, read on the forward strand.
CCCCTCAAGGGGAAGGCTAATAAGGCTTCTCCTATGAGGAGAAGCTGTCGAGCGTCAGCGAGACTGATGAGGTGGAAACCCAATCCCCTGCATCACGTTGCGCCTTGCATCCCGCAACGCCTCACCTCATCCGTCAACCTATCGGCTGACACCTTCCCCTCAAGGGGAAGGCTAATAAGGCCTCTCCTCGTCTGTAGCGGATGGCTTTTAGGGCATTTTTGCCCCCTAAAAATCAATTTCCTTTAACAAGAACTTGAGTGACGCGACCGCATCCGAAACGGTTGCGCGCTCAATTTTTTTATTATTTCTTGCACAGTCGGTAAAATATAAAAGCTCGTTGTAGTAGCCGCCAAGGTCGGATATGTTTCCGCCCGCACTCTCACCGCCCGCGAGCTCTTTTTTGTTTAGTTCTATCTCGCTTGCACCGTCTTTTGTATAGAGCATGAATTTACCGTCTGCATTCTCGACCACCGCATTTTCAAACACCGCGCGCAAGCTTGCACAGAACGGATGCGACGAGGGCAAATCCCACGTACCCTCGACGGACACCGCACAGTCCTTATACTGCATGAGCGTGTTTATATATGAATTTTTCTCGCCGAGTGAATTTTTTACCGAGTAGAACTTTTCAGGCTCTCCGAGCAGGGACAGCACATAGTCCACATCGTGGATATGCAAATCCTGCGCCGCACCGCCTGAGAGTGAAGTGTCCAGCAGCCAATCGTTCCAACCCCAGTCCGGACGCGGGCTTATTCTGCGGAAGTTTGCGTTTACAAGCTTTCCGTACTTTTCGCTCTCAACGATTTCACGAAGCGCCACATATTCGTCCCAGAAGCGGATTACCTGACCGATTTGCACGTTGCAGCCGCATTCTTTACTCTTTGCAATAAGCGCATCACCCTCCTCGGCGGTCAGCGCGACCGGCTTTTCAATAAAGAGGTATTCTACCTTCTCCATCGCAGCGAGAGCATATTTTGCATGCATAAACGTGGGCAGGCAAATGTCAATAACATCCACATCCGCGCGCTCGATAAGCTCCATACCGTCTGAATAAATTACCGCATCCGTGCCGCGGGATATTTCCTGTGCCTTGTCCTCACGTATATCTGCGACCGCCGCGAGTTCTACACCCTCTAAATTCTTATAGCAATTTGCGTGCATCGCGCCCATAAAGCCGCAGCCTATAAGACCTACCTTCAACATAGCTTAAACCCTCCCCAAAATTCTGTCCATCGCGTTGGACGTATTGTAGATAATCGTTTCGGTATAGTAAGTGTAATTTGGTATCATCTCCGCACTCACCCAGCCGTCATAGCCGATTTGGGAAAGCGCATCCATTACCGCGGGGTAATTTACGTCACCGGCGAGCAGGTCAACAAATCCGTGCAAACCGCCCGCTGCGATTCTGTAATCCTTAAAATGCACCTTTTTAATGCGCTCTCCGAGGATTTTTATCCAGTGCTCGGGGTATCCGTTGAAGAGCACGTTTCCCACATCAAAATAGCTTCCGACCCAGGGGCTCCCCACCTTGTCGATAAACTCCCGCATTTCGACAGGCGAGGTTAAAAATTTGTTCCACACGTTTTCAAGACCAATCTCAACCTTGTATTTCTCCGCATATTCGGAAAGTTCGCATATCGCCTCAAGGCTTCGTGAGTACGTGCTCTCGTAATCTACCACCTTGCCGGGTGCGGCAAACTCCGCATTGACGCTTCCCGGGATGACGAGTATACTCTCACAGCCGAGACAACTCGCACACTCAAGGTGTTTTTTTACAATGTCGCGCGCCTTTCCCCTCACCGCCGCATCATCGTCGTTGAGCCAATACTGCCAGTACAGTCCGCTCGCCATGCTGTAGAGCTCTATACCGCTCTCGGACGCTGCAGCCTTCACGCGCATTAAATCCTTTTCCGTCGAGTCAAGGGATATTTCGCCCACCTCGTCAAGCGCTACCTCCACGCCGTCAAAGCCGGCTTTCTTGGCAAGCTCGAAGCTTGCGCGAAGCTCACCTGCGGGAAATGACCAGATACTTATTCCTTTTTTCATGCCTGTTCCTCCTTGCATTTATTTTGTCTTTGCTGTAAGATAAGTATATATCCGCAAAGGAGCGGCAGACAGATATTTTTTTATTCTAAACATTCACTTTTGTGCACTATCGTTAATTATGTGAGGATGAATATGAAAGCTACATATATTAAAACACGTATCCAAACCGTTATAAACATTTCAAGAATAGTCACCATACACTATTATGAGTTTGACCGCAACTTTGTCTTCCGCGGCGAGAGGCATAATTTCTGGGAGATGGTGTATGTGGACAAGGGGAAGGTGGAGATTAAGCGCGATGACGATATTATAACGCTCTCGCAGGGCGAAATTGTATTCCACGCGCCCGACGAGTTCCATTCCATACGCGCACTTGACTCGTCGCCGAATTTTTTCGTCATCTCCTTCGTGTGTGACTCGCCTGCAATGCAGTATTTTGAGAGGTATAAAACACTTCTCGGCAAGTCGCTGCGCCCATTTATAGCGTCAATTATAAAAGAGAGCGAAAATGCCTATGACATCCCGAAAAACAACCCGAACCTGAAAAAGCTTATAAAAAAAGAAAGCTGCCCGGTCGGAGCCGAGCAGCTTATAAAAACGTATCTGGAGCAGTTTCTCATCTTCCTTGTGCGCGACATCACGAGAAGGGGCGAAAATGATATATTCCCCTCAAAGGAGAGCATGGAAAACCACTTGGTTACGGAAATCAAGGCATATCTTAATTCACAAACCGAGCGCACCGTGCGCGTGGATGATATATGCCGAAAATTCGGTTACAGCAAAAGCTACTTGAGCCGCGTATTCCATCAGATGAGCGGCAAGACACTCGCAAGCTATGCCGTGGATTTGAAAATTGCGCGTGCAAAAAATCTCATACGCGACGGTAATCTCAACTTTACGCAGATTTCAGAGCTCCTCGCGTTTGATAATCCGCAGTATTTCTCGCGCGTCTTTAAAAGATTGACCGGGATGTCCCCGTCAGAATTCAAACATTCACTTGAGTTTAAATAAACGTAACACTCCATTGCAAGCCACTGTAATGTTGGTATAAAGTCTACATGAATTCGGGCATTGATGCAATAAACATTTACAATCGAACGCTCGACGGCAGTCATGATTTCTTTTTCCTGCAGAATATCTCGCTTGCGCCGACGAGGATGAGAAACGCGCCGAAGATTTTGCGTAACATTCCGTCGTCAAGCCGCCCTGCGAATATTGAGATGAGTGTGCCTACAAGAATCCCCGCGCCACCCGCTATAATTACCGCGCGCCACAGCACGCGCCGCTCGCGGATATGCCCGATGAGCGCACCGCCCGCCGTGGGCAAAAAGTAGGCTAAGTTTATGCCCTGCGCGCTTATCTGCGCTATGTCGGTAAACATCTGCATATAGAGGATAAGAAGCGTGCCACCGCCCACGCCGAAACCACTGAGGATACCCGTAACGGTTCCTGCGAGCGCGCTTATCAGAAAGTCCATTTTTTCCTTACCTCACCCGATAAGATTTCGTATTCCGCCCCAGAGTATCATAACCCCCAGCGCGCGCCGCAAAAGCGTGGGGGACATTCTCTTAAAAACGTGTCCGCCGATTAAGCCGCCGATTAAGCCGCCTATAAGAAACGGCAAAGCGTCCGTAAAAGTAAAGCTTCCGTTTAAGTAGTACACCGTAGCCGAAACCGCGCTCATCGGCAGTATAACCGCAACCGAGGTTGCGAGTGCCTTGTCGGCGGGAAACTTTATCCACCTGCAAAAGAGCGGCACGAGAATCATACCGCCGCCCGCGCCGAACAGTCCGTTTGCCACGCCTGCGAGTGCACCTGTGACACCCAGCTTTAAATCGTCCTTTTTCATGTACTATTCCTTTCTTTTGAGCCGCCACGCGTATGCTATAAGGACCGCCGCGCCGCCTACAAGCAGCGCGATGCACAGCCGATACCCGCCCTGACCGTTTCTTCTCTCAACGGTTACGTGCGCGGTTGCACTCTGACCGCCCTGAAGGGATGCTGAAACGTCAAACTCACCCGCGGAAAGTGCCTTTATGCGGCAGACCTCGCCGCCAAAGCTCATCGCCGCCGCGCCTGACGGTGTGAGTTTCCACTCGATACTTAAATTTTGCTCAGGCGGGTCCACCCGCGCACGTATTACCGCGGACTCGCCGCGCTCAAGAGTGAGTGCTTGCCTGTCTAAGCTTATTTGCGCGGCGCGACGGGAGACGTTAACCTTTATATCGGTTTTAGCCCCGCTTGTCGGATGCGTGACGCTCACCGTACACTCGCCCGCGGAGACCGCTTTTAGGGTGCAGCCGTCATTTCCCTTGGCGGTGATTTCACATACCGAGGCGTCCGAGCTCTGCCACACTACGTCAATCCCGCGCGGGCGGGTTACGAGCGTGACCGTCTCCACCTCATCGGGGGAGAGCTCCACGCGCAGGGATGACGGCATCAGGATTACCTTTTCGCGCTCGGGTTTAAAGACCGTGTAAAACTCAAAAAAGTTCTTTGGCGTAAATCCTGCAGCGTGCGGAGAAATCGCTGCGGCAAGCAGAGTAAATAACATAATTCTTTTCATTTTAACCATCATACCGTATATTTTCACCCAAAAGAGCGGATTTTAAACGCGTATTATATACGAAAATCGGATTGACCCCTAAATAGTATTAGGTGACAATCCGATTTTTCTAAAGACGTTTAGTTTTAAATATGTAGCCGCATTTCTCGCACACGTAAGATGCGTATTTACCGTCTGCCCATGCCAAATGCACGGTAAACCCGCACTGCGGACATTTTAGGTTTTCCATTCCACTTTGCCCTCTTTTGCGTCAACATAAAACTGATAAATAGGACATTTCTCAGAATAATCGTGTTTGCAATATTCTTTGTAAGTGTCATAACTAATCTCAGTTTTTTTTACCATGCAGATGTCCTTACTTCCTCTGCTTAAATAAAAATCACATTGTTTTGCCATTTTCGCTGCGTCTTATCTGTCAAACGGATCGTTTCCGCTTCCACCGCAGGCACTGCATACCACGTGACCTTTTCCATTGCAATAACCGCAAGCTTTATCAGTGTTTCTCGGGTCTTTCATTGTTCCTTTACAAACCGGACAAAGAATATGTCCGTTACCGTTACATTCTCTGCATTTTGCCATTGTAATTCCTCCTTAATTAATCAAAAATAGAATTGATTGCATCGGCTAACATACTGTAGTATTGGTTTTCTGCTTCCATAGCATCGTTTGAAACAGTGGCTTTCTTTATAGCTCCGATGATGCTTCCGGTTATGGTGCTGTGCTCTGCATTGCCCGCAGATACTCTGCGGTTATTTTTACTCGTTCCGGTGTAATAAAACTCAATAAACGCATATATTCCCTGAGTTTTCAAGGTGATTACCTCGTGGTAATAATCCGTCTGGTGCTCTGCGTTCTTTATGACTATACACTCGGTAGTGCTTTTGTCAAAAATTCTTCCACTGTTGATTACATCCGTTGAAACAACAACGTTTAATCCGTATTCTTCGCATGCATTCTCGAGCATTTGCTTTAATTGATCTAAAGTTAAATCCCCATGTCCTTTGAGTCTTGACGCTTGAAGCAGCGGCTCGTCAGCCAATAATCGCTTGTCAATCATATTATACGCACTCCTTACTAATATATTTCTACAAAAGCATTATACAAGTAATTCATTAGTTTGCCAAGCATGTTTTAGAAAAAAATTAGTATAATATGATTAAAAGGAAGGTTTTTAGTATGGAGATGTCAAAAAACAGGATAAGAGAACTGCGAGAAGATCGGGATTTAAGGCAAATTGACGTTGCAAATGCGACTGGCATAGACCAAAAAACATTGTCTAATTACGAAACCGGAAAGACAAATCCGGACAGTTATTCAATCGTAAAATTAGCAAAGTTTTTTGAAGTAACTACAGATTATCTTCTTGGATATTCCAAATTGGATTTGAAAAGCAAAGAGGATATAATCAGCAGATTGGATATAATGGAAAAGGAAATTGCAGCTATAAAGAGAGTTTTAAAATAGCTGTTGGGTATAATAATACTTACCTGTCACACTACATTTCGGGCGGATGTGGGCATCCGCCCCTACCGACTACATTAATATACACTGCAGGCAACAACGTATGCGTGGTTTGGTTTTAAATTCGGCAAGAAAAAATAAAAATATATGTTGACATTTCTCCAAAAATATATTATAATTAATAACGCTTCTGCAGAAGCGCCAAAAATGTGGCGGTATAGCTCAGCTGGCTAGAGCATTCGGTTCATACCCGAAAGGTCGTGGGTTCAAGTCCAACTGCCGCTACCATTTTTTTGGCCCGTTGGTCAAGCGGTTAAGACACCGCCCTTTCACGGCGGTAACAGGAGTTCGATTCTCCTACGGGTCACCAAAAATCCTCGTTCGTAAGAACAGGGATTTTTTTTACTTATTACTTCTTTACTATTCCCTAAATACGAATGAGGATTTTCGGAAAGTAATAGCGGATAAGGAAGAAACCCACTCCGACGGCTCCCTCTGATGAAGGAGCTGTCGAGCGATTAGCGAGACTGAGGGAGAGAAATGGTTACGTACTCCCCCTCAGTCTTTTGCCTCACGGCAAAATCCAGCTCCCCTGACAAGGGGAGCCTTATTGCGGGACGATGTGGGATTACACCTCATCCACCGCTGACGCGGTCCCCCTTCCCCTATGTAGGGGAGGGCCTCCGCGCCCTCCCGCCGCGACGGTGTTGCATGTCGTACATTTCGGGCGGGCACAGAGACCCGCCCCTACGATAGGCTTCCCCTTGAGGGGAAGGCTATGTTCCCTGCGGGGATGGCGGAGAAAAAAAGAAAAAAGGCACCCGTTTCGGATGCCTTTTAATGTATTTAACTTACTTTCTTACCTTCTCAGCCGCGTTTCTTACGCCCTCGATAATCATATCAAGGTCATTCTTTGTAAGGCGCGGGTGATGCGGGGTGTTGAGCTCGCGGCGGTAGAAGAAGTCCTCAGCCTTCGGGCAGATGTCCTGAGCATAGCCGAGCTCCTTAAGAGAGCTGAAGTGGTAGGTCGGCTGATAGTGCAGGATTCCCTGGATGCCTTCCTCTTTATAGAGAACGCGCATGAAGTCGTCACGGCTTGCACCCAGTTCCTTCTCCTCTACGCAGACCGTGTAGAGGTGGTAGATGTGCTTGCAGTTGGGGTCCTCATAAACCGGGGTGATACCCTTGATGCCCTTGAGGCCCTCGTTTAAGTAACGGCCGTGCTCGATGCGCAGGTTATTGAGCATATCGAGCTTATCAAGCTGGCAGTTGCCGACCGCGCCCTGGCACTCGGTCATACGGTAGTTGTTTGACCACTTGCCGTTGATGCGGCGGTTGTCAAAGTGAGAGGGTACCCAGTAATCGGTCTGGCTCTCCCAGTCAACGTTACCCATGCAGCGCAGCTTGTCAACGCGCCATGCGAAATCGTCATTGTTACAGGTAATCATGCCGCCCTCACCCAGGGTGGTGATGTTCTTGAGTGAGTGGAAGCTAAAGCAGCCGAAGTCACCGATGGAGCCTGCTTTTCTGCCCTTGTACTCAGCGCCCGGAGCGTGAGCACAGTCCTCAAGTACGTAGAGGTTATACTTCTTTGCGATTTCCATAATCGGGTCCATATCGCACATCTGACCGCCGTAGTGAACTACGAAGATAGCCTTGGTTTTGTTGGTGATTTTCTTCTCAATCTCGTTCGGGTCGATGTTAAAGGTCTTCGGGTCAATATCCGCATAAACCGGGATGCCGCCTTCCTTCAATATGGAAAGAGAGGTTGCAACGAAGGTGTTCGGAGTTGTAATGACCTCATCGCCCGGGCCGATGCCCATTGCGCAGACCGCAGTGTGCATAGCCGTGGTGCAGTTTGAAACCGCATATGCGTACTTGGTTCCGCACATCTCGGCAAAACGCTTCTGGAAGCGCTGAACCTCAGCACCCATGGTCAGAGAATCCTTATGCATTGCGCTCATCAGAGCCTTTTCCTCAGCCTCATCATAGATACTGCCGAAGAAGGAATAGGGAACCTTTAATACCACGCCGTCATCAACCGCATAGCTGGATGTGATACCGCCTTCGGTCTCGCTGCCGACGCTTAAATTTTTCTTTTCAGACATAATATGTACCTCCCAAAAATAATTAATTTAGGCTTTGCATAAATTAATTGTACATCAATTTGTCTAAATTTGCAATACCCACCGTGAATTTTAGATATATTACACAAACCACCTCGGCATTTTCTACAATACGTGGCGTGGTGTTGGGTGGGGGGACAGGTTATCATATGAAGTGCAACACCGTCGCGGCGGGAGGGCACGGAGACCCTCCCCTACAGACGAGGAGAAGCCTACGACAAAGCCTTCCCCTTGAGTGGAAGGTGGCAGCCGATAGGCTGACGGATGAGGTGGCACGTTGCGGGATGCAAGACGTAACGCGGGTGCAATAATTTAAAACATATCTCTTTACGATTTGGGAAGAATATGGTATACTGTTATGTATGTGAAAAAAAAGACAAAGGAGAAGTAAGTATGAAAATTTCACCGTTACAGAAAGCAAGATACGAGTACAACCCCAAGCTCCCGCTCATGCTGCGCGGCGGCATTTCCGAGATAAGCGTTTCCGAAGGCGCGGAGACCTCATCTGTAGCCGATTGCGATAAGATTAAGGCGCTCTTCCCGAACACCTACGGCAAGAAAGAAATCGTCTTTAAGAAGGGCGAGAATACGTCCGAGGCAAAGAAGCAGGTAGTCGGCGTTATCCTCTCGGGCGGTCAGGCACCCGGCGGTCATAACGTAATCTGCGGATTGTATGACGCACTTAAGTCCACCAACCCTGAAAATGAGCTCTACGGCTTTAAGAACGGACCTATCGGTCTTATCAATGACGATTACATTGTATTTGATGATAAGTATATCGACGAGTACCGAAACACCGGCGGCTTTGACATCATTGGCTCGGGCAGAACCAAGCTTGAGACCAACGAGCAGTTTGCAATCGTAGCAGAGGTCTGCAAGAAGCACGGCATCACCGCGGTTGTAATCATCGGCGGTGACGACTCGAACACCAACGCTGCGGTTTTAGCTGAGTACTTTGCGGCAAATAACACCGGCGTTCAGGTTATCGGCTGCCCGAAAACCATCGACGGTGACTTAAAGAACGAGGATATCGAATGCTCCTTCGGCTTTGACACTGCGACAAAGACCTACAGTGAGCTTATCGGAAATATCGAGCGTGACGCAAACTCGGCAAAGAAGTACTGGCACTTTGTAAAGGTCATGGGCCGCTCCGCATCCCACGTAGCGCTTGAGTGCGCGCTCCAGACCCAGCCGAACATCTGCCTTATCTCGGAGGAGGTTGCTGCAAAGAAGATGTCACTCTCCGCAATCGCAGACTATATTGCTGACTCGGTCGCAGGCCGTGCAGCAAAGGGAGATAACTTCGGCGTTGCGATTATCCCCGAGGGTGTTGTCGAGTTCGTTCCCGAATTTGCAGTGCTCATCGCCGAGATTAACGAGCTTCTGGCAGGCAGCCGCGCTGACGAGTTCAACGCGCTCCCGACCTGGGCTGATAAGTACGCATTCATCCAAAACGGTCTTACCAAGGAGTCCATGGCGGTATTCGCAATACTTCCGCAGGGCATCCAGCAGCAGCTGTTCTTGGAGCGTGACCCGCACGGCAACGTTCAGGTTTCACTCATTGAGTCTGAAAAGCTGTTCTCCGCACTCGTTGCAGATAAGCTCTCTGAGCGCAAGAAGGCGGGCACCTACAGCGGCAAATTCGCTCCCCTCCACCACTTCCTCGGCTATGAGGGCAGATGCGCATTCCCGTCTAACTTTGACGCGGACTACTGCTACTCCCTCGGCTACAATGCGTTCATGCTCATGCAGTACGGCTACACCGGATACCTCTCCAAGATTTCCAACCTCTCAAAGCCCGCAAGCGAGTGGGTTGCAGGCGGTATGCCGATAACCAAGATGATGAACATCGAGCGCCGCCACGGCGAGGACAAGCCGGTTATCAAGAAAGCTCTTGTCGAGCTTGACGGCAAGCCGTTTAAGTTCTTCGAGGCAAACCGCGATACCTGGGCAATCGAGTCCTGCTACGTTTACCCGGGTGCTATCCAGTATTACGGCCCCGCCGAGGTTTGCGATATTACCACAAGAACCCTGGCTCTGGAAAAAGAATAATGATAATGCCCAAGTGCGTTGCGCACTTGCTCGTTTTTTATGGGTGCAATGTCCGCAACGCTTCACCTCATCAGTCTCGCTGACGCTCGACAGCTTCTCCGTCAAGGAGAAGC
>JAZTXE010000057.1:0-51500 GCA_045636205.1 Eubacteriales bacterium
ACCCCGTTTACCCCGAAAAATTAAAAAAGGAAATATTATACCGTTAACCCCGGGGGGTGCATTGTTGCCCCCCGAGGGGTTATTGGTTACTCGCCGTGCATCGCTTCGAGCAAAAACTTTACCGCAAAGCTTACTCCATGGGCAAACGCCTTTTTCTCATAGATTGTATGTATTCTTCCCATGCAGTCTAAAATCTTCTCAAGCAATGCTTTTTGTTCACCGCTTAACTGACCGCGAAAAATATCCTCACATTCACTCATCTCCTTTGATATTTCCCGCTCCTCTTCCACGGCTTGAATGTGGTTATCCAACTCATATGAAAGCCACAAATCCTCCAACAATTCCCTTTTCATAAATAACACCTCCGAAAAATATTTTATCGTGATATTCAATATTATAACACCCACATCCGAAATTTGCAATACATTTGTTATGCATAAAATAAATGCAAGTTGATATATAATTGTATTGCAGAGGTGATTTTATGAAAAAATTCAAAATTCCTTCCATTCCGCCGACAACAAACAAATGCATAAGGTTTCCTAACGATATAATTAATAAGGTTGAACAGGCAATTGACGGCAAGGATTGTACGTTTACGGCATTTGTTATCGAAGCGGTTCGTGTTGCATTGGAAAATATAGAAGATGAAAAATGAACTTCCCAAGCGAAAACGCACACGGTTGCGGCATTATGATTATTCAGCGCCCGGTGCATATTTCGTTACTGTATGTACACATAACAGACGATGTATATTGTCAAATATTGTTGTAGGGGAGGGCCTCTGCGCCCTCCCGCAAAACATATTAACGCCAATAGGAAAAGAAATTGAAAAATCAATAGAATATATAAACGACAGTCATGATGGTATAACGATTGACAAATATGTGATTATGCCCAATCATATACATTTGATTATAAATTTAAACAATTCGGGAGGGCATGGAAGCCCTCCCCTACAAGATGTAATCAGGCAATTAAAATCATATACAACACATAAATTCAAACTTCCCCTTTGGCAACGTTCTTTCCATGACCACATCATACGCGATGAAAAAGACTATGGAAAAATCGCGCAATACATTGACACTAATGTATTGCGGTGGGAAAAGGACTGTTTTTACATCACATAACCAATAACCCCGCGGGTGCAACAATGCACCCGCGGGGGTTATTGGTTTACATTATCTTTTTTTCATTTCCTTGTATTCGCGGCGGTCAGCTACACTCATATACGCGGGGCGGATTATCTTGCCCGCGTTTGCAAGCTCCTCTATACGGTGAGCACTCCAGCCGGCTATACGCGCGATTGCAAAAATCGGTGTATAAAGCTCAAGCGGCAGGTCGAGCATTGAATATACAAAGCCTGAGTAAAAGTCTATATTGCAGCTTACGCCCTTGTAAATTCTGCGCTCCTCGGCGATTACCTCGGGTGCTAATTTTTCAACGAGCGAATAAAGTTTAAACTCCTTATCGAGCCCCTTTTCCTCGGAGAGTGATTTGGTAAAGCCCTTGAAGATATTTGCGCGCGGGTCGGAGAGCGAGTAGACCGCATGGCCCATACCGTAGATAAGTCCCGCCTTGTCAAACGCTTCACGGTTTAGCAGGCGCTTTAAATAATCGCGCACCTGCTCCTCGTCTTCCCAGTCGGTCAGGTTCTTTTTCATGTCCTCAAACATCTGAACCACTTTTATATTAGCACCGCCGTGGCGCGGACCCTTGAGTGAGCCGAGGCTTGCAGCTATAGCGGAATAGGTATCCGTACCCGACGAGGTTACGACGTGGGCGGTAAAGGTCGAGTTATTACCGCCGCCGTGCTCGGCATGCAAAACCAAAGCAAGGTCCAATATCCGCGCTTCAAGCTTTGAGTATGAGCTGTCCGGGCGCAGGATATGGAGAATATTCTCAGCTGTGGAAAGCTCGGGCTTGGGCGGATGTATAAACAGGCTCTGGCCGTCGTGGTAGTGGCGATACGCCTGATAACCGTAGACCGAGAGCAGCGGAAAGAGCGCGATAAGCTCAAGCGACTGACGCAGTACATTTGCAACGCTTATATCATCGGCGCGGTCGTCATACGAATATAGAGTCAACACGCTCCTTGCCAGGGTATTCATCATGTCCTGGCTCGGGGCTTTAAGTATAATATCGCGGACAAAGCTGGTCGGCAACGTTCGGTAACCGCCCAAAAGGGACGAGAAGGACTTGAGCTCCTTTTTACTCGGAAGGTCACCAAACAGAAGAAGATACACACATTCTTCAAATCCAAAACGGTCCTCAGAGATAAAGCCGTTTACAATATCCTCAATATCATAGCCTCTGTAGCGAAGCATACCCTCGCAGGGCAGGATATTCCCCTCTTCATCCTTTACAGATGAGCATATTTCGCTTATCTCGGTAAGGCCGGTCAGTACACCCTGACCGTTAACGTCACGCAAGCCGCGTTTTACCTCAAGCTTGGTATAGAGCTCTTGCGGTATTCTTCCGTTCTTAACGCACAGCTCAGAGAGTGCGATTATCTCGGGTGTAAGTTCAGAAAGCCGATTGTTTGCCATTTTGACTTCTCCTTTCTCCGGTGTCTCTATAATTATAAGGGTATATCAAAACTGAGAATTATGCAATACCCCGCACAGTATGTTCAAGGAAATATTACAAATGTATATTCATATTATACACTCTTTCAGGGCAAAAATCAAAGGAAATGAATTTGCATAATTCGACTGTTTAAGATTGTTATCTACCCGCAAGAGCTGCGCGCCTTTTTCGTCTGACGCGGTTTATGTGCCGCTCAAAATCTCCGTTATTGATAAATTCCGCCAGAACGTACTGCTCGAACGCGGGAACCGTACACGAATAGAAACCGTTTTTTCTTGTAAATTCACTGACAAACTCACGCGGCATGACCATATACCCAATGCGCATTGAGGGTGCAATGGTGCGCGTGAAGGTGTTTACGTATATTACGCGACTGTCAGGTGAAAGCGAGAACACCGTATCCTCATTTTTACTGGAGACGGTAAATTCCGAATCAAAGTCATCCTCAACTATAATCCCATCGCATGCCTTCGCCCAATACACGTATTCGCGCCGTTTCCATGCGCTCGCGGTCACACCGCTCGGGAAGCTGTTAAACGGGGTTACGTGCAAAACCGTAGCGCGCGTGCGGGAGAGCTCAGATGTCAGAATGCCGTCCTTTCCCATTTTGAGACGGTCGCACTCTACACCCCATGCGGTGTATACCGCATGGATTTTTTTATAAGACGGGTTTTCTATTCCGTAAAGTCGCTCACGTCCTAAAAGCTGAACTATCATGCCGTACAAATACTCGGCGCCCGAGCCTATTATTATCTGTCCCGGCTCTGCATAAATTCCCTTTGCACGTGCCAGATAGTCGCTTATCGCCTGACGCAGCTCGTGACTTCCGAAATTGGGTGGCTTTATGAGTATTCTCTCACCGTACTTGGATATAACATTGCGCATGGTTTTGGCAAAGACGGAAAACGGAAAGTCGTCCTCGTTATGACGGTATTCCCTGACCGGCTTCCACTGCTCGTGCTCGCCTACCGGAAGAAAATCCTCTCTGCGGTAGGTGACAAAATACCCGCTGCGCTCACGGGCCTCGGCATATCCCTCGTCGCACAGAAGGCTGTACGTGTGCTCGGCAGTTATAACGCTGGTCCCGGTTTCTTCGGCAAGAGTACGCTTTGAGGGAAGTCTGTCCCCATACTTATATACACCGTGACAGATATCCTCTCTTAACTGGTGATAGAGCTGCATATACGCACTTTGTTTTGAATCATTACTAACTGAATACTTCATCTGGTTATATTAAAAACTCCTGTTTTGATAATTTAAATAGTATCAGTCTTATTGTAATATATTTACAACGTTTTGTAAAGCACAAGGAGGATACTGATATGAAAATCAGAACAAAAACTCAAAAAATAGTGGCTGCGGCAATGCTCGCGGCGCTTGCTTGCGTTGCTACGATGATTATAAAAATCCCCTCTCCACTCAAGGGATATTTTAACTTGGGCGATTGCGTGGTTCTTCTTTGCGGATGGATTATGTCACCGCTCTACGGTTTTGCCGCGGCGGGCATCGGCTCGGCGCTTGCGGACGTTTTTTCGGGCTATGCGGTATATGCCCCGGCGACGTTTATCATAAAAGGCATCATGGCAATAATCGCTTTTTACGGATTTAAGCTTATCAAAAACGCATCAACTACTCTCGCACGGATAATAAGCGGTATCGCTGCGGAGGTTGTAATGGTCGCGGGCTACTTCATATTCGAAGGGTTCTTGTACGGCTTCGCGGCAAGTGTTGTAAACATCCCGACAAACGCGTTTCAGGGCGTTGCGGGACTCATAATAGGTATGGCGCTCGCAAAAATATTTGAGAAGGCTAAGATTGAATTTTAAAAAAATTAGGGCAGCATGGGAATTCCCATGCTGCCTGGAGCGTGTCAAAATAATTAACTTCTCACCTCATCAGTCTCGCTTCACTCGACAGCTTCTCCTACGAGGAGAAGCCTAAAAAGCCTTCCCCTATTAGGGGAAGGTGGCGGCGATAGCCGTCGGATGAGGTGCTATACAAGTTTTTTGACAGTCTGAAGGCAGCATGGAATTACCATGCTGCCTGTTTTTATGATTTTTACTCAGCCGGAGCGACTGCGTTGTACGCCTCGGAATAAATCTCAAGAAGTCTCGCGGCACCCATGTCCTTGAGTGTCTTCTGGTAAGTATCCCACTCGCTCATCGGAGTCTGACCCAGCAGGAACTTTGAAAGTCCCTCGCTGATGTAGTTATACAGGTCGTTTTTGAGAGTGAGCATCTCATTCTGCTGCTCCTGAGAAAGCGGAATCCACGCGGTCGGGTTGGAGCGCGGCATCAGGTACTGCAGCACCTCGTGGCAAGCGTCAACCTGCTCGTCAGAGTAAAGTGCCTCGTTTGCCTCGGTGTGGATAACCTGATATGTTCCGTAGGTTGCAATGCCGTAAACCGCTTTGGGTTGTTCATCGGCATTCAGGATAAATTTCTTCTTGCCGTCAACCACTTCATAGCTCTCGCCCTCTTTACCCCAGCTTATCAGGTCAACCGCCTCGTCGGTGTAGAACCAGTTTACAAACTTAAAGGCGTTTTCAACGTCCTGCTTACGTCCTGTGTTGCAGACGACATATCCGTAATAGTCCTGATTGCCTTTGTAGAGACTGTGGCTTGCCTGAGCAGTGGTCGGCTTAGGCGGAGCCATCATTGCCAATGTATAATCCGGATTTTGCTGACGGTTCGGGGTATTGAAGAAGTCAATACGCACGATGTAGTCGAGGGTAATAAATCCGCGGTCGGTACTCATAAGCTCTTCCCAGCCCTTGGTTTCCATGGTAATATAGTCAGGCGGAACAAGTCCCTCGTTCTTGAGCATCAGGAAGTATTCGACCATTTCCTTCATGACCGGTTCGAGTGCACCGAGTTTCCATTCACCGGTATCAAAATCGTAGTAGGCATTGTGGGTAAAGTACCGCTGCCAGCTTGGACCCCACTCCTCGAACTTGCCGATACCCGTGCGGAAGCAGATCGGGTATGAGTCCGGATAGAGTTCCTTGAGCTTCTTTGCCACCTGATAGAGCTCTTCAGTGGTGGTCGGAACTGCAAGACCGTGCTTTTCAAAGATGTCTTTTCTGTACATCCATGTGCGCAGGTTCTGAACCGTCTGGGTTCCGTACGCTGGAGCCGAGTACATCTTGCCGTCTGCCGAGGTGCGCGTTGCAAGAAGGTCTGCACGCTCGGTTTCGGGGACCGACTCAATAAACGCGTTCATATCCGGCATAAGGTCCGCATAATCGTCATATGCAAGATACGCGCCGGAGAGTGCGTAATCGTCAACCGTCTTTTTCTGCCAGGTATGCAGAAGGTCCGGAAGTGTTTCAGGAGATGCCATCATAAGGCTTAATTTTCTGTCCAGGTCCGAATTCGGTATAGCGGTGATGTTTAAGTTTGCACCGGTCGCCTCGCCTATGTATTCCCAGACCGCCCAATTTTCGTTATACGGCCAACTTACATGTGATGAGATTGTTACATCCAGCTCGGTCGGCTCGGTGAACACCTTGCCCTGACCCGCATTCGGGTTTGCAAGTGTCGCATCGCTTACGTCCCCACCGCCGCATGCGGTAAGAGCGAGCATCATTGCGCCTGCAAGGCAGAACGCCAAAATTCTTGACATATACTTTTTCATCTTCATCCTCCTAAATGTTTTATTGCGGCTTCTTTTACAGCCATTACAATTTAATTATACATCGCGGAAGATTAAAAGTATACACCTGAATGTTATTTATAGGTATCGTTTTGTTGTAAATAACCAAGTTATTTTAATAATAAAAATACTTATAGAAAACCGGGTATTCGTTTAAAAACTGCTGCAGGGTAACGCGCGAGTTAGAGCCCGGGTCATTAATTCTAAAGCCGGACGCGGTGAGTGTATCCGCCGCGCCGTTATAACCGGCGATTACCACCCAGTGTTGCTTGCCCGCCCGTGTCTTTGCACCGAAAAGAACCGGCTTTCCTTGCTTTAAAAGGGAATAAATTTTGTTTAAATATCCGCTACTTGATGTGACGGTCGTGTAATTTGACGGCCAGTACATATTGCCCGAGGATGTGTAGCTAAGGCGCTTGGACATCGCATCCGGGTAAATCGTCTGCCCGGTGCGGTATGACTCCATCATCGCCACCGCAGTGGTAGCGCACCCGATTTGGGAGATTGTTTTGCCCGAGCTTGCAATTTTCACATTCGCCCAGCGGCTGTCGGTTTGCTTAAAGCTCGGCACGGAAAGGCTTACTGCAGAATAGCTCTGGTATGACGTGTCGGTTTTTGTGGCAAGGTAGGATGCATTTACGTATCCGGTACGGGTGCCGTGGTATAATATCCTGCTCCAGCCGCCCGAGTTGGACAGGACTATGACCACCTCGCCTTTTGAAAGAGTGCCTTTTTTTGCATAGCTTACCCCGGCACCCGAGCGCACATTAAGGCTTCCTGAGGTTATGTTCACCGCGCGGGTTTGATATGAAACCGTGTCAATATAGCTTGTGTGGCAGTAGCCGTACTCACCTTTTGCATATTCCACATACCACCACGAGCCGGATTTTGATATAAGGGTTATGTAGCTTTGGTTTGCAAGTTTCTTTACAATGGGTGCGGATGACGATGCGTAGCTTCGCACGTTTAAATTCCCGCTTGTCAGGCTGACTTGTCCTGCAGCGGAATTCATTTCGGCACCTTTCGCGGGCAGATATGCAACACTTAAGAGCATAATCAGCATCATCAGAACGGATATTACTTTTTTCATTTCTTTCCTCCTTGTTTTCACTTGCTCTTTTAAGAGCTTTTGGTTTTATCTTCAAAGCAATTTTACCATGTCAAGATTCATCTGATAATACTCCAAATTCAGGTATATCATAAAGGTTTATTTTTCCTTAAAAAAAGTGTTGACAAAGCCGCATCTTACGGTTATAATATTATATGCAAATGCGGGAGTGACTCAGTGGTAGAGTGTCACCTTGCCAAGGTGAAAGTCGCGAGTTCGAATCTCGTCTTCCGCTCCAGTAAAAGCGTACTGAAAAATTCAGTACGCTTTTTTCTATTCCCCCTCTAACAAACAAAAACATTGAAAAAAATGTAGATATATGGTATAGTATCGTTAAAATTAATGATTAGGAGAACCGTATGAAAAAAGGAAATGTTGTGGCGCTGTTGCCTATAGGAGTATTCTTGGTTTTATATTTGGGGCTTGGAATTTTGTTCGAGTATGTTTTAAAAATTCCGATGGGGTTTTATAATATCCCGATTGTTGTAGCGTTTTTAGTCGCACTTTTAGTAGCGTGTCTGCAAAACAGAGGGGTTAATTTCGATAAAAAGCTTGAAATTATGGGGCGCGGTGTAGGCGATAAAAACATATTCACGATGATTCTTATATTCCTGGCAGCAGGTATTTTTGTCGGCGTTGTAGGAAGAGAAAGCGCAGAGAGCGTCGCATACTTTATGCTCTCAGTAATCCCGGAGCAATACGCGGTTTTGGTGCTTTTTGCAGTCAGCTGCTTTGTATCGCTCGCCATGGGAACATCAGTCGGAACAATAACGCTGTTAACTCCTATTGCGGTTGCCGTATCAAACGCATCGGGATTTGATATGGCGCTTTGCATAGCAACGGTAATTGGTGGCTCGATGTTTGGAGATAATCTGTCCTTCATTTCGGATACAACCATCGCCGCCTGTAACGGTCAAGGCTGCAAAATGAAGGATAAATTCAGCCAAAACTTTTTAATAGCACTGCCAGCCGCGGTAATTACGCTTGTTATCGTATTTATAATGTCACTAAACAGCGAAATCAACAGTGTTGTTTTAAAGGAATATAATCTTGTACAGGTAATCCCGTATATGCTGGTTTTAATCGGTGGTATTTTGGGAGTAAATGTCTTTGCGGTTCTTTTAACAGGAATTCTCTCCGGCTCTGTTATAATGCTGCTAAGCGGAAGTACGCAGCCTACAGCTCTCCTTTCCAATATGGGTGCGGGTGCTTCGGGAATGTTTGAAACAATCATCGTCACGGTTCTGGTTTCTGCAATATGTGCGCTCATACGCGAATACGGTGGCTTCGATGCGCTCCTTGCCGGGATTAAAAAGGTCTTCCGCGGCAAAAAAGGAGGGCAGGTCGGTATGGGTGTCCTGGTCGGAGTTTTGGACGTTGCTACTGCAAATAACACGGTAGCCATTGTTATGGCAAATCCCATCGCAAGTGAAATTGCAAAGGATTACGGTATATCGCCGAAAAAAGCAGCGTCAATTTTAGATACCTTCTCCTGCGTGGTTCAGGGAATCCTGCCGTACGGCGCGCAAATGCTTGTGGCGCTTTCCGCAGCTTCGGCATTGGGATGCCAGATTTCCGCGCTTGAAATTATACCAAAGCTATTCTATCCGTATCTTCTTTGCATAAGCTCGCTTGTTGCAATAGGCTTTACAAAAAACAGCGCTGATTAATAAATACATGCAATTACACCTCATCCGAGTTTGCTACGCAAACCCACCTTCTCCTCAAGGAGAAGGCTATGCAGATTGATACAAAAACACTCTTTTATCCGTTGGATAAAAGAGTGTTTTCTTTATGCATTCGGTTTTTGATTATTGCCCGCGCCGTTCTGCGCGTTGCCGCCATTTGGATGTCTACGGCGGCGGTGGTGGTAGTTATTGCGGCGGTGCGGCTTTTTCTCATCCCCCGCATCAGCCTGCTCCGCCTTGGGTGTGGGTTGCGCGTCATTTTTTTGCTCAGCCTGCTGCGCGCGTATTTTCTGCTTTTTATCGCGGCGTGGCTTATTATTCGGCTTATCTTTTGCAGGTGCATTCTGCTCGCCTGAAAGTTCAGAGTCTTCAAGCTTTGATAGCTCAGGGTCAACGTTTGATGAACTCTCCGCCTTAACCTGCTTTGTCGGTCCGCGCTTTACGCACACGTCGCACTTGTTAAAGCACTTGGGTGCCAAGTCCGTGCTGTCATCAAGGCGCACCTTGAGCTTTCCGGTCATGAGTGAGACGTCCACAACCGTGCCGACGCCCTGCGGTGTTTCGACGACCGATGACACCTTCGGGGTTGTGCGGATAAGGTCCTCATACGCTTCCTGCTCGTACTTAAGGCAGCACATGAGTCTTCCGCACGTGCCGGATATTTTGGTCGGGTTTAAGGATAAATTCTGCTCCTTTGCCATTTTGATGGAAACGGGCTGAAAATCATCCAAAAAGCTTGCGCAGCAGAAAGGTCTTCCGCAAATGCCCAGCCCGCCGAGCAGCTTGGCTTCATCGCGCACGCCGACCTGACGCAGCTCTATGCGTGTTTTGAAAACACCTGCAAGGTCACGCACGAGCTCGCGGAAATCCACTCTGCCGTCAGCAGTAAAATAGAACAAAATCTTGCTGCCGTCAAAAGCATATTCCACGTCAATACATTTCATTTCAATGTTATGCTCAGCTATTTTCTGCTGGCAAATTGTCGCCGCCTTTTTCTCCTTTATGCGGTTTTCCTCCGCAATACGGCGGTCCTCCTCGGTTGCACGGCGCAGCACCTTACGCAGCGGTGCGACCACCTCCTGCTCCTCGGCTTCGTGGTTTGCCGCGGTTACAATACCGTACTCTATTCCGCGGGCGGTTTCAACAATTACCGCCTCGTCTTTTTTTACGTTTATTCCGTTCGGGTCAAAAGAATATGCCTTGCCCGTTTCACGGAACCGAACACTTATAATTTCCGTCAAAACTATTCCTGCCTCCTCTATTTTTTGACTGCCCGGGCGATTTCGCAGGTCAAAAACCCAGTGATATGCGCAACGCCGACGTTTTGCCTGCAATATGCCTTGGCGCGCGAGAGTGCGTCAATAATACTCAAAACACCGCGGTCTCCTGCACGCGCATAGAGTTTTCCGGACGCGGCATCGCCGTAAAACGCATCAATACCCCGCGGGGTAATAAGCGCGTCACGCAGATGCGCTACAGTGCAATCTATAATCTGTGAGAGCTCTTCACGCTTTGATTTTTCAATAGTTATCATGCTCTCGGCAATTTTTAGTTCATCACCCTGCGAAGCCGCAGAGATTATCCTGAGTGCGCACTCCTCTGCCGGGCCGTCTTCATGCGGGGAAAGTGCTCTTCCGGCTATGCCGCGTGAGCGCGCGATAAGCTCTCCAAGCTCCTCTTTGGCAAGGAGTGGAAAGCGCTCGCTCAAAAGCTTTGCCATTTCATCACCGTCAAGCGGTGAGAGCGTCAGGCGCACACAGCGTGAGCGCACGGTCTCCAGCATCATTTTTTCATTATAGCACAAAAGCAGGAAAACTGTAAATGCCGGCGGCTCCTCCAATATTTTCAGAAGTGCGTCCTGCGCCTCCTGCGTCATTGAGTCCGCCTCATGGATGAGATACACCTTCCGTGCCCCATCATTCGGGCGCAGATATGCATCCTGCTTGAGCGCGCGGATTTCATCTACTTTTATTGAGGCTCCGCTTCGGCGGATATGCAGAATATCCGGGTGGGAGTCCTTCCCGGATTTTAAGCAGGCAGCGCACGTGCCACACGGCTTCTCATCGTCTGACTGACACACGAGTGCGCGCGCAAAAATCCCGCCGAGTGTGTTTTTTCCTATGCCTTCCGGACCTGAGAACATAAAGGCATGGCTTATTTCACCCCTCGACACCGCGTTGGAGAGATATTCTTTTATCCTTTTATTGCCGTAAAAGCCTTCAAATTTCATTTAGATTTTTTCAAACCTTTCAACATCTACCACAAATATCGTGGCACCGCCGACGGATATTTCCACAGGCACTGCCGGGAAAAAGCCCATGCCGAGCTCTGAATTTGACGGGACCATCTGCTTTCTGCTGTGGGAATGCTTATTTATTATCTCAAGGACTGCGTCTACTTTCTCCGCCTCGACACCCACGATAATCGTGGTGTTTCCGGTTTTGAGGAATCCGCCGGTTGTCGCCAGGCGAGTTACTGAAAAACCGTCCTTATTGAGTGCGTTGATAACAGTTTGAGAATCGTCTGCGTTGATAATAGCCATAACTAACTTCATAGTAGGCACCTCCGTATTTAATCATTTTTATCTTAAACCGCGGTTGCGGTCAGATGCAAATTACTTTGACCGTGTCATCCTCAAAAAAGCCACTGTTGTAAAGATACTCAAGATGCGCTTTTTCTATGACCTCGCCCGCTGATACCACGGGTATTCCGGGCGGGTAGGGGCATATGCTCTCCGCCGCGATGCGCCCTTGCGCATCCGAGAGGCAAACCGTTTCGCGCCTTAAAAACATCGCCTGATGCGGGGTGTACACCGCGCGTGGGGTCGGAAGCTTCGGCATGTCGCCGAGTTTTTCGCCCGCGTCTTTGACTTCAAGGGACATGAGCGCGCGCTCAAGGGTTTCTATATCCGAAACATCGTCCGCAGGTGTTATTATGAAGAGAACATTTCGCGCGTCCGCCATTTCACAGACCACGTTCTGCTCATTTTCCAGATACGCGGCGGCATCGTAGCCGAATATTCCGAGTTCTGACGTACACACGCAAAGCCTCAGCGGGTCGCCCGCTTCAAGCTTGAGCGCACGTAGCCGTGTTTTAGTGTTTATGTTCTCGCGCAGCGTGGAAAGCCGCTCGGCAAGCAGGCCTATCCTCTCCCGTCCCTTGTCTTCCATGAACCTTCGCGTCAAATCCATTGACGCCATGACCGCGTAAGACGGACTTGAGGTTCCGAAAAGTGAGGTGGCATCCCTGACCTCATCGGGTGAAAACTCAGATGAGGTGAGAAGCATTGCGGCCTGACCGAGTGCGGGCAGGGTTTTATGCAGTGATGTAACCGCAATATCCGCACCGAGTTCCACCGGGCACTCCATGCCGTGGGTAAACGGAAAATGCGCACCGTGAGCCGCATCGACTATAAGGCGGGCTCCGTACTTATGTATTTTATCGGAAATGGCTTTTATGTCACACACCACGCCGTAATAGGTCGGGCACGTGAGTATCACCCATCGGATGTCCTCATCGCGCTCGAGTGCGCGGGATACATCCTCGGGAGAAATTGCATCGGGTATATTATACGGCGCTTTAAGCTCAGGGCTAAGGTATACCGGATGTGCATCAAACAGAGCCAGCGCACGGTACACACTCTTGTGGCAACCGCGGTCTATGAGCACCTTGTCACCCGGTTTCAGAGCAAGCCGTGCCGCCGCGTAAATCCCCTGCGTTGTGCCGCCGGTCAAAAAATATGCGTGCGGTACATTGTATGCCTTTGCATAAAGCTCCTCTGCGTCCGCTATCGGGTATGTACCGTCATAGAGATTGCCGGTGCCGTAAAGCTCGGTAAAATCAAGACGTGATACCTCGCCGAGGGCACTTTCAAAAACGTCCTTACCCTTGTGACCCGGCATATGGAACCGCAGTTTTCCTTCGTCCGCGCGGGATTTAAGCGCGTCATAAAGCGGAGCGCGGCTCATAAGGCATCAAACCTGCGGCGCACCGAGCTATCCACGTACAGTGGGTTTACGCTTACCGTTACTCTGTCGCCTACCTCACACGGGATTTCCGTTACGTCAATAACCGTATGGAGCATGCCGACGTGACCGAGCACGCGGGCGCGCTTGCCGTTTATATTTACCCACACACTCTCGCGCGTAAGCGTCCGCTTTAAATCCTGAAGGATATACCGTATACCGTCACGCAGGCGGTAGCTGTCCCTTATCTTTTCGACTGCAAAGCCGTGGCTGTATCCGAGCGGAATAACCGCTGTTTTTACGCCGTGGCGCGCACGGTATGCACCGCCGTAGCCAACCGTTGCACCCGGGGTAAGCCAGCGCACCTCGCACACGCGGCTTTCAAGATAGCCGATGCGGGAGAGGCCCGAGTTTTTAACCTTTACCGCCAAACGACCGGTCAGCGCACTGCCGATTCTAACCGCATCACGCAGGTCACGCTCCCCAAAACGGAATAGGGTTGCAGAGTTTGCATAGTGGACGCAGCCGGGATTAAAGCCCGCGTCACGAACCGCGGCTTCGACGTTTAAAAAAGTATCAATCTGCCCATTTGTCCTTTTCTTACTGCCGAATGCACAGTTTAGGTGCGTGAACATTCCGTCCACCCTTAAGTTTTCCATGTATTTAAAAATCGAGAGAATATCCTCAAGCTCATTTGGTAAAAAACCGTAGCGCCCCATTCCGGTATCCACTTTTATATGCACCGGGTATGGCGCTTTATTGAGCTCTGCTGAAAGTGAGTTTGCAACCGTTGCGGCGCGGGGACTACCGATGGTAAGAACCGCGCGGTGCTCCATGAGCTCCTTTACTTCCTCCTCAACCGCGGTCGAGCGAAGCATTAGTATCTCTGCCGAGTGAGCGCCGCACGCGCGTATTGCCGCGGCTTCGTGCGGCTCGGTGACCGCGAATGCACTGATACCGCAATCCATGAGCCGACGCACATATTCACACAGCCCGAATCCGTAACCGTTACCCTTTACAACCGCGTAGAGCTTTCGCTCGCCCGTGCGGGAGCGCACTGCGGAAATGTTTTCCGAGAGCGCTTTTGCATCGATTATGAATGTGTTCATAACACTCACCTCTTGCCGCGGTTTTTGAGCATAAACAAATTCTTTCTCAAGCGGCGGAAGGTCTTTTCGCCCTTTTCTACCGCGGTATGCACAAGCGGCTTGAACACGTAATCAAACTCACCGGCAAACTCGGTAAAATCGCCGTTAAAGCCTTTTTTGAAGCGGTAGAGACCGTAGAGGGGATTATCCTCGCTCAAATCGCCGGACACGCCTCGGAAGTCATACACTCTTGAGCCTTTTTCAACCGCCCACTGAATCATATTCCACTGGAGCAGGTAGTTTGGCATCAGGTTGCGGTGGCTGTTGGAGGACGCGCCGTAGAGATACCACACCTTATCACCATACCATATGGCAAGTGTTCCGGCTATCGCCTCGCCCTTATCAGAATATGCCATATAAAGGCGGCAATGCTCGCCCAAATTATCCATCATATTTTCAAAATATTGTTTATCGCGCACTACGAAGCCATCGCGCACACCGGTTTCAAGCATCAGGCTTGAAAACTCGCTCACGGCTTCTTTGCCACAGAGCTTTACGGTTACGCCCTTGCGCTCGGCAAGTCGGATGTTATAGCGCGTTTTGGAGTGGAAGGACTCCATGAGTTCCTCCTCGCTGCGGCCGTTTAAGTACAGGCGGAACACAAAGCGCGGCTGAATGCCGGAGAAGTTTTTGCCGGTGTCCAGTCGCTTATAGCCCAGGCTTTCCATGCGCAGGATAAACGCCTCATCGTCTATCAAAACGTCCGGGTCAATTTTAAGTGTATATGCATTGTACTTCTTTGCAAGCTCCTTTGCGCCGTCTGTGAGCTCACGCAGTGTATCCGTATCGCATATATCGCACACCGGACCGCGGCCTGCGTACATCAGGCGGTAAGGAAGGTATGGCACCTTGCGGATAAGTACCGACATCGCACCGCGCACCTTTCCCTCTTGGTCACGGCAGAGCATGCCCTCCCACACCCATTCTGGCTTCTGCTTAGCCCAGAGAGAGGACTGCATAAAATGCCCCTTCGGATGGGATTCTACAAACGCTTCATATTCAGCTAAGTTTTCTTTTGTTACAAATTCAATCAAGGTTCTTTTGCCCCCCGGTTATTGCAAATAGTTGCTGTAAGCAAACGCGCCTGTTGCGCAGAAAAGTGCAAAGCACTTTTCCTCCGAGGTTATTATACCACAATCCAAAACGCATTCTGCGTTTTGTGCGAGTATAGCCGCAAATTCTTGCTTTGCAAGAATAGGATTAGTGATACAATGTTCTCGGAGAGTTTGCTGTAAGCAAACGCGCCTGTTGCGCAGAAAAGTGCAAAGCACTTTTCCTCCGAGGTTATTATACCATAATCTCCATACAATAGTCAAAAGAAAACCGCGCTGATTTTTAAAAAAGGAAGCTATCGCGCACTTATTCGGGATAGTGTTTTTGCAGCTTCCATATCAAAGCTCTGCGAGCGCGCCAAATCGCCGAGCGATAAAATTCCGACGACGCGGTTTGCATCAACCACCGGAAGCCGTCTTACCTGCTCGGTTGCCATGCATGCGGCGGCTTCGCGCACATCTGCATCGGGTGATACGCATATGACACCGCGGGTCATTATTTCCCTCAGGCTTGTCTCTTCGGGTATGCTCTCACACGCGATACAGCGCAGGACTATGTCGCGATCGGTTACCACCCCGCGCAGCTTTCCGTCCTTTGCGCATACGGGTATCATGCCGATGTGGTGCCGCGCGAGGACGCTTGCGGCTTTTGCCGTGGTGTCCTCCGGCATGAGTGATACTACATTTGTACTCATAACTTCGCGCACTTTCAATTTAAATTCCGCCTTTCAAATAAAGTTACGGCTTAGTTTTCGTAAAAGACACGCGAAATATACAAAAGAGCGCGGAGTGATTTCTCCGCGCTCTTACATCTTTTTACTTTTTGCCGTGGCAGTTCATACTGCAGCCGCTGCAGCCGCACGAGCATTTGCCGTCTTTTCTGTTTTTTATACCTTTTACGATTATCGCGATTACCGCCGAGGCAATTACTCCGGTAACAATGATTGTAGGAATATTCATAATATCAGCCCCTTATGAGTTGAGCTTTACTGAAAGCTTATTATCAGCATATTTATTCTTGCGCAAGAGGAAATAGAGGACCACAACAAGGGTTACAAATGCTGCAACCGTCCATATATCAAACACTCCCGCTACTATCAGCATACCTATACGGTATACCATGAGTGAGACTGCATACGCAATCGCGCACATGTACCCGATTGCACCAAAGGTCCACTTCGCGCTATTCATTTCACTTTTTATCGCGCCCATTGCGGCAAAGCACGGTGCGCAGAGAAGGTTAAATATCATAAACGAGAACGCTGAAAGCTTGTTGGAGTCAAAGAATTCGCTTCCGATAAATGCCATGTCCGCATCAGCCATTGAGGAGAGCGAGCCGAACACGCCGACGACTTCTTCCTTTGCCAGAAGTCCTAAGATTGTTGCGACTGCCGACTGCCAGTTTCCAAAGCCTAAGGGTATAAACAGGTAGGCAATCGCCGAGCCGATTATCTCAAGAATTGATTTTCCTCCACTCTCCGCGGTGATATAGTGGAAACCGCCCTCAAAGCTCAAGCTGTTTAAAAGCCAGATGATAACGCTTGCAGCCAGGATAACCGTGCCCGCGCGTTTTATAAAGTCCCACCCGCGCTCCCACGTGGTACGCAGAACGTTTGATGCAATCGGTGCATGGTATGCGGGGAGCTCCATGACAAACGGGGCCGGGTTTCCGGAAAACACTTTTGTCTTTTTAAGGATTATGCCGGAGATGATAACCGCGCCGACACCGATGAAGTATGCAGCGGTTGCAACCCATGCCGCGCCGCCGAAGAGAGCACCCGCGATAAGACCTACTATCGGCATTTTAGCACCGCACGGAATAAAGCAGGTGGTCATGATTGTCATCCTGCGGTCGCGCTCCTGCTCGATTGTACGGCTTGCCATAACACCGGGCACACCGCAGCCTGAGGCTACGAGCATCGGGATGAAGCTTTTGCCGGACAGTCCGAACTTTCTAAAAATCTTATCCATAATAAACGCGACACGCGACATGTATCCGCAGTCTTCGAGCAATGAGAGCATCATAAACAGAATCATCATTTGCGGAACAAATCCGAGCACCGAGCCAACACCGCCGACGATGCCGTCAGCGACAAGGCTTACCAGCCATGCGGCACAGCCTATACTCTCAAGGAACATCGTAACACCCGGAATAATCCATGTACCAAAGAGTGTATCATTCATAAATCCGACTGTCCAATCGCCTATCGTGCCGATTGAGAGCGTGTAAACAAGCCACATAGCAACAACGAAAATCGGGAGAGCCAGGATGCGGTTTGTGACAATCCTGTCAATTTTATCCGAGGTGGAGAGTCTGCCCGCGTGTTTTTTCTTATAACAGCCTTGCAGGATACGGGTTATGTACAGATAACGCTCATTTGTGATTACGCCCTCCGCATCATCATCCATCTCGCGCTCGACGGATACAATATCCTTTTCTATGTGCGCGATTATCGCAGGGTCTAAATTCAGCTCGGAGAGAACCTTTTCGTCGCGCTCGAAGATTTTTACCGAGTACCAGCGCTGGCGCTCCTCGGGCATATCGTGAACCGTGGCTTCCTCTATATGCGCGAGTGCGTGCTCAACCGTACCCGAGAAAATATGCACAGACGCATTTGATTTTTTAAGCTTTGCCGCCTCAATCGCCGCATGCGCCGCCTCATTTATTCCGTCACTCTTGAGTGCGGATATTTCAACGACCGTACAGCCGAGCACACGGCTCAAGCGCTCAACATCTATCTTATCGCCGTTTTTGCGGACAATATCCATCATGTTTATCGCAACGACCACGGGAATTCCAAGCTCCATGAGCTGAGTGGTAAGGTAGAGATTTCGCTCTAAATTCGTGCCGTCAACAATATTTAAAATAGCATCAGGACGCTCACCGACCAGGTAGTTTCTCGCAACTACCTCCTCAAGCGTATAAGGCGAGAGTGAGTATATACCCGGAAGGTCGGTTATAACCACACTACTATTTTTTTTGAGCTTACCCTCTTTTTTCTCAACCGTAACCCCCGGCCAGTTACCCACATACTGATTCGCACCGGTCAAGGCGTTAAACAATGTGGTCTTACCGCAGTTGGGGTTTCCGGCAAGAGCAATTTTTAAATCCATAGTGCATTCCTCTCTTTTTATAATTATGATTTTGTCAAGTTTGGGATAAAAAATTGATTTTTCTTAAAGGCTTCTCCTATGAGGAGAAGCTGTCGAGCGTCAGCAAGACTGATGAGGTGAAGAGGTAAATTCCACGCACCACGTTACGTCTTGCATCCCGCGACGTCCCACCTCATCCGTCAGCCTCACGGCTGCCACCTTCCCCCTCAAGGGGAAGACCTTTTATCCTTTACATTGCAAATGTTATGCAGAAACTGACTTGTCGGTACGGAAATTTTCCGCAACCGCATTACTCGACCTCAATCATTTCCGCATCCGCCAAGCGCAGTGACAGCTCGTATCCGCGAACATTTATTTCTACCGGGTCTCCGAGCGGTGCCACCTTGCGGACATATATCTCCACACCTCTGGTAATGCCCATATCCATAATACGGCGCCTTATCGCGCCTTCGCCGTGGAGCTTTACAACCTTTACGGTCTGACCTATTTTTGCACCCTTTAGAGTTTTCATGATATTTCTCCTTTATTCGCCGTATGCGAATTAGCGATGACTAACTCACGTATCATATAATCGGTTAGCTTTTACTAACCGATTATATGATACACATCCTTGAAAATTTTGTCAAGCATTTTGCTTTCTATTTTTTATATATTTAATATTTCAGAAAACCCTACAATTAGTTAGCGGAGACTAACAGGTTCTTTTATGCATTTTTCCTCAGCATGCGGATTGTACTTTTTGCGCGTATATCTATTGACTTTTGCCCGACCGTACATTTAAAATAGCAGCATAACAAAATTTAAAAGCAGGTGATTTTTTGAAGCCTACAAGCATTGATAAATTGGATTCGAATTTTATAGTTAATACAAACATAACCGAGCCGGACATAATCTGGCTTGACGCCAAAACCGCGCCGTTTGAGATATGCGGGATAATGTACGATGAGGAGGACAAGCGCTACGTGCGCATGCCGCAAGGCATTGCAGAGACGGTATCCGAGCGCGTTTTCAACTTAAACCGCTGCACTGCGGGCGGGCGCGTGCGCTTCCGCACGAACTCAACCTTCCTTGCAATTCACGCGGTTATGGAAAACCGTCCGTCAATGCCGCACATTACGCTGCTGGGTCAGTCGGGGTTTGACTGTTTCAGGCGCGTTCACCGCTCGGAAACGCCGACCTTTGCACTTCCGTTTATTCCGCCAGTCGGCATGACCGAGGGTTACTCTTACGCTCTGCCGCAACCGTTTGACGGCACGATGGCGGAATACACGATAAATTTCCCGCTCTACGACTGCGTAAAGGAGCTTTACATAGCGGTAAAGAAGGACAGCGAGCTTCTCCCGCCGTTTGAGTATTTAAACAAAAAGCCGGTTGTGTACTACGGTTCGTCGATAACGCAGGGCGGGTGTGCATCGCGCCCGGGAAATGCGTATCAGGCAATTCTGACGCGCAGGCTGGATGTTGACCACATCAACCTCGGCTTCTCTGGCTCTGCGCGCGGTGAAGCGGAAATTGCAGATTACATAGCATCCCTTGACATGAGCGTGTTCGTCTGCGATTATGACAATAACGCACCGGGTGTTGAGCATCTGCGGGACACGTATTACCCGATGTACAGGAAGGTGCGTGACGCGCACCCCGACCTTCCGATAATCATGATTTCCGCACCCAACGTCATAAGCCACCCGACATGGGCGGCGCGGCGTGACGTTATATACGATGTATACGCAAATGCGGTTGCGTCAGGTGACAGGAACGTATACTTCATTGACGGCGGCGAGCTGTTGGACGGCGAGTGCTGGGATTCCTGCCGTGTTGACTACTCGCATCCGAATGACCTTGGCTTCTACCGCATGGCAATGCGGATTGAAAAGGATTTAAAGCCGCTTCTTAAATAATAACCGGCAGGAGTAAGCCCCTGCCCTACACAATGCAAACGCAAAAGACCTTCGGGAACTGCCCCGAAGGTCTTTTTAATTTACATGAATATTTCATTGAATGCTTTTATGCTCTTGTCAAAACTCTCACTGCCCTTTACTTCAAGAAACACCGGGACATGGTTAATAATATTCTTCTCCCAGCAGTAGAAGAAGGAGGCATATGAGATAATCGGGCCGAACCATTTTTCAATCGCGGAGTGGTTTGACATGCCATTCTCCCCCGGTACAACCTGGTGGATATGGTATGCCACGGTTTTTCCGCCCATAATTTCGTACCAGCGGCTTATCGGATACTCCTCAGAAATAGAGCCGTTATTTCGTGCATGGCCGACATCCAGCGTATGCCCGACGCGCCCGGGCATTGAGATTGCATTGTTTATCGCATCAATCCACGCGCTGACCTCACCGGGTGTATAGCCAAAGCAGCACTCGTCACTCGCTGCATCCTCGCCGCGCTCCATGTGCAGATTCTCAATACCTATTCTGACATCCGCGCCGACGCTCTCGACCGCGTATACATAGAGCTTTAAAAACTCATCATAGACTTTATCCGTCATATCACACTTCTTTACGCGTGGCGGGTGCATGGTAAGTCCCTGCGCGCCGACCGCCTTAGCGTAATCGACCGCGTTGTACCATGTGTCAACCCCGCTCATCGCGCCGTCGCGCCAACGCAGGTTGGGCATATGTACGGAAAGGTATCCGCCGCCACACGCGCGCCAGTTTTCTATAACCGGAAGCAGCGTCATGTCAGGCTCCCACCCCTTGCCGTTGCAACGAAGCTCAACACCGAACACGCGGTTTTCCGCCGCGTATTTTACGTCCCGGTGATTGTCAACACACGAGATGCCGAAGTATTTTTTCAAATCATCCGTAACGTCTTTTTCGATGTCAAAGAGCACCTCTTCGAGCTTTCGGCTTTCCGTGTCAAGATACGTTATGCACGGCCAGCCGCCGATTGATTTATCCGGGTCCAGTGCGCGTATTCCGATAACATGCGCACGTCCGAGCATATAGTCCTGAATTTTATGTGAATGGGCATGGATTACCGTAATCGCGCATTTTTGGCAGAGCGCGGTGAGAAACTCACGGCTTTCCGCTTCAAGCCCTTGCACACTGTGGTGCATGATAAGAAAATCACCGTCGGAGAGCGTCAAAAGCATTTCGCGGTCAGCGCCGTCAATTTTGGCATACGGCGTATTTATACCCACAATTCTCGCCCCGCCAATATTCTCATCAAAGCTCTTTGAGTGCTTAAGTATCCCCTCGGCACTCTCGGGTGTGCGCACGTCGGAGTTTCCTATAAGCAGGCGATGTCCTTTTTGTGGCATCGCATTTATGTATTTTAAAAGAACTTCTTCCTCACCGAACGAGGTGATGTCCCCTACGCTTATAACGTCCGTCACGCGGTCTTCCTTTAGCTTTTCAACCGCGCGCAGGAAAAAAGCCCACTGTGCTGAGGTTTCGCCGTATGACATGTGTAAATCACAGATTAAACCTATTTTCACCGTAAATCAATCCTTTTATATCTCAAACGTTGTGCCGTCCTCGCAGATTACACCTCTGCCGCAGAAGTATTTTTCCACCTTTTCCGCAGATTCCTTCGGGTAATTTATAATCTCGCGTCCGTTATGGCAGAAGAAAATCCTGTCGATATTCTTGTTCTGAAGATACTCATGTGCGCGGTCAATTCCGAAGTGACCGGTTTCGATTATGATAGCGTCACATCCGTCGCCGACAAGCGGGTCCATCTCCTCGTAAGCCTTTACATCGCCGGAGAATACTATCTTTTTGCCGTCTGCCTCAATGAGGTATGAATATGATACGGAAACGCCCTCAACCTTGGGAGCCGCATGCCAGTTGTGCAGAGCGGTTACTTTAACGTCACCGTCGTCAAAGAGCACACCGTCTTTTACAAGATGTCCGGTAACGTCAACCGAGCCCTCGCCGTTACTTGCGGTGACAATCTTAAGCGCCGCGTCAAAGGACTCCATAAGCGGGATGTACACATCCACGTGCGGATACTTGGCAATTTTTTTATTCATGCATATTTTTAATTTGTTCCATATAAGATTTGCAAGTCCGCCTACATGGTCTATGTGCGCATGCGAAATTACTATTTTTTCCATCTTCAGCAGGTCGAGCCCCATCAGGTATCCGGTCTGCGAGCATGCCTCGCCCGCATCAAACCAGTAAAGCTTATCATTATGCTCCAACACCCAGGATGTATGCTTGCGTGTGGGCATCGGTTCAGTGCCTGCACAGGTCCCCAAAAAATGCATTTTCATTTTAAAACTTCCTCCTTGTTTTTTACTATTCTACTACATGTTTTTTATTTGTACAATGCAACCGTGAAATTTGAAACTTTTTGCGTAAAATATGAGATTATTTTTTGAAAAATGCGTGGTCGAACTTTGCAATTTCTGCTTCGAGAAGCTCAATGAGCGGAATCTGACTTTCATCGCCCTGAACATATCTTAAAAGAGCCTGCCCTGCCGCGATGCACAGCTCATCGCGCTGCGGGTAATAATTTTCAAGTAAAAACCATGTATACTCGCACAATCTGAGCTTGCCGTACACGTTTTTGTCCCCGGGTGTCATATTATCCACCGCGGTGCTCATGCCGCCGAGCGCATTTTCGAGTATCCTCTCCTTATCCTCGGAGAAAACCACAGACCATACATCGTTAAAATGCGCCACACCGGATTCTGTTGAACCATGGCTGTCGCTTGAGGCTACTATCGGAAGGTCAATTCCCTTTAAAAGCATTTCATTATAGAGCGCAACCTGCAAGCGATTATGCCGCTTATCCGTACCGCCCAGAATTTCATAAACGTCGCACAGCCCGTTTTCAAGGATATACTTTGATAATTCCGAGCGCACACTGTACGCGTCACGCGGTACCCAGAACGGATGCGGATATACATTAATTCCGCCCGAAGCGTGAATTTTGTCATTTATCCACGTATACCACGCGATTTCCGTGCGGTCAATCAGGCTTGGCAGATTGATTACTTGGGCTACTTCGCGCACCTCTTCCTGCACCTTTTCCGGATTTTCCTCAATGATTTTATTTACGCTCGAGTGCGCACCGACGTTTACCACATGAAACTGCGCGCCGACTATCGGGTGAATTTCCTCGCCCGGGAAAACCTTGATGCCGGTGGGTACATCCCGCAGCTTTTCAATGAGCTCAAGTGAGGGCTGCATGGTAAAATGGTCGGTGACGGAAATAAAATCAAACCCGTACTTGCGGTACTGCGCTGCGGTCATCTCCGGACTTTCGTTTCCGTCCGATGCGCAGGTATGGATGTGCAAATCGCCTTTGTACGGACGCTTGCAGTAC
Source organism: Eubacteriales bacterium (assembly GCA_045636205.1). Classification (GTDB taxonomy): domain Bacteria; phylum Bacillota; class Clostridia; order Oscillospirales; family JAAYXM01; genus JAZRUF01. The sequence goes on from JAZTXE010000057.1 coordinate 23,608, forward strand.
AAGTCCTCATACAGTGAGTAGACGTGAAAATCAAAGCCTTCAAGCAGCTCGTTTATTTTCCATTTCCAGCCGTATTTTACAAGATGCTCGGGCACGTGCGTCTGATTCTCCGCGCGGGCGATGTTTACCTTCCACTCGCCCTCACCCGCAAAGTAGTGTTCAAAGGACAGCACACCGTCTTTACTGCGGCAGATGTATGTACTTGTGCATTTTCTCCCGATTGATTTGAAAGCTTTTTCCTCGTCATATTCCCAACCGTCCTTTTGCGTTACGGTTATCACATAATCAACACCGTCAATAAACCGACACGAGCTGTCAAGCCCCTTAACGGACACTGTTTGCATTTCGTCAGCCTTTAAAACACGTGGCGTTATGTGATATTTAATCAGATTCGCGTTCATACGTACATCCTCCGGACATCTCAATGCAAATATGTGCTGGGGTTAATTTACCCCAACGCATATTACACATTTAAAGATGTTATTTAACAAGGATCCTCGAGAGCATTACCGCAATTTCGGCGCGTGTTGCGCGAGAGAGCGGATTAATGCGTCCGTTCGAGCCGGTTATTATACCCGCCTTAACCACGCTTGCAACCGCAGATTTTGCATAGTCTGCAATCTCGGCTGCATCTGCAAAATCAGCGAGCACACTCTCGTCAGCATCCGGGAGCTTCTTGCCCTGCGCCTCAAGTGCGCGGTAGAGCATCAGCATCATATCCTGACGGGTTATCTCACCCTCCGGATTAAACTTGTTATCGCCGATGCCGCCGACTATGCCGTTTGCCTTTGCAAGAAGAAGTTCTTTTGCGTAGTACTTAGAAGCATCTACGTCTGCAAAGTGCTCTCCTTGACCCTCGGTTATTCCGAAGGCACGAACTAACATTATAGCAAAGTCTGCGCGCTTGATGTTTTTTGCAGGTGAGTAGGTGTTCTCACTCGTTCCGTTTACAACGCCGCTGTCAACAAGTGCGTAGATTGCATCCTTTGCCCAGGTGTGGTTTCCGAGGTCTACGAATTTCTCGCCGGGTGTGGCAGGTGTATCATCCCCTGCATCGGTATTGCCGGAATCGTCGGGTTTCTGATCGCCGCTTTCGTTGCCGCTGCCACCCGCTGAACCGGAACCGCCTCCGCCGCCACCGCCGGAGCCTGAACCGTCATTCCCGCTCGGAGGTGTATTGCCGCCTGACGGTGCATCACCGCCCGAAGGCGTTGTATCGGATGAATCCGAGCCCGTGCCCTGATTTTCATCGGACTCATTGCCCGAACCGCTGCCAACAATACCTGCAGAACGGTAGACTTCAACATTTATGTGTATGCTCGTAGTCAATGAACCGTCATTTGCGTGGATTTCGACATGGTGTTCTCCCAACTGTTTTTCATCGGGTGTCCATGATATGGTCTGCGTGTTTTCATCGAAGCTCGCACCGCGCGGCATCGAGACAGCCTCATAGGTAATATCTTTGTCAACCGGACTTGTCGCGGAAACCTTGAAGCTTATCTTGCTTCCGGCTGCTGCGCGTCTGTCCTCTACCGGAGTAAATACGGGTGAGCTTTCGTATACGTCAGAGAGCGGAATTGAGAAGCTCTGCCCCTCTTCGATATTGTAGATATACCCGGCATCAAGGTTTGTCGAATCGCGGCATGCGCGGATGAAGGTTTCGCCACCCACATCCAGAACCGCGGTTCTGCCGTTTATGCTCTTGACACCGACGATCGGGTATGCGGCATTTTCACTGCCGTCATTTTCAATATAGATAAAGCGTCCCTCAAGCTCTTTTGCATCGGCAGCACTGTCAAGCTCGACGGTAATGCTGTTTTCAATGCTGAGCTCGCGTGTGAAATCCGAAACCTTACCGGTGTATGCCGCCTTGGTCGTGGTATCACCGATTATATCGCCGTCATTTATATATGAGTAAACCACCTTGCCGTCAGACAGGCTGTAAACTCCGACAAAGCCGCGGAAGTCAAACTTATTGTCAATGCGATAGAGCACCTTGTTATTGGTCGCGTAAACTACATAATCCACACGGCCGTCCTCGAGCGTTACCTTGACCGCCTTGACGGTATCCGCATCACTCTCAACGCCTGAGAGCAGTTCCACATCAACCTGCTCCATATCCTTGATGTAGCGGTTGTGCTTATACGGCTCAAATACGGTTGTAAAGAGCGAATCAAGGTTTGTGCCTTTTCTGCGTGCAAAGACAAACTCAAGCATTTTGGGATTTCCCGCGACGCGCGGAGGCTCGCCCTGCTGCAATGAGACCTCTGTGAGCTTAAAGTCGTTTAGCATTGTCATGCGCAGATGCAGACCTTGACTGTCCTTAAGCGTCTTTCGAAAGTCCTTTACTTTAAAGTCAACCGCAAATTCATTGGACTCAAGGTTTGTGTCGCGGCGGATATTTTTAAAGTACGTAAAGCCGGTTTCATGCTCAGGCGCGCGGTATGGAATGTCAACACCTGCATAGCTTCCCATCGTCTGCGTTGAACCCAAGTTGAGGCCTTCGGTTTCGTAAATCTCATCCGACTGCGAATGGAAAGTATAGAGATGGTCATTTCCTCCCTTGACGCGGAAGAAGTCAATTCCGTAGCTTACCTCGTCAGTTGCCTCAATCATTACCACGGTGCGGCGGTAAATGCTCGTACCCGCCTTGAGATATACAGCTGTATCGGATGCATCGACGTCCATGATTTTTACACGTCCCGCATCATCAAAATGCTTAGGATCTGCGTTTGTTGCTATACGCGACTGCTTTGCGGTGTTTACAACAACCAGGTTGTGGTTTATCGAGGTATAACCCCAGTTATCAGAGACCTCGCCGCCCATTATCTCCGGGTAGCCCATTTCAGGAGCCATATCCAAGCCGTAGGCGTGGATGCCCAAGTTGAGCGTATCCGGTTGACCGTGACCTGAGGCCTTTCCGTAATACATCCAGAAGTCACGCTGGGTATCCTTATCCGAGTAGAGGCTTCCGCCGCGAAGCGCGGTAAAGCCGTAACCGCCGAGCTGAACAGACTTATCAAAGTCATACTCGCCGTATGTGTCAATCGCCTTTTGTATTTCCTGCTGAGCAGCTACCGGATCCTCATCAAAGATGCTGGTATAGAGTCCGTCAACCTTATTGCCGTTTAAGAAGTATGCAAACTGTGCAAACTCAGCCATTCCGGTCTTCTGGAACATACGCACCAGACGTGAGGTGGACGGTGCCATAATATTAGTATCCGCAGTCGCACCCGAGTCACCGTTCTGAACCGTGGTGCGGCGTGTCATGATAATCGGCAGGAATGATTTTAACATGTTTATAAACTTCGGGTTCTTGTACATATCCATCTCGGGATAGCCGTCATAGCCGTCAAGTGCCTCGGCGATGGTTTCAATCGCGTTATTCCACAGCGAGTTGTAGTTAGGTGAACCCTCGTTGCCGTGACCGTCGCGGCGGACGCTGTTTATAAGCGTTACCAGCACGTTTCCGCCGGTGATATTGTCATCACCGTGGGTTCCTATTCCCGAGCGATACATCCAGTCAATCATCTCGCGCGATTCGGGCTGGGTATCAAGCACAACGCCGGTGTACGCAGCGAGTGACTGTTGCATGCCGAAGTTGCCGTGGATGTTACCGTTGCATATGGAGCGGAAATTCTCACGCAGCAGGTCATCCTCGATATGCTGACGTATTGCGTTAGGTGTGGATTTGTCCTCCAAATTCCACTCTATGGATTTCTTGTTCAGGTAATCAACTACTGTCGGGTCTTCGTATACATCGTAGAATGCGTCATAGCCAAGCGTGTAGTATCTGGACAGACCGTGCTGCCAGATAGATCCGAGCTGCTTACCCTTCGGACGAGTAGAGTCAGAGTTTGAATAGGTTATGTAATAGTCCTGACCCTGATAGTATCCACCCTTATCCCAAATCTGCCAATCCTCATGGAAGTCAGGGTATACATCCGCAAATCGGTCAACAAGTATTGCACCTGCACGTCCGTACTTCTTATCACCCGTGTACAGGTATGCGTCACGCAGTGCGGTTATTGCACCGTACATGACACCGCTGTTATTATCGTTATAGCTGTTCCAGAGACCGTAGTGGTTATAGAAGGCTATAAATGACCACTGGCGGTAATACTGAACCGGTGCCTCTCCGGATTTGTAATACGGATGTCTCTGAACCCAGCCGATACCCGAGTTGTAGCCGTAGCCGTCATCCGCACCCCAGTTGTAGAGGTTGGTGGTCACGGTCTTGGGAACAATTTCGCCGGTTTCAAATTCGGGCAGGTCGTATGCAGTGTACTCGACACCTTCCATCTCAGGCGCGCCTGTATTCTTAAGGTATCCTACACCCGGAATCCTTTCGCCTCTTTCGCCCATGGTGCTGTATTCGTTGTAGTCTGCTACACCCGCGGCCGCATACTCAGCCATAAAGAGATTGAAGTGCTCGTAGTGGGATTTCTCATAGCTCCAACTTCCCGCCTCTACACCGTAGAGCTCTTCCTCGCCGACTTTTACAATGCCCAGGTCATAGAATGAGCCGAAATCGTTGGTCGGGAACTTTCTGCGGCATTCCGGACACTGGATTTTCCACGGTGAGTTGAACACGTCGATAACCCACGGTCTCTTGCCGTGCTCTGCGGTCAAATCTTTTCCGCAGTAGAGGCAGGTGTTTGTAAGCGGGTCGTAGCGCAGCTGGACGGTTGACGAGCGCGGAAGCTCGTTTGAGGTCATGTGGTTGTAGAGGAAATTAATCTTATCAACGAAGAAGTCGCCTTTTCTTATCGCGGAATTCCTGGATTTTCTCGCCCAGTCATATTTCTCGATATTTCTGCGCGCAGCAGCCACCTTCTCAGGTGTGTAGTAGCTGCCCTGGGTCTTGCCGTCGGTTATCTTGAAGGAAAGAACTCCCTCAAGCTCAACTCCGCCGACATTGACCTTTACCGTTACAATTGAATTGCCTATTGCGACAGGTGTTACCCAGCCGTTTTCATCGACGGTTATAACCCCATCGTTCTGATTTTCGTAAGTTGCGCTCGCCGCATCAACTGCCACCGAGCCGCCGGAGCTCATATTCGCACTTATGTGGATTTGGCTGCCGTCGGTTGACGGACTCATCACGGTCGTATCCGCGCTGAGCACAAGCTTGGTTGCTCCGTGGTCCTTGACCTCGAGTGTAACCGTGTCCTCAACCGTATTGCCGTCAAGTGTTGCAAATATTGTAATTTCAGTTGTACCCGCGCTGAGTGCTAAGATTTCGCCGTCTTTAAACTCAGCGACCGCCGGGTTTTCAACCTCTGCGGTTATCGTAACGTCAGAGTCGGAAATCTCACGTCCGTTTGAAAGGGTTGACTTTGCGATAATCTGAGTGGACGCACCTACGTAGAGATTTTTCTCCTCAAGCTCTGCATCAAGAGACTCAATAACCGCGTCGTCAACGGTTATGGAAACGCTCTTGGAGAAGCTTACATCACCAAGCTTTGCGGTGACGGATATTTTGACCGTGCCGGTTTTCTCGGCTGTAACCGTGTTTCCGTCAACAGCTATCGCAGAGGTGACTCCGGAGAGTGCGATGTCGATATAATTTACGGCATCTGCACTGCCGTCAAACTTCGGACCGAAGCTGTAGCTTCTGCCGTTTGAGAGGATTGCATTTATATTCAGTGTGCTCTTCTCGCCGACAGATAAGGTGGTCCTTGATGCTCGGAGCTCGAGCTTTTCAAGCGACGGAGTGCTGTCAAGAAGGTTTATGCTTACAACTCCCGGATAGATGTACTCACCGCCGGATACACGTCTGAATGTGATTTTGTGCTCGCCCGCGGTCAGATAGATGCTATTGAGCTCTGCTGTATCGCCCGCGGTCTGATTGTCACCTGAGAAGTCATAGCTTCCCATGAACACTTCGTCTACATAGATATATGCGAGTGCGCCGTCTGCAAACCTTCCGCCGAACATGTCAAACGCATACTCGCCGTCGTTTGCCGCCTTAAAGGTTACACTCATATCCGATGCACGTGTTGCATCCGTACCGGTAATCTTAGCCGCGATGCCTACACCTGCTTTGTACACGAGGTTTTCGCGTTGCGCCAGGGTTTCTTTAGCTGTCGCGCTGCGGTCAATCTGCCAGCCGTGAGTCATGAATACCGCATCGGTGGGTGCACCGGTCTGATTCTGACGGAAGTCAAGCTCTATGGAGCTTACTGCTGCAGCTGCGCTTGCGGTGACTTCAAGATTTTCAGAAGATATCTCGCCCAATTTTGCGCAAATTACAGCGCGTCCTTCACCGAGCGCGGTCAGGGTGTTTCCTTCAAGCTTAAATGCCTGGTCTTTATTTTCAACAAACTCATAGGTTACAAGGGACTTATCAATATCCGCATTGAGTCCGCTCTCGCGCACACCGCTTACCGAGAGCTCGGTGCTTGCGCCCGGAAGCATCGGCTTTACTGGATTGAGCTTTATGGATTCAATCGGGGTTTGGTCATTTACGCGTACGGTTACGGTTGCATTTTGGATTACACCGTCTTTTTCAACGTAAACGGTTACAGTGGTCACACCTTCGCCGGCTGCGGTCAGCTCGCCTGCGTTATTGACGCGGACAACCGCCTGATTTCCGCTCTCGAAATAGACTTTCGTGCCGGTCGCAACGCTTCCGTCAATGCAATACGGAGTTACTCCGATTGTACGCACCTTTCCTGCATCAAGGATGATATAATCGTCTGAAAGTGAGATTTCGCCTAAGACTTTTCCGCTCTTGGAGGAAATCGCGGTTCCGCTCATTTTTGCTTGTCTGCCGCCCATAATTACACTGACTTCGATATCCGTGCTTCCCTCGGCGACACCCGTGATAACAAGGTCTGCAGTCTTGCCGTCTGCGCTCTTTTCAACGCGCGCATTTGCGTAAGGCTCCTCGGCGGTGATGTCATTGCCGTCCTTGTCAAGCTGTGTACGGTTTGACATATTTACGGTAAATGACGCATCCTGCGCCCAGTCGGTATCCTCGCCGAGAAGTGTTGCATTGAGCGGGATTCTCTTCTCGTTACCCATGAGGACGTAGGTGTTGTTTGTAAGATTTCCGCTAATCATCAGCTCCTGATAATCAAGCTTTATTCCGTCTATAACCGCACGTGCAGCATAGGTTTTGCCGGTATCATCCACATATGGGCACTTTGCGTCCTTAAACGTCATCGTCCACAGGTAATAGCCGGCTTCAAGGTACTGCGTACCCAACGGCACGTCAACTCTGCTTCCGAGAGTAGTCGGGGTCTCAATAATTCCCAGGTCAATTGCCGCGCCGAGCGGTCCGCCGTTCTTGTCGCATGGGGTGATGGACGTATAAGCCTTGGTACTGTGCGAATAGTCATACATCTGGGCAACTATGTCATAGCTTCCGCTTGCGGGGACCTGAAGAACCAAGCTGTAGCTTCCCTGTCCCTGCATGTAGATGGCATAGGTTTCATATCCGTTATAGCGGAATGCGCCGCCGTTAACATTGCCGAACTTCCACGGCGCGCTTCCCGCGGCAATGGAGTTATCAAAGTTCTCAAAGGTTATTATGTCGAGGACTTTATCCTTGCCCGGATTGTTTTTCATGAAGTCGTAGTGCAAATCGCCTGCCACTCCGGCAATTTCTTCGATAACGCTTATCGCAACCGATGCGTCTGCAACGGTATTTCCCGAAGCACTTGCTATGATGTCAAGGCGCATTTCACCCACCGCGATGCCCTCAATGTCCAGGTATGCGTTTGCGCCCTCAATTACAACCGTGGCATCCGCATAGCCTGACTCAGAATGGGTTACGTTGAATGAAAGTCCGGCATCCCCGGGCAGTGTGCCGAGTGCCGAGGTGTAGTTGAGCGGTATGCGCACAACCTTGCCGACCGTTGCAACCGCAGAGGTCTGCGGTGCGATTGAGAAGTTTTCCTGCGCCTTCGGGCTCATAAGGTATATTCCGCCGACAGCCGTGCGGCCGTCACCCTCATTTACATAGGTAACGATATAGTCTCCGGCTTTCAGATTGACCTCGCCGAGCTTTGTGCGACGCAGGTATTCGGGTTGTTTCTTCTCGGTATATGTGTCTATAGTGCCGAGCAGGGTTTTGTTTGCATATTCTCCGGTTCCGTCCGCTCTCTGCAGGTATACGGAGAGCTTTCCGCCCTCGTTCTGGAACCAGTTTTCGGAAACGAAGCTGAAGCGTCCGTTTTCAGGAACGCGGATTTTCACGGATGTACCAGCGGTTTTTGACAGGAACGCGCCGTAACCTTCGGGTGTGTATACGATAAATGTCGGAGCATCAGCACTGCCCTCATAACGCCACGGAGCGGTTTTTCTGGACGGATTAATTTCGCCGTCCGCACCTGCGGTGGTCATATTGAAGCTTAGAATCTCGCTCATCGCCTGATTGGTAGATGCTTTTCCGAAGGAATAACGGTACTCGGCGGTGTCGGTTGTCTTGTCCGCATCGTATACGGTAACGGAGAGTATGCGGCGTGCGGACAAATCGCCTATACCCACACGCACTGCGACGGTGGTTGTGCCCGCCTTGAGGCCGCGTATCTTCATCGTCTTTCCGTCCGCGCCGCCCTCGAAGGATGCTATAGACGTATCCGCCGCGTCAAAGGTGATGCGGTCAAATGAAGCCGTGCTTTCCTCACCGAGGAGTGATGCGTTTACAGGTATTTCAAGCGTCTCACCGATTGCAACCGGTGCAGGTGATTCGGTATTTAAAAGCACCGCCTGATTGCGCAGCGTAAACGAGTTTGAAATGTATTTTGCATCACCGGCGGTCATCGTCAGCACGTAATAGCCTTTTTTTACATAGACCTTGTCCATAGCTACGGTGACAAATTCGCTGCCGCTCGGACCTGCAGAGTTTATCATGCCGAGTTCAAATTCATTGCCGGTCACATTGCCGTCCTCGTCCGACGGAGTGAGTGAATAGATACAGGTCGTACCCTCGGTCCAGAGGTCAACAACAACCTCGGGGACATAAGTATTGGTCTCGGGCACATAGATTACAAGCTTTCTCTCGCCGCGGTCCTTCATAAAGAAGCCGTAGCCGGCGTTTGTATATATAAACGTACCGCTGGAATTGTTTGCAAGGAATTTCCACGGAGCACTGCCCGCGTCAATGGAGGTTTGGAAATCCGTAAATTCGGAAATGTTGATGTTTGTGCCGGTATAGGTATTGGTCTTCATCCAATCGTATACCACGTCATCGTAGAGCATACGCTCGGAGTTTACGGATATGAGAGCCGAATGCGTAATACTCCTGCCTTCGCCTTCAACCGTAATTGCTACGCGGGTTTCGTGGTCAATCTTACCGATAACCTCAAGATAATACTCGCCGTTCTGCTCGCGCTTTACGGAAAGGTCCGCAACATCCGGATTGGTGTTGGAGGTAATCTCAGCGGTGTATTTTGAAGCATCCACCCGGATAATGCCTGCAAGAGTGATGAGTATCGGGAGCTTATACGTCTCACCGACGAGCATCTTCTCAGGCTTTGAAAGAGCGACATCCAAATCAAGCGCAGCGGGCACGCTCTCAAGAATGATACCGCTTACCGGGGTTTTTACATCACCTGCGGAGCTTGTCTTTTCATTCTCGTAGGTTATGATATAGTCGCCCGCAATCAAATCAACGGTACCGTAGAGCACAGGCTCCTTGTAAACCGCGCTGTCAGCCTCTGCATAAATGTCTACCGTATTGAGATGTGTTTTATTTGCGTACTTACCCTCGCCCTTTGCGTTCTGAATCGAGATGCTCAGAGCACCCGCGTTGGTGCTTTTTCTGACGCGGTTATAGAGGTTATAGCGTCCGTTTTCAGGTACACGGATTCTAAAAGACGTACCCTTGGTTGCGTAAAGAAGATATCCGTATGAATGCTCCGCGTCGTGCTTGAAGGTCGGGTTATCCACCGAGCTTTCAAATTTCCACGGTGCGCTCGGACGGACAGAGTTTATCTCCTCATCCGCACCCGCGGTGGTCATGTTGAAGGAATTTACGTTATAGAAACTGTTGACCGCGTGGTTTTTGGTGAAATCGTAGGTGTATGAAGTGTTTCCGAGTTTGTCGCTGTCATAGACTGAAAGCGGGATATTTACCGTCTGCTCGGTATCGCCGAACTTAAAGGTAACCGCAGCACTTGAAGTTCCCGCCTTTACACCGGTAAATACGAGTGCGTTCTTTTCGCCGTTGAGTGCAACGGTAAAATTGTCATTTGCTGCAGCGGAAATCTCCGTGCATGCGGCAGCCTTGCCCGAAACCGTTGCGGTAAATGGCATTTCAACGCTATCTCCGATTGCGACTGGTGCGGGGACTTCATAGGAAATATCCGCGTGAACGCGTGAAAGCTCAAACTTATTAAGGCGCGCATACTGGAGAGTAGCGTCCAGTCTGTGCTGCGCCATACTGAGGATATAGTAGCCGCGCTTTAACTCGGCTTTGCCCACGTATAGTTGAGCGGTAGCCGAACCGCTCGGCAGGTATCCGTCCGCCGCGCCGATGTAAATTTCGTCACCCTGTTCAACACCGTTCTCGTCACACGGTATAAGACTGAAGTCGGTCTTGGTGGATTTTTCCCAGTTGTATGTATTTACCGTAGCGGTGTACAAGCCGTCAGACGGCAGGAAAATGCGCAGTCTGCGCGGTGGCTCAGCGCCTCCGCGTTGGCGAATCGTAAATGCGTAGTTTGAGGGGATGTCATAGCTCCAGATGTTGTTTCCGTTAACCTTCTCACCGCCCGAGTGGTACATCCACGGCGCGCTGCCCTTGATAAGTGAGTTTGCAAAGCTTGCAAGCTCGGGCATATCCTGAAGGAATGCTTGCTCGGAATATCCGTCGGGCTTTGATTTTACAAAATCGTAGCTGTACTTTTCCGCCTTGTCGTCATCCGGCAAGGAGTAAAGCACTACCTGGCATGAGCCGGTCATTCCCTCATAGCTTACGCTTACCTTTACGGTATTTACACCGTTTTTGGAAGGCTTTACGGTTACCGTGCCCTGAGCATATGAGGTCTCGGCCGCGCCGGAGGTGACCTCACACTTTACCTCAACGCCCTCGGCGGATAAGTCAAGCTCGTCCTCGCCGTAGTTTGCGGATATCGTAAACGTCTTTTCCTCGCCCGCCTGAGCCGGAATGCTCGCTGCGGACGCGGTTACGATGACCGGAAGCTTCGGGGTAAGCGCCAGGGATTTTACGTAGAACGTGTTATCACCCGATGCGCCATCACCGGCTGAAATATCCATCTTAAGAACATATTCCTTATCTTTATCAAGATAGGCTATGCCCATGCTTTCTGCGGTAAAGCTTGATACCGCAGCGGTCTTGCTGAATTTAAGAAGACTTGAGGTTTCATCCTCTGAAAGCAATTCAATCCTTGCGCCGTGGAATTTTGTATTGGTTGCGCCTGCACTGCTTAAGGAAAGCTTATATTCCGGGGTAAGCTCATAGTATCCGCTCTCTGCGGGTTTTATTACAAGAGCTATATTAGAGCCTCTTCCCTGATGAGTCTTGACCAAAAGAGAATTTACGTCCATTCCGCAATAATTTCTTCTCTCTTTATCTGCGCCCATTTTTTTGTATCCCCAAGGCAGGGAACCCTTTGACGTTGCATTTGCAAACGTTAAGGTATGACAAATATCGCTTCTGTCGATTGCCGGATAGTCTGATGAAACATTCTGGCGATACAGTATTGTGGTTTCAGTCGCGCCGGTAACCTTGCCGGAAAAGTCATACGCGGTCGGAACAACCTCCGCTTTTTTGGCAAGTGTGAGTGAGCGCACGATAAGAGACGCATCTGAAGAGCTTCCGGTTGCTCCCATTCTTCCCTGAAGTGAGTATCTTACGGTATATTCCTTTGCCTCGAGTGTTGCACTCGCTATATCAACCGATCCGTTTTCTGCCTCATGCGTGGTATAGCTTATGCCCTCACCGACAAATTCAACCTTTGCAGCTGACGCGGTAGATGGGACTGTGTGCTGTATATCCGTGCTTATATCATATGTACCCGCTTGTTCTACGTTGATTTTCACATCAATCTGCGTTAATGAGGTGCTGCGAAGTGCCATATTAAAGCCTGTTGCCGTCACAAGCACTTTTACTCTTGTCGCTATGGACGAATTATTCAAAGTAACGCCTGCGTCGGACAGATACCATTTGTCGCTGTTCGGCTTTAAGGCTGCAATCTCCTGCGCCGTGTCAAACGGTGCCTTGGCATCCGCCGTCGCATAAAGCGGCGTATTCACGGTTGCAGTCGCCGCGGTGACAAGTACCTGATTTGCAGATACCAGACCGCCAAAGTCGTAGGTGTAGAGAGACTTTTCTTCTCCCTGTACAGCTTGCGCCTTGTACTCATACGGTGACGCGGGTATGATACCGAAAATCATGCACAGTGACATTATCCATGCAAGTACTCGTTTCGTAGTTTTTCCTTTCATTGTTCTGCCTCCTGAAAATTTATATTTACACATTCTTTTTGAGTATAAATCCCTATGCTACTATTTTATTTTAATTTTTTGAAAAAGCAAAGACTTTAATGTTGTATGTATGTAACCGAATGTTTGATTTTAAGACGGAAAGTTTTGTAAATTCCCAAATCACTTTACTTTTTTCCAACAGGATGTTACAATAAATCATCCAACAAAATGTCTCTTAAGAGGGGGTGCTGCACATGAGCAGAAGGGTATTTGACCCGAATATACCCAAGCTTTTCGTCGGTAACACGCGCCAGGCGGATATGAACATATACTTCTGGGGCTCAAATTCGGACTTCCCCAAGGATCAGACTTTCGGCCCTGTGCTGCGCGACCATTTCCTTATAATATACTGCGTGACCGGAAGCGGCACGGTTACCCTCGACGGTGTATCACACTTTTTGGAGCCCGGACAGTGCATGATGACGTTTCCAAATCAGGTGATGTCCATGTTCTCCTCCTCGCGCACGCCGTGGAATATTATATGGGTTGGACTAAAGGGTATGCTTTTGCCGTACTACCTGCAGCGCATGGGAATAAGCTCATCAAATCCGATATTCCCGTGGCGAAACAGCGAGTATATTCTCCACGAGCTTAAGAGAATACTCCAATCCTCACCCGAATATGAAAACAACGATATTTTTGACTTCGCATCTCCTTTGAATACAACAAAAGGTGAGCTCGTGCGGCTTTCATGCCTGTATTCCATTCTCTCGGAGGCATACAGTCTTTGCTCGCGCTTTGCAGAGCTTAACGGTCAGGCAAGTGAGTATGAGGATTATATCCAAAAAGCCATCGCGTTTATGGAAGCAAACTGCAATCGCAAGATAAAAATAAGCGATGTGGCAAAGCACGTCGGCTTAAACCGAAGCTATTTGTTTACTCTCTTCAAGGAGCATCTGACCGAGTCCCCGCAGGAGTTTATGACAAGGCTTAAAATTAAAAAAGCGTGCGAGATGTTCCGCTCAGCCGATGCAACGGTTTCAAGCGTTGCATATTCGCTCGGCTATGAGCCGCGTGCGCTGACGCGTCTTTTCAAGCAGATTACCGGCTATACGCCGACCGAGTACCGCAGAACCATGCATGAGGAGCGGTAGACGTTTGTTGAATGTCCCGCGAGAGGGCACGGAGGCCCTCCCCTACGATTGTTTTCCATTACGTATAGCACCACGCAATGCATCACCTCATCCGTCAGCCTCACGGCTGCCACCTTCCCCTATGTAGGGGAAGGCTTTTTTCGTTATACACAAAAAACGGAGCAGTGAAATTCACTGCTCCGTTTTTTAGTTGTGTTTTAAATACGGTCAAAGCTTAATAGATTCCGCCGGTTGAGGTTACGATGGAGGAGAGTAGCGGATAACCGTTGAGTATGGTTCCGGTTACGCCCTGACCTAAAATGATTGAAGAGAAGCCGGTACCTGATGCGGTAACGTCATTCTTATTTACATACAGGTAATTTAGGATAGCACCGATTTCGTTTGTGACGGCTACACCTATCTCATTTACTTCCATGCGGTTTACAACACCGGATACGATATTAACGTTTGCACGCACATCGACATTCGTGAAGTTTCCGTTAAGGCGGGTCGGGGTTCTTATTATAACGCCGTCGGTTGTGATAGCCGCTTTGTTGAAAAGCTGAGCCTCGCCGTTTGTCTTTGCGACGATGATACCCTCGGTTGCATTGGTCGAGCCGCTTAAGTTAACTGCGGTTTCGCCTCCGCGGATTAAAATTCTGCCCTGCACGGACACTGCATTTAAGTTTACGGTCTTGACACCGTCACCGATGATGACATCGCCGACGATAAAGCAATAGTCCATATTGACATTGTCACCGTTTATAAGGATATTTCCGGTGATGCTTGTGGAGATATTGCCGGATGATTTGATGGAGTTAAAAATCTGGGCAAAGAGTGCTGCAAATTCAGCGCGGGTGATAGTTGAGTTCGGGTTTAACTTGCCGTTTGCGCCTCTTACATAGCCACGTGCCGCCATAGCTGCGAGCTGACCTTTTGCGTACTCGGAAACGCTTGCTGCATCGGAGAAACTTGAAAGCGCAGATGCATCTGCATCGTCAAGGTTAAGTGCTGCTGCGAGCACCAGGAATGTTTCCAGACGTGAGATCGGCTCATTGGGCTTAATCATTCCGCGGTTTGCCATGATTCCCATGCCGACTGCGCGAGCCATATCCTTGGCATACCAAGCGGTTGACGGTACATCGGTATAGGAGGACATATCCGCCTCATACGTTGCTCCGAAAGCACGTGTTACGATAGCCGCGATATGTGCACGGGTGAGCTTGCCGTTCGGGTCCATCTTTCCGTTTGAGCCGAAGAGCAGACCGTTTTTGTTTGCCTCAAGCATGACCTGCTCCGCCCAGTGACCTTTAAGGTCGGAAAACTGCGCTGCGGAGACCGCGGGCATAATGCTGAGCGCAAGCGCCAGAGTAAGTACAAAAGCCATTAAACGTTTCATTTTTAAAACCTGCCTTTCAATTTAAGGTGCTATAGCTTTAGTATACCTCAATTTTCAAAATCTGTATAGTGGGAATTTAAAATTTTCAGCATTTGCATATTTTTTCATATATACGAGCAGACTACATTTAAATTATACCAACTCAAAAAATGCAGATTGGAGAATGATAGACTATGTTTTTCGGAAGACGTAAGTCAAAACAGCATAATGTCACCGCGCCGGTAAACGGCATGTTAAAGTCGCTTACCAAGGTAAACGACCCGGTATTTTCTGCCGGCACGATGGGTGAAGGTTTCGCTGTCGAGCCTGAGGGCGAATCCGTCTGCGCGCCCGTTGCAGGTGTTATAAGCACGGTATTCCCGGGCGGGCATGCGATAGGCATTACAACCTCTCAGGGTGCAGAAGCGCTAATCCACATAGGCATTGACACGGTAAAGCGCAAGGGTGACGGTTTTAAAAGCCATGTAAAAGGCGGTGAGCGCGTCGCGCAGGGCGAGCGGCTTGTGGACGTGGATTTTAAAACCCTCAGAGACGCCGGCTTTGATTGTGACGTTATATTTGTAATTTCAAGCGGTGAGAAATGCTCAATTGACGAAGACAAGCTCGGAGGGAACGTTACTGTATCCGACATTGTCATGAGCTACTCTCCGAAATAAACGCAGGAGATATATACTATGTTCAAACAACTTCAGAAAATAGGCAAATCCTTTATGCTGCCGATTGCGGTGCTCCCCGCTGCAGGACTACTGCTCGGTATCGGCGGTGCATTTTCAAACCCTGCAACAATCGCCGAATACCCGATACTCGAAAGCCCGGTACTTCAAGGCATATTCACCGTAATGAGTCAGGCGGGTAACGCGGTCTTTGCAAACTTATCGCTTCTCTTGTGCATAGGTCTGTGTATAGGTCTTGCAAAGCGCGACAAGGGTGTAGCCGCGCTTGCGGGAATTCTGGGTTATCTTGTCATGACCGCTACAATTTCCGCGCTCCTTACGATTTTCGGGCGCGAAACCGGTATAGACACGGGTGTTATCGGCGCGATAGTCATAGGCTCAATCACCGTGTGGCTGCACAATCGCTACAGCAATATTGAACTTCCGCAGGTGCTCGGATTTTTCGGCGGTTCGCGCTTTGTACCCATTGCCGCATCTTTTGCGGCTATTCTTGCGGGTGTGTTTTTCTTCATTGTATGGCCGCCGTTCCAGAACTTGCTGGTCACCGCGGGTGAGGGCATTGCAAAGCTCGGCGTTTTCGGAACCTTCCTCTACGGCTTCCTGATGCGTCTGTGCGGTGCAGTAGGACTTCACCACATGATTTACCCGCTCTTCTGGTACTCAGAGCTCGGCGGTGTTGCGCAGGTCGCAGGCGAAACCGTAGTAGGTGCTCAGAAAATATTCTTCGCGCAGATGGCAGACCCCAACCATGTCGGGCTTTTCACCGAGGGCACGCGCTTTTTTGCAGGGCGTTTTGCGACGATGATGTTTGCACTCCCCGCCGCATGCCTTGCAATGTACCGCTGTGTCGCGCGCGAAAAACGGCGCGCATTCGCGGGACTGTTCCTGGGCGTTGCGCTCACCTCATTTATAACCGGCATAACCGAGCCGATTGAGTTTATGTTCCTTTTCGTTGCGCCGTGGCTTTACGTGATACACTCGTTTTTAGACGGTGTTTCCTTCCTGGTCGCAGACCTTTTGAATATCTCAATAGGAAACACGTTCTCAGGCGGTGTCATTGACTTTCTGCTCTTCGGCGTACTTCAGGGAAATGCCAAGACAAACTGGCTGCTGGTCATCCCTGTCGGCATACTCTGGGCGGTTATTTACTACTTTGTCTTCAAGTTCCTTATCCTTAAATTCAACGTCATGACCCCGGGCAGAAATGATGAGGACAGTGACCAGCCGGGCGTGCAGTCAAAGCTTGTTACCAAAGGGAAGCTCAAGGAAGACGCGGTCAAAATAATCGAAGCATTTGGCGGTGGCGATAACATGGAGGATGTTGACGCGTGCATAACCCGCCTGCGTGTAAACGTGCGTGACAAGACAAAGGTGGACCGCGCGGCACTCAAAGCGCTGGGTGCGGCGGATGTGCTCGAAATCGGCGGCGGCATACAGGCGGTATACGGCGCAAAAGCCATTTTATACAAAAACCATATTTTAGACATCTTAGAACGCGAGGATTGAGAAAAAAGATTGCCTCTCACCTCATCCGTCAGCCTCACGGCTGCCACCTTCCCCTACATAGGGGAAGGCTACTATAGGCTTCTCCTTTGTAGGGGAGGGTCTCCGTGCCCTCCCGCAGGCGAGACTGATGAGGTGGAAAACTAAAACCCACGCACCACGTTACGGCTTACATTTCGCAACGCCTCACCTCATCCACCGCTTACGCGGTCCCCCTTCCCCTACATAGGGGAAGGCTTGGACGCACCAGAAAAAGCCTACCTGTCGGTAGGCTTTTTCTATCCTAAAAGTACGTCAAACACGAGCATCAGGCAAAATCCTGCAAGCAGTGCATATGTCGCGCCGCGCTGGCTGCCGTGCGCGTGGGTTTCGGGTATCATTTCATCGCTTATGACATATAACATCGTACCGCCCGCAAACGCGAGTGAAAACGGTAAAATCGCAGATGCAAGACTTACTGAGAAGTATCCGACAAGCGTTCCAAAGACCTCAATAAGTCCGGTTATCGTCGCGCAGATGAATGTCTTTTTACGGCTTATGCCCGCCGCGAGCATGGGTGCGATAATCACCATACCCTCGGGTATATTCTGAAGCGCGATGCCTCCGGCTATCATGAGTGCGTTTGAGGTATCTCCGCTGCCGAAGCCGACACCCGCGGCAATGCCTTCGGGCAGGTTGTGTATCGCAATCGCGGTTACAAACAAAAGCACGCGGTTTAAATCCGCATTGTTGTGCGCCTCGTCCTCAGCTCCGACAAGTCTGTGCAGATGCGGTGTGACATGGTCGATAAGGTTTAAGCACATCGCGCCGACAAAAACGCCCGCAACGGTTACAATTACGCTAAAGTTACCGCCGTATTCGAGTGACGGCAGAATAAGTCCGAGCACCGCAGCGGCGAGCATTACGCCCGCGGCAAAGGACAGGACAATATCCGAAAACCTGTGTGACAGACCTTTAAACGCAAACCCGAGCAGGGTCCCGAAAAGCGTCGCCCCGCCGACACCCAACGCGGTTAAAAGAACCATTTTCATAATTTATCACTTCTCTTTATTGTTAAAACATTATCCCAAGATGCTCCAGGAGAATTTTAAGACCGATAAGGATAAGTATGACGCCGCCGCATATCTCGGCTTTTTTCTTGTACCTGCTTCCAAAGCGGTTGCCTATGACCACCCCCGCGAGGGAGAGGACAAACGTGGTAACACCTATAAGTCCCGCTGCAGGCAAAATATTTACCTTTAAAAACGCAAAGGTTATGCCGACCGCGAGCGCGTCAATACTCGTTGCTATTGCAAGGAGCGTAAGCTCTTTTAAGTCAAGCGACTTATCCGCTCTGCACGCATCTTCATCATCATCGCTTATCGCCTCATATATCATCTTACCGCCGATAAATGCAAGCAGTGCAAATGCAATCCAATGGTCAAAGCTTACGATATACCGCTCAAACTGCGTGCCTAAGAGCCAGCCTGCAACAGGCATGAGAAACTGAAATCCGCCGAAGAAGAGCGCGATAACCAACGCGTGTTTTTTGTTTATCTTCGTCATGCAGAGCCCTTTGCACACCGCGACGGCAAACGCGTCCATCGAAAGGCCTATGCCAATCAGGAAAAGCTCAAATAATCCCATATTTTCTACTCCTCTTTATTATCTCAATTAATATATAGTATACTCCCGCGCCACTCAATATGCAATATAAAAAGCCTCCGAAGAGGCTTTTTATATTTTAGTACATATACTCCAAATCTTCGCGCGATATGTACCCATTGGTTACCGCGTCTATAACATACTGGTCGTACAGACGCTGGATTTCCTCAGCATCTGTTATGTTCTCGCTGTCAATAACCGCGGCAATCACGGCTTTGAGCTTTGCAACCTTTTCCTTCTGTTTTTTATCAAGCTCAGCACGCTCGGCGGCGGTCAGCTTTGTGTTTTTTTGCTCACTCACGCTCTTTACCTTAGAGCTCGATGAGCTCTTCTTGGTACCCGATGAGCTTTTCTTTGCTATTGCGCGGGCGGCAATCGCATCCGCCTGTGCGCGGCTTATACCGAGTGCGGCGGCGATTTCATTGTTGCTTATGCCCAGCTTTACAAGCGCGAGCGCGCGGTCATACGCATCCTCTTGGGCATCGCGGCTGTCGCTAAGCTCGTCACGGCGGCGGGAATACGCGGTATCCTCAAGCTCTTTTTGCCACTCCTGCTGCCAGCGCTCGTCATCCGCGGCGGCAGATGCCGCTTTAAACTGCATGTCTGCAAGCTTTTCGTTCTTGTAGGAGCTGTACTTTAAAATGTCCTTTTCAAGCTCCTGCCATGCCTTTGCCTTTTCTATCTCGCCGTCACGATACGCGCGGGTTATCGCCGCGTCAATCTCACTGAGCGCCTGAAGCTCGGTGGCATCCATTTCACCCAGTGCCCTCTGATATTCGCCACCGAGTTTTGCGTACGTGCTCTCCGCGTATCCCGAATCACCCAAGCCGAGTGCTTCAAGACGCTCGGCAACAACACCGTGTGGGTTTGCCGCATCGCGGTATGCGCGCGCAAGCTCTTTCTTTGCAACCTTATTGCGCTCGCTCACTCTCTTTTGGTCGGCTCTGAGGTTCTCGACGGTCTGACTTACCCCAAGGTCAATCGCGCGGTCTGCATGCTTGCGGCTCTCACGATATGCGTCCAAATCCGATTTTATTGAGTTTTCATAGCTTGCCATCGCGGTTGCGTAGTTCGGCACGCCGCCGCTTTCGCGGTTGTAAATATAGCTGCGACCGTCGGCAAGCTCCACGCGTGAACCGTCGTCTATGCGCACCTTGCCATTCGGGTCCTTATATGTTCTGCCGTCAATAACATATCCGATGTAGGGCGTGCCGCCCGCCTTAGGGTACACGGCCGCCTTGACTGCACGGCGGGAAGAATTTCCCGCCGCCGCAGTATACACCGGCAGATTTTTTATACCTGCCATATCAAGCCACCGCCTTAAACTTCAAATTCGATTACATTTGAGTTAAAGCAGCCCTCCATAAAGGCATATGCGCGCACCTTTGTGCCCGGTTCAACGCCACCCATGAAGCTGCCGTAAGCTACATTCTTTGAATAGCGCGGGTCACTGCCGTCAACCGTGTAGCAGAAGTTTGCTTCACTTGCATCACTGATTATGTTTGTGTAATCGTAATCATAGTACGGATCTGCAAGGATTTGCTTTACGTTTGTGTTTATATCCGCGTACACGCCTGCACACTTTGCACCGAACACGAACAGGTCGTAGTACTGTCTGCCTTCGAGCAGTGCACCGGAAATTCCCGGCGGGTCCTGATGGAGCTTGGTGTCGTTGAGCTTTACGGGTGCGCATGCAGCCGCCTTGTGCACAACGATGAAGTTTGCAGCCTCGGGCCAACGTGCGGTGGGAACCTTGATGACCGCCATGCCGTCATATGTGCCGACCTGACCCTTTGCAAGGGATTTTTCCATGAGTGCATCACATTTCTGGAACTCCTCGGAGCTGCGAAGCATTGCGTAAGTTGCGCTCGGAACGAACAGGGTTCGCTCCTCTGCGGGGACTTCCGCATCGTCCATGTAAACGGTTGCCGCGGTGATGCGTGCGCAGATATTTTCCTTGGTAAGTGCCTCGGCACTGCCTGCGAGCTTGCCTGCTTTTTCAACAAGCTTGTTAAAGCAGTATTTGTCCATGGTCGGAACCGCCTGCTCGGCAATCTGCAATGAGAGCATTCTGCCTGCTTCTTTTACGCCTGACTGGTCGGAGTTGTTGCCCTTGTCAATGGTCATGGCAAAGCTCTTGTCCTGAGTCAGCGTGAGTTCCTGAACGATGTCCTGCATCTCCTGCGGTGTGCCGTATCGGTTAGCACCCGAACGGGTGTAGTCAACCATCGGAACGGTAATCGGAGTTGTGATGTTTACGGTCTTTACGCCGGTAAAGGAGTAAAGGTCGGAAAGTCTGCCTGCAATCAGGCTCTCGCGTGTGAATTTTGACTGGATTTCGCTTGCGTATTTTTCATGTAAATTGATAGCCATAGTATTTTTTTCCTTTCTTAAATCAAAATAATTTTTTGTTTTTGTCCCGTCAACGCGGGTTCATCGTGAACCTTTCACCATGATTTTTAAATTTGTTTTTTGCAAGGACATGCGCCTTGGAAAAAACTCCTCTCACCCTGCAAACGTGCAAGCCTTTGGGCGAGTGCGCTGCAGCAGGGTGCAGCCTTTCACGGACGGAGCCCAGCAACGCGGGTCCGTCGTGAGCCTACAGTATAAATCCCTCTAAAAATGCATCGCGTACACGCTCTGACGCGTCACCGCGAACAGAACCTATCGCGCGTGCGCGCACCCGCTCTATGCGTTCCTGATTTTCAAGCTCCCGGGTAAGCTCGGAAATTCTGTGGTTCTGATATGCGCGGAGTGGGTTTTCTCCTGCACGTATCTTATCACTCACCTCGGCGGGTACACCCTGCTGTCTCAGCTCGGGATAGACGCTGTACAGCTCCTGCATACCGCGCCAGTCCTCGCCTGACGCGGATGCGGCTTCCTCCTCCTCCAAACGGCGCACATACTCATCACGGCTCATTCCGCTCATCGCGGCGTAGCGCTCCAGTACATCCAGCTCCCGCTTGTATTTGCTGTCACGCTCTGCCACTACATGGTCGTAATTCATGCCCTTCTGAGCAAGCACAACCGCCTCCTCGAGACTTATCTGCCTCTCCTCGCCGTTATATTTAACGGTTATCGTCTGAGGCGCCGCCTCCCCATCGCCCTGCGCGTGCGTGGTTTTCGCCGCGTCAAAGAGCATCTCCGGAAGCGCATCCGTCTCGCGCTCCATTGCCTGATTGGTTTGTTCAGTCATGTTGCAATCCTCCAAAAAATTTTTTTTACTTTATAAATCGTCCCTTTACAAATCTTCGCTCAATTGCGAGTACACCAAACTCATCTCCGGGCTCAGACGAGCTGCATACCACCTGAATTACCGAGTATTTCTTGACCTTTTTATTGACTGCTGCGGGCCCGGGTGGAAGCTTGTCGGATTCCAAATCGTAAAACTCGCTCTTTCCGATATCGTATACGCCGTGTGCGCGCTCGGTAAGGTCGCGCATGTACTCGTCATCCAGGCGCACCCGAATCTTGACCGTGCCGTTTTTTGCACCCTTTAAGAATATCCCGCAGCCGCGGCGGCGCATGTTCTTTTTTATCATGAAATCGCCGTCATCATCAAACTTTGTCGCCCAGACCGCGTCAATTCCCACGGGCTCGCCTGAAAGTCCGTCAGGCCAGTCCGAGTATCTGTTTGGCCCTTCAAGGTCAGTGTTTAACCTGCATATCTTACCGTCCGCAGTTCCGAAAAACAGCTCATCGCCGTTTATGAAAAAGCACACTGCAGGTAAATCCTGCCAGTAATACCACTCATACTCGAAGTTTCCCGCGACGTTTCGCGCGTAACTCTTCTGCCGTGAGTCGGCAACGTACACATTCCCGTTTATCGCAATAAGCATGTACCCGTTCCATGTGCAGCATACCGCGCGGTTTAAATCGGGCTCCTTGAGAAGCTTACTGTTTATACGCGTTGAACGCGAATGGATTATCCTCTCTCCGCTTATGTTCTCGCATATGATGCCCATAACACCGTCTGCCGACAGATACATATTGTCATCCACGAGATTGGCAAAGCCATTCTGTCCGAGCGCACCTATTCCTATTACGCCTCGGCGCAGCGGGAAGTAATATCCGTCCGTCTCATCCCACTCCGCGTGGCGCAGGTATACCGATGCATCCTGAAGCTGGGCGCTGTCACTCTTTATAACCGCCTGCTGCTCGCCTACAGGAAGATACCCGAGTATCTTGGAGTCGTCATTTCCGATTTCCGTGTAGTTTATCTCCTTAAAGTACGTCGGGTCTGCCACCTCGGAATACCAGTCCGCATTCGGATAGTCGGGATTTCCCGCAATGAACATTCTGCTGTTGTACCAGTTGAATATACGGCACTTTCTTATACGGTCAAAGTAATCCGTGTACTCCTTGGTCTTGCCGTTTGGAAGCTCAACCTTGGGTATCTCGGCGGGATATGTCACAGTAAAAAACTGACTTGAGTCGTCATTGTACTCCATAACCTCATAAAAAGCTTCCAAATCAATCATCAGAACACTTCTGCCGTCATCGGTCTCCGACGCATTGCTGTCCTTATACACCGTATCCTCAAGAGTGTGCCAGCCGCCCGTAACACTGCTGTTGCTGTTGTCACACCATGCATAGTGTACAATCGGCACATCGTCGTATTTGTAGATTGAGCCGTTTACCAGCGTGCGGTGGCCTGTATTGCACGTAAACTTAGTGCCCTGCTCGGTTTCTATGGTTATCTCCCTAAGATGCGTGCCCTCGGGAATTTTTGCATCCAGACCTATTACCGCCCCGTTGCTGCTGTTTCCCTCGCCGTCACCGTTCGTGCAATCGAAAATAACATGGTTCTTTCGCACGCATGTGACCATATTCGCCGCCTCATAGGCTTCGCCGGTCAGCGCCACCGAAGTTTTGCTTTTCCAGCCTGATGACTTCATGTCATGCTGCGTTATCGGGATGTATACCGCGTCCGCGTCTCCGTCTGCCATGTTTCCCGCCTTGATTGTCGGCTCGGTCGCGCCCACTGCAAGAGTAGCCTTTACGTATACGTACTCATTGCCGGTCAGGATATATAAACAGTCGTTGTACATAAACCCCGAGGACGTATCCCCCGAAAGCTCTGACAATATCTCAGTCGGTGCGTCCTCGCCGCCCTGCCATCGGTAGAGCTTAGAACCCGCATGCACGATAAACTCACTTACCGTCGCCTCGGTCCTTTGACCGTTCTCATCCTCCTTGCTCTTTACGGTAGCCTCAAAGCGGTGTATTCCGCGCACCGGTGCTTCCACCTGAGTGAGCATCCGCCAGCCCGGGCGCTTCTGCGGGCATCCGCCCGCATCGGCTATGATGTTTACCGCCCAGGGCGAGCGGCTGTCATCTACCTGCGACACATCGGTGGAGAAATCCACGCCGCGGAATGCGCTGTACCGCTTTGTGTACACCGTAGGCTGTGCTGCGTGAGTCATTCTAAATTGCGGCATCTATCTGCGCCCCTTCCTCGAGCCCTTTCTGCTTTATCTTCTCGATAAGACGGCCCTTTCCGCGTATGTAGCTGTCGGGTATGCTCTCAAGATAGCTGACCGCATCCGGAATAATGCCCTTTTCAAACAGATTGTCAAGCGTCTGAACCTGCATGACCTCGGACCAGTATGCGGCTGCGCCGATGTCGACCTTAAGTGCAAGCTCGCTTTGCTCGATTGCACCCAAGTCAAACTCGGAAATTACGGTGTTTCCCTCCTCTTCAATCGCTACCTCGCGCACGCCGTAGCAGGCGCGTATCATGTCAAGTATAATCCTGACGCAGTCCTCGACAAAGTTGTAGAAGTCCATGCGCTGAAGCTCAAGCGGCATAGCCGTTGCCTTCTGGGTGGCGATAATAGCCGACGTATTCTCCGGCACTACCGTACCGAGCGCCGCATCGGATGAACCCATGAACTCAAGCGTTTTCTGACTCAAGCGCTCAATAAGCTCCATAACCTGCGGGGACATATCCGCACCCCTGAAGCCTGAAACCACCGCGTCATTGGGATTTCCGACAACGCCAATCGCCTGCCCCACCTTGTTCGACCACCCTTTGAGCTTGGTGCGGTCGAATATAATCTTGGGAAATGCGTTTGATTTTACCGAGTGAATTGCCATTGCAAAGAGCTGGTTTATGCTTATCTGATTGGGTATCGCACCTGTAAGCGCCGCCATGCCGTGGTATGAATTCTTTATCTTCTCCCAACGCATGCACGCTATCGGGTAGCGGGTAAAGCCTGTGTCCCACGCAGGGCGCACAACCGCGTTCTTGGTCGTCTTTATCGCGCGGATTTTTCCGTCCTCGCGCCAGAGCTTTAAAATGACCGTCACAAGTCCGTCAGACGCGGCACCCGAAATGTCGTAGCTATTCGGGTCACTGTCGGGCACTATTGCACCCGCATCGCCCGAGAATGCCTGCGCTTCGCGGCGCACGCTGTCCGGCTCGCAACGCATTGAAACGAGTATGTACGGCTGTGTCTGCAGCTCGTCCGAGTACGGATTTGCAAACATGACGTTTGTGTTTTCAATTATCTCCGCCATGATGCGCCCCTTGACCGCCTGACCGGTCCGGGCATCCGGGTCGAAGTAGAAGTGCATGTATCCGTCGCCGTCAACCGCGGCATTGCGCACTATGTGACGGTACTTTCGCTTTACCTCGGCAAGCTCGATTACCTCCTCGACCTGCCCCTGCAGAATCTTTGCTGCACGCACCGCCTCGGGTTCTGCGCGAAACGGCGCAAGGCTTACCGCCACATCATCGGAAACTATCATGGAAACAAAGTAGCTGACTACGCGCCGCAGCACGTTTATCACCGGCTTGTTGAGGTCGGGCGCATTCAGCCCCTCCCACTGCTTTCCGATATAGAAATTTTCGTTTTTCTTGACCTGGTCGTACAATCCGATGCGGGTGTTATACGTCACACCGCGGCTGTACTCCTGCCAGATTTTTTCAGGTATCATCTTTTTAAATCATCCTTTCTATTCCTCGCCGTTATAGTTTAAAAACTCCTCCCACTGGCTCTTTAAATCGCTTGAATACGCCTCGGGAACACTCGTGCCGCCTGCAATATTGAGTGTGTATAAAACACATCCCGCACCCGCGAGAAACGATAAAATACAGCCCAACAGAACTACCATATAACAATACCTCCTTTCGCCCTGAATGGGGTTTTATTCGCCGTAGCCGTACACGTCCTCAATCTCCTGAGGGCATCCGTCTGCCGCGCATGCGAGTGCATCAAGGAACCTTCCGCGGAAGTCCTGCGCCTTGTAGTCGTCGCACTCGTCCCGAAAAAAGTGTGCCGCGAGCCCGAGTGGCAGTGCCACCGCGCAAATCTCATCCGAGTAGGGTATTACCTCCTCGAGACTTGTCACCCTCGGAGCTTCGGAAAGCTCTTCCATTCCGCGTGCTGCACGGCGCGAGTTCTCCGCGTCAAGCGCCTCACCCAATATAAGATTGATAAGCTCGGGTGCGTGCGCCTGGAAATCACGGTCCTCGCCCGCATCTTCAAAGAGAAGCGCGGTTGCACGTTTGTAAATGTCCTGTGCGGTAAATGCCATTTCATCACCTCCGTTTTTTCTTTGCGACGTCATGATAGCAATAATTTTTAGTGGCTTGCAATGGTCTGTGTTGAATTTTTTTAAAATTTTTTCCACTCGGGCGCTATCCCTTGTTTTATGCGCGTTTTAATGGTAAAATAGGTGTATACAAAATTTAAAAGGACATGGTATAAAGCATGAAAATAACAAATGATATCAAGTACATCGGCGTAAACGACCGCGATATAGACCTTTTCGAAGGTCAGTATTATGTGCCCCACGGCATGGCGTATAATTCCTACGCAATAGTCGATGATAAAATCGCAATTATGGACTCGGTGGACGCTTCATTTACCGACGAGTGGCTTTCAAACATCAAATCCGCGCTCGACGGCAGAGACCCCGACTACCTGATTGTCCAGCACATGGAGCCTGACCACTCGGCGAACATTGCAAATTTTGCAAACGCATATCCGAATTCGACTATAGTCTCATCGCAAAAGGCATTTGCGATGATGAAAAACTTCTTCGGCACGGATTTTCCCGAGCGCAGAATCGTCGTCGGTGAGGGCGATACGTTGGACTTAGGTCACCACAAGCTTGCCTTCTGCACCGCACCCATGGTGCACTGGCCCGAGGTAATCGTAACCTATGATGCAACGGATAAGGTTCTCTTCTCCGCGGATGCATTCGGAAAATTCGGAACCACGGACGCGGATGAGCCTTGGGCATGCGAAGCCCGCCGCTACTATTTCGGCATCGTCGGAAAATACGGCGCGCAGGCGCAGGCACTTCTTAAAAAAGCCGCGGCACTTGATATAGAAATCATCTGCCCGCTCCACGGTCCCGTACTCAGCGAGAACTTAGGCTACTACCTTGATTTGTATAACACCTGGTCAAGCTACGGCTCGGAGACTGACGGTATATCAATCGCATACACCTCGGTTTACGGAAACACGAAAAAAGCCGCCCTGCTTTTGGCAGAGAAGCTTTCGGAAAAAGGTGTAGAAAAAATCGCTTTAAATGACCTTGCGCGCTGTGACATGGCAGAAGCGGTCGAGGATGCATTCCGCTATCCCAAAACGGTTCTTGTAACCACCACGTATAATATGGATATTTTCCCGTTCATGCGCGAATTTATAAACCATCTGACCGAGCGCAATTTCCAGAACAAAACCGTTGCACTTATTGAGAACGGAAGCTGGGCACCGTGCGCGGCAAAGGTCATGCGCTCAATGCTTGACGGTTGCAAAAACTTAAGCTTTGCCGAAACCCAAGTCAAAATAATGTCTGCCATGAGCGAGGAAAACCGCGCTGAAATTGATGCGCTCGCATCAGAGCTTGCAAAATAAAAAAGGCTTCTCCTATGTAGGAGAAGCGTAGTGGCGATAGCCGTCGGATGAGGTGAAAACCTCGCGCATTGTAAGACGCAACATAGTGCGCAAAATTTGCTTTTCCACCTCATCAGTCACTTCGTGACAGCTTCTCCTCAAGGAGAAGCCTATGACAAAGCCTTCCCCTACGCAGTGGAAGGTGGGTTTTGCGCAGCAAAACTCGGATGGGGTGTAAAACCAAATCCCGCACACGCTAAAAAAGGCATCCGCATCTGAATGCGGAAGC
>JAZTXE010000058.1:0-57315 GCA_045636205.1 Eubacteriales bacterium
GAAGGGCGTCATGATCGGCTCTGTTAAAGGCTAAGTTTTACTCGGAATATAATTTACTGACTTTGAAAGACCGCGGATGTTTCATCCGCGGTCTTTTGCATGCAAAAAGGCGCACATCAAATGATGTGCGGCTTCTGTAGCTGTTCTGTATTTTATGCGTTGTCGTCAGCAAATTTCTGAATTTCCAGAACCTGGCGCTGAGACTTAAGAATATCGTCAGTGTTAAGACGAGTCTTAATGCCATTGATTTCATCGATAAGATTCTCAACCAGCGGAGCCTCTATCGCGTCAAGCTCAATAATCTCTTCCTTGTCTGTGTAAATGCGGATAACCTTTTCAGCGTAGTTAAAGCGCATCATACCTTCAAGTCCCCAAATGGTAAACTCCCAATAAGTGGGGAGAGTTACATTGCATGCCGGGGATGCATAGGATACGTCTGCGGAGATAGTAAAATCGCCCATCTCGGCAACGAACTGACCGCAATCTTTAAAATGCGGATGCTTGTCTGCGTATAAATTCCAAGTCTTTGCGTAATTTACCTTTGAAAGCTCCTTGCCGGTCATGTATCTGAACAGGTCAACACCGTGGATTGCAATGTCATTGATTGTTCCGCCATGGCAGCCCTCTTCAAAATACCAGCCCGGACGAGTGCCGTAAGCTAAGCAGTGCTGTGCAGTGAATGCCCCGATAGTGAGCTTTCCGATTTTTCCTGCCTCAATAAGCTCTTTTGCCTTTTCGGTATAGTGAGCATAGCGCAAATCAAGCATGCACAGTACAACCAAACCGGTCTCCTTGTGCAGCCTCTCAATTTCATCAAGCTCCTTTAAGTCTGTGCAAATAGGCTTGTCGCAGATAACGTGCTTACCTGCCTTGAGAGCCTGTATAACCATCTGACCGCGGATGCTGTAGTAGTCGCCGATTGCAACGACTTCTACGTTCTTATCGTTTAAAACATCCTCGTATGTAGCGTGAGTGAAGTTTACGTTATGAGTGCTTACCGCCTTGTTGCGAGCGTCCTCATTTGCTTCGTAGCAAGCTACGATGTTGGTATCCGGATTCTTTTCTGCCATTTCATATAACGTCATGATATGATAATGTCTGAATCCTGCGAATGCTATATTCATTAATAATCTCTCCTTTGACTTTTTTATTTAGCAGTCAAAGTATACATGAATTTAATAATACTTTCAATAATTATCCTTGAAATTCGGAAGATAAGTCAATAGAAAAATTGAAAAATTAAAGTGAAAAAAATAAAGCCGCTGACCTGATGTGCGACCAGCGGCTTTAATACAATATTTACTCAACGGTATAGCCTTGCGCTTCTACGGCTTTTTTCAAAACCTCCTCCGAAACATCGCGGGAGAGCTTTACCGTTGCAGTTGCGGTCTCATGGCTCGGTACTGCCTCAACAACACCGTCAATTTCCTCTAAACATTTTTTAACGCGGGCCTCGCAGTGTGGGCACATCATGCCTTGAATTTTAAGTATTTTCTCCATTTCTTCATTCTCCTTCTTTTTAAATTTCATTTTTCTGTCCTTAGCAGCACTTCGGATATTTGTTAAATTAAGCCGCAGTGCATTACTTACAACACATATGCTCGATAAGCTCATTGCCGCCGCGCCGAACATCGGATTTAATTTAAGCCCGAATACGGGAATCCATACACCCGCGGCGAGCGGTATGCATATTACGTTATAAATAAACGCCCAAAACAGGTTCTCGTAAATATTCTTAAGTGTAGCACGGCTTAAGCGGATGGCAGCAGGGATGTCCGAGAGCGTATTTTTCATTAAAACAATATCCGCCGCATCTATCGCAATATCAGTTCCCGCACCGATTGCAATGCCTATGTCCGCGCTTGCCAGTGCGGGGGCATCGTTTATTCCGTCACCCACCATCGCGCATTTTCCGCGTGCTTTAAGCTCGCGGATAATGCGCTCTTTGTCGTCGGGCAGAACACCTGCATATACTTCATCAACACCTGTAATCTCCTTTACCGCGGCGGCGGTCCTCTCATTGTCACCGGTGAGCATTACAACATGTATCCCCATATTTTGAAGCTCTCGTATTGCCTCGGGGCTCGAGGGCTTTATTGTGTCAAACACAGCTATTATGCCAATAAGTGAATCGCCCTTTGCAAAGAAAAGGGGAGTTTTTCCTTGGGCAGTCAATGTATCATACGCAGTCTTCATTTCGGCGGGGATTTTAATTTTTTCAGAAATGAATTTAAAGCTCCCGCCTGAAATTTCCGCACCGTCAATTACCGCGCTCAATCCGTTTCCGGGCAGGACTTTAAAATCTGTACTTTCTTTAGGTTCACAAGCTTGCTTCTCCGCTTCCTTTACCACCGCTTGCGCAAGCGGATGCTCGCTTTTAACCTCAAGCGAATATGCAAGCCTTAAAAGTTCGTCTGCGGAAAAACCATCCGCAGGCAATATATCCGTTACCTCGGGCTCACCTTTTGTTATGGTTCCGGTTTTGTCCAGTGCTACAATACGCGTCTTTCCGGCAGCTTCAAGTGCAGCGGCGGTTTTAAATAAAATTCCCGATTTTGCACCCACACCGTTACCCACCATAATGGCAACCGGTGTTGCAAGCCCGAGCGCGCAAGGACAGCTTATTACTAAAACCGAAATACTGCGCGCCAAAGCAAAACCTACGCTCTCACCCAAAACTAACCATACAATGAGTGTTATCATCGCAATCCCGATAACTATCGGCACAAAAACACCCGATACCTTGTCCGCCGCCTTGGCAATAGGTGCCTTGCTCGCGGCGGCATCGCTTACCATTTGAATTATCCTGGAGAGGAGAGTGTCTTCGCCAACTTTGGTCGCGCGGCATTTAATGTAACCGGACGTATTTACTGTCGCTGCGGAAACCAAATCGCCCACATCCTTGTCAACCGGGATGCTTTCACCTGTGAGCGCAGATTCGTTTATCGAACATTGTCCTTCTATGATAACACCGTCAGCAGGTATGCTCATGCCGGGTTTTACTATGAAAATATCCCCGACTTTAATCTCATCTGCAGGTATTTCCTTTTCCACACCATCCACTGAAACTAAGGCTGCCTTCGGTGCAAGGTTTACAAGCCCCTTAAGCGCACTTGTCGTCTTACCCTTGGAACGTGCTTCGAGCATTTTGCCAACGGTTATTAAAACAAGAATCATCGCGGCGGACTCAAAGTAAAATTCGTGCATATATGACATAACCGCTTGTACGTCGCCTGTGAGCGCAAAATCCGTCATCGCAAACAGCGCGTAAACGCTGTAAATAAATGATGCTCCCGAGCCTAAAGCGACGAGCGTATCCATATTTGGTGCACGTTTTGCAAGGCCTTTAAAACCGTTTACAAAAAACTTTTTATTTATAACCATTATAGCTGCCGCAAGAAGCATCTGCGTTATGCCGATTGCAATGTAATTTCCGTCAAAAAAGGCGGGCATGGGGAGCTTTAGCATATGCCCCATGGAAAAGTACATGAGCAAAATAAGAAAACCCAGCGAGGAAAAAAGCCGCCGCTTTAAATGCGGACCTTCTTTGTCCTCAAAAGAATCATCACCTGACTTTGCTTTGCGGTCAATTCCTTTCTCCGCTGCACCGTAGCCTGCCCTCTCCACTGCTGCGATAACTTCCTCAGGCGAAACTGTGCCGTCAACACTCATGGAATTCGTAAGAAGATTTACCGAGCAAGCGTCCACTCCGTCAAGTGCACACACTGCTTTTTCCACACGTGCACTGCATGCCGCACAGCTCATCCCGGTTACTGTAAATTGCCTCATATTAAACCATCCCTACTTGCAATATTCCTGTAAGCTCCTCAAACGTTTCTTAAATACAATCATATTATACTCAAAAAAGCACAGTTTGTATAGAACTATATCACGCTTATGAGTACAAAGCCTTTTAGCGGCTCAGGGATGTCATTTACGAGACAAAGACTCAGCGATGCACTTTTTGCCATGTCAGATAGAAAGATGACCGCACTGCCGCATGGGTTGTTGCCCAAATCCCGCGTGGCGGGTATTTCGCGCTTGTTGAGGAAAAGTGCTGGACATGCATCCGGACTTTTGCAATTGGCTCTGTAGCAGACAAAAAATGTTCCCTGGGAGCGGATGTCTATGTGCTCGGGATGTACTAAAACCAAATCCGGCAGTCCGTGCGGGATGTCGGAAAATTCTGCAATTGGGCTCTCCTTGGTGTTTGCGTAAAACGGAACAAGCGCGAAGCGGTCAGGCGGCATAAAATACACATTCCTTTCTCAGTGTGATTAATGTATTTTATGCCGTTGCCGTGTTTGGTGCCACCGTATTAAAATGATGAAAAATATGCCTCGTTATGTATTACTGCAGGATCAGTTGGTTTGCATGATGCCGCCTTTTGATGATAAAGGCGCGCGTTGGGAATATCCCCTAAACGGTCATAGCAAACGCAAAGCTGAAGATAGGGTATAAAGTCATAGCAGTCGGGGAGAACAAAAGCTCCTGAGTTGTCACTTCTCGGCAGGGTAGTAGCAAGGCGATACCAGAATATAGCCGTGTTATAGTCGCGGATGTTGAAAAAATATTCGCCTATATCGCAGCAAATCTCCGCGCGCGGCGGTGCGACAGAAAAACTTTTAAGAAGTGCATCAATCGCCTTTTTACTTTGGTTTAAGGAAAGATAAACCCGATAAAGCATTCGGCAAGCCTCAATGCGGTTTTCAATCCACGCGGAAGCGTCATTGATTACATTAAAAAAATACTCTGCGGCTTGACAGTAACAGCCGGTGTAATAGAGTTCGCGCGCATAGTAGAATGTCTCACGCGGGGATAGCTCAATTCCGTCGCTTAGCAGTTTTTCAAAAATGCGCAGGTTTCGTCCGGGCTCCGGATTCCTTTCCTTGCGATGGAGTATTGCCGCGTCTAAATACTCAATTTGACCGCGCGGAGTAATGGCTTCGTGTACCGCACCCGACCAGGTAAAATCCGCACTGCGCTTTAAAAGCCGTTCTCTGTAGTAGGTGAAGGTAGGTGAACCTGAAGCGTCAAATTCCGTGTGGTACCGGAGCATCACAACGTCGGGCGAGCTTTCGGAGTCTTTCCATGCAATGAGCTTTTTAACGTCTTCGGGCAATATGACATCATCAGCATCAATCCACATCTGGTAATCCATTTTAGCCTTTGAGAAGGCAAAATTACGTGCCTTTGAGAAATCATCCTGCCAGCTGAAATTGAAGATTAAATCCGTAAACTCGCGCGCCTTTTCTACGGTTTTATCGTTTGAGCCCGTATCAACTATAATTATCTCATCTGCAAGCTCCTGCACGCAGCTGAGTGCGCGCGGCAAAACGTCCTCCTCATCCTTTACTATCATGCATAGACTTATTGTTTTCACTTTGCGTCACCGCCTCTTTTTTCATAGTACTAAATTCTATGCGAAAAAATCCGCGGATATATTTGATTGAGAAAAAATCCCCATGCAGAGCATAAAGCCTGCATGGGGACTGCTGCGCTATTCTACTGTAACGGATTTTGCCAGATTTCGCGGTTTATCCACATCACATCCGCGTTCAACTGCTATATAATACGAAAGCAGTTGTAAAGCTATAACT
Source organism: Eubacteriales bacterium (assembly GCA_045636205.1). Lineage (GTDB taxonomy): Bacteria > Bacillota > Clostridia > Oscillospirales > JAAYXM01 > JAZRUF01. The sequence goes on from JAZTXE010000058.1 coordinate 5,601, forward strand.
GATTGGGTGGGTGAAAAGATTTCCTCGCATTCCGGAATTTCAAGAACATAGTCTGCAATTTCTTCAAACATTTTTGAATGCTGCTTAAAGACAATTGCAAAAACTTTTCCACCGCGCGCCTTTACCTCTTTTATATTTGAAATCATCTTTTCTATAAGTGAGCTTTGCGTTGCAAGGGCTACAATAAGAGAGTTATTTTCAACAAGTGCTATTGTGCCATGCTTTAGCTCACCGGCAGCATATGCTTCGCTGCGTATGTAAGAGATTTCTTTCAGCTTTAAAGAACCTTCCATTGCTACCGCGTAATCCACACCGCGACCGATAAAAAAGATGTCCTTTAAATTATGAAAGATAGAAGCGTAGTATTGAAGCTGCGGCTTGTTTTTTAGCATATCATCTGCATATATATCAAGCTTTAATATTGCATCGGAAAGCTCCTTGGCACGTTGCGCCGAAATCCTTTTTTGCGAAAGCCCAAGCTTTACGGCTATCAAATAAATAAGGCTCAATTGAGTTGAATACGCTTTAGTTGTGGCAACTGCAATTTCAGGGCCTGCCCAGGTGTAAAGAACGTAATCGGCTTCGCGCGCAATTGTGCTTCCTACAACATTCACTATTGCCAAGACCGGAACGCCGTGTCTCTTAGCTTCGCGCAGGGCTGCCAAAGTATCCGCGGTCTCGCCCGATTGGCTTATTATAATGCATAGATCGTCCTTGTCAAGAATCGGTGAACGATACCGAAACTCAGAAGCCAAATCCCATTCAACCGGGACGCGGGCAAGCTGTTCGATAAGATATTTTCCCACCATTCCGACATGTGCCGCACTTCCACAGGCAACAATATGAATGCGTTTGCGCTCGCGCAGAAAATCATCCGTAATTCCCGCGTCATTAAATGTAATAAAGCCGTCTCTGATGCGCGGACTTACAGTATCGCGTATCGCCTTTGGCTGCTCGAAAATTTCCTTTAGCATAAAATGTTCATAACCGCATTTCTCGGCAGCTTGGATATTCCAGTCAACCGTGAAGGGCTCTTTGGAAATCAATTCGCCGTCAACACCGAATATCTGAATATGCTCAGAAGTCAGGCACGCTATCTCTTCGTCCTCAAGAAGAATATACCTGTCAGTATACTCAAGAACGGCAGGGATGTCCGATGCGATAAAATTCTCTCCGCTTCCTATGCCTATTACCAAAGGACTGTCATGCCGAGTGGCTATTATTTCCCCTGGCTTATCCGCACACAAAATCCCAAGCGCATATGAGCCTTTCAGCCTGGAAGTGACCTTGGAAACCGTTTGGACTATATCGCCGTTATAATAGTAGTCCATAAGATGAGCGATAACTTCAGTATCAGTATCTGAAAGGAAACGGTATCCGCGGCTGATAAGCTTTTCTTTTAAGTCGGCATAATTTTCTATTATGCCATTGTGAACAACCGCTATGTGACCGCTACCGCTTAAATGCGGATGGGAATTGAGATCTGTGGGTTCGCCGTGCGTTGCCCACCGAGTATGCCCGATTCCGCAATGAGTATCCGGAAAATTCTCCTGAGCAACTCTTTCCTCTAAAACATCAAGCCGACCTTTAGTTTTTACAACCTGAATGTCATTTTCGCCAAAAAAAGCGATACCTGCGGAGTCATACCCACGATACTCCAGTTTTTTCAATCCGTTAAGCAAAACCGACAGCGCACTGCGCGAACCGGTAAATCCTACGATTCCGCACATGATTTTAAAACCTCCGTAAATAAAAAGTTTAAAACGTGCACCTCAGCTTTGAGTTTGAAAATCGCCGCAGATATGCCATTTGTCCCCACGGTTACCCATGGTATTTGAGGCATATCCGTTTCAACCCGCGGCGCGGTAGGTTGGGAGGCGTCCGCCGAAAACAGTTCGATAACCTCCATCCTCGTCAACCGCAAGAAAAATCTTGCGGTTCTGGCGCTTTAATTATTCAATTTTTCGATTCATAGGTTTTTCCCACGTCCCTTCAATTTCTTTAATCTATCTCCACTGAGGAACACCGCTATAAATTATACATTACAGCATATGTTGAGTGCAAGTGGGAATTTAAATAAAAATAAACGGATGCGGCATTACGCACCCGTTTACTGCATAAATGATCTATTTTACAAAAAATTTCTTCATGTCATCAATCGACTCGGCTTTAAATGCGCATGGGAAACCGTCAAACTCATCGTCCTTCGGCGCAGCATATGCGGCGGCGACAAAATCCATACCCAGTTTTGCCGCAGCCTCCGCGTCATGAGCGCGATGCCCTACCATAACCGCGTCACGCGGATTGTCAATCCCAAGAAGCTCTAAAGCATACGGCAACGCCTCATCCTTTTCCGTGCGGCGTCCGTCAAGCTCACTGCCTGAGACCGCGTCAAACAGAGTCTCTATTCCAAAATGCACAAGCACGCGGTTTATATGTACATGCGGCTTTGAAGATGCAATCGCAAGCTTAATACCTTGCTCTTTAAGCGTTTTAAGAAGGTCTGCTATGCCGTAATAAAGCTTGTTTTCATACACTCCCTTAATAACCAAACGGTCGCGGAAACGCTTCAGCGCTTCTTCGCTCTGCTCGGCAGTCAAGCCGTAAAGAGCTTCTACGCTTTTGCGAAAAGGCGACCCGATGAAAATTTTAAGGTTCTCCAAATTCGGCTCGCAAATGCCAAAACGCTGCAGCGCAAACTGCACGGATTTTGTAATTCCCTCGAACGGATCGGTAAGTGTACCGTCAAGCTCGAAGAGAATAGCTTTATATTTCATGAAACTCAGCACGTCCCTTGCAATGTAGTCTTATTTTAAAACGTCAATAAATTTCCCATAATATTATCCTACAATAAAGCCAAACAATCTATTCGAAAAAACACCAATTAAAACGGTTGGGTTGAATGTTTGGTTTGTGCGATATTACGAAAAGAGGTCATTTCATGCCGAAAACCGCAAAAAAAATAAAAAAATAACCTTGAAAAAGACCGTGTTTTTCTTGCAAAATAGGTGAAAAATTGATAAAATATAATTTATTGATAATTTATTGTTTATATGATGAATGTAAATTTTGGCAGGAGTGGTGTGGGTGTACCTCAAATCATTAGAGCTGCAGGGCTTTAAATCGTTTCCTGATAAGACGGTTTTAACGTTTGGAGACGGCATAACTGCAATAGTCGGACCAAACGGCAGCGGCAAATCAAATATATCCGATGCGGTGCGGTGGGTGCTTGGTGAGCAGTCCACCCGTACTTTGCGCGGAAGTAAAATGGAAGACGTTATATTCGGCGGTACTCAGAAGCGTGGCCCGGTCGGCTACGCTGAAGTTTCGCTGACTATTGATAATTCTGACGGAGCGCTAAATACCGAGTATAACGAAGTAACCGTAACGCGCCGTTACTATCGCTCGGGCGAAAGTGAGTTCTACATAAACCGCAGCGCGGTACGCCTGCGTGACATACATGAGCTTTTTATGGATACGGGATTGGGGCGTGACGGATACTCAATTATCGGTCAGGGGCGTATTGATGAAATACTCTCGCTCAAAAGTGAGGACAGACGCGAAATCTTTGAAGAAGCCTCCGGCATCTCAAAATTCCGCCACCGCAAGGAGGAGTCCGAGCGCAAGCTAAATGCAACCGAGGAAAACCTTGTTCGCATAAGAGATATAATCTCCGAGCTTGAGGGGCAGGTAGGTCCGCTTGCAAAGCAGGCAGAGCAAGCCAAAAAATTTCTTAAAATACGCGACGAGCTTAAAGAACTTGAAATAAACGTCTGGATGCATACTCTCGATAAAATCCGCGAGGACTCTATCAAGTATGAAAACGATTATAAGGTCGCCGCGTCGCAGTTTGAGCGCGGTCAGGCTATGGTGGATGAGCTTTATGCGCAGGCGGAAGAGCTCTCCGTTAAAATGCGTGAAAAGGATATAGAGGCTGTAAATGTCCGCAATCTCCTCCGCGAAGCGGTAAACATGCTGCGTGAGGTGGAAGGCGAAATAAGCCTTATGGGTGCGGGTATAGAAAATAACCGCCACAATATAGAGCGCATACAACAAGAACTCTCTGACGAGGAAAACCGCGCGGGCGGAATAGACGCTCAAATTAACGAGCGATGCGAAAAAATAGAAGCTCTTAAAAAAGAAGAGCTTTTACTCGCAGAGAAAATATCCGAGCTTTCCGAGAGAATAGAAAATGCGGCAAAGAGTACGGACGATGTAAGCGTAAAACTTGACGTGCTGCGCGCAAAAAAGCTCGAGTTTTCAGACTCCGCTTCGGAAAAAAGAGTTGAGCTCTCCGCTGCGGTTACCGCTGAGGAAAACCTCAAAAACCGCCAGTCGGAAATTCAGGAGGAACTTAAGGCACGTGAAGCCACGCTCGAGGAAACTCGCGAAAAGGCAAATGAAGTTAAACGCGCGCATCGCGAGGCTCAGGAAGAGTGTGACAGTATAAACAACCAGCTTGCAGGCTTTGAGCTTAAAGGCAAGGCGCGTGAGGAGCGCCTTGAAAAGCTCAGAAGCTCGCACCAAAAGCTTTCAATCTCTGTTGAGTCCATGCAGCAAAAGCTACATATGCTCGCCGAGATGGAAAAGGATATGCAGGGCTATTCAAACGCGGTAAAAACCGTGCTTCGCGCGGGTGAGCGCGGCGAGCTCGGCGGAATCCGCGGCGCGGTTTCAAAGCTCATGCGAGTTGAGGACGAATATGCTATAGCCATTGAGATTGCACTCGGTGGCGCGATGCAGAATATCGTTGTAGAAGATGAAACAAGCGCTAAGCGCGCAATTTCGCTTTTAAAGAGCAGTAACACCGGTCGCACCACAATGATGCCTATGTCCATAATGCGCGGCAATGAGCTCGAGGAAAAAGAGCTTGACAAAGCCCCGGGATTTGTAGGTCTTGCTTCAAGCCTTGTCGAGTTTGAAAAGTGCTACGAGGGAATATTCAAATACCTGTTAGGCAGAATAGTTGTCGCGGATAATCTGGATAATGCGTCAAAAATCGCCAAGCAGTATAAGTACCGCTTCCGTATAGTCACGCTCGACGGTCAGGTGATAAACTCCGGCGGTTCATATACCGGCGGCAGCGTCAGCAAATCAGCGGGCATCTTAAGCCGTGCAAATGAGATGGAGCGCCTTGAAAAACAGATAAAGTCAGAGCAGGATAAGCTCGAAAAGCTCTCCGAACAAAAGACGGAGGCGGAGCGCGAGCATCAGGCGCTTTCCTACGAAGTCGAAGTATATCAAAACGATAAGCGCCGTGCCGAGGACATCCTCCTCAAAAGCGGCACCGAGCTTGAGCACTATAAGCTCCTGCTTGACAGCTTAAACGAAGCGATAGACGGATTGGACGATGAACTTGTTTCCGTGCGCGGACGGCAGAGCGAGTTTGCACGCAACCGCGATAAGTTAAATGACGAAATTTCAGCTCTTGAACAGCAGGCGCAGGAGTGTCAGACGCAGATAGACGAAATGATAAAAGGCCATTCCGAGCTCATCGAGCGCAAAGGCGTACTCTCCGACGAGCTCTCCGAGCTTCGCCTTAAATCTGCGGAAATACGAACCGAGTACAGCGAGTCACAAAAAGCGCTCGAGGAGCTCTCCGAGCTTCGCTCGGCAATGGAGGGCGACCGCAGTGCCAAGGAGCGCCTTATTGAGGAGTATCAAAATAAGATTTCCGAAATTGAGCAAGCGATAGAAGCAAAGAAAAAGCTTATAAGTGAGCATACCGCGAATATTGACGGCATAAACGCGCGTATATCAGAACTCGGCGCGCAAAAGCTTGCGCTTGAAGCCGAGCGGAATAAAAAGGAAAAAGAGAGCAAGGATAAGAATGATGAGATTCTTAACTTAGAGCGCGAAAGAGCCCGACTTGAGTCTAAGAAAAATGCGGTTGAGCTTGAGGAAAAGCAGATAACCGATAAGTTGTGGGAAAACTATGAGCTGACGGTTATGGCTGCAGGTGAGCTGCGCCGACCGCTCGAGTCGGTAAGCGAAGCCAAGGCGCGTGTATCAGAACTCAAGTCAGAACGCAAGAAACTCGGAAACGTAAACGTAGGCGCGATTGAGGAATATGAGCGTGTAAGCGAGCGATTTGAATTCTTAAGTACTCAGCGCAACGACCTTGAAAAATCCAAAGCAGAGCTTTTGCGCATGATAGATGAGCTTACAAGCGAAATGCAGACTATTTTTGCCGAGCAGTTTGAAATAATAAATCGCAACTTCTCGGAAACCTTTACCGAGATATTCGGCGGCGGTAAAGCTGAACTTAAGTTGGAGGACCCGTCGGACATCTTAAATTGCGGCATAGAGATAAAGGTTCAGCCGCCCGGAAAAACCCTGCGTACAATTACGCTGCTCTCAGGCGGTGAACGCGCATTTGTCGCAATCGCACTATATTTTGCAATCATGAAGGTGCGTCCGACGCCGTTCTGCGTGCTTGACGAGATTGAAGCCGCACTTGATGACGTAAACGTTGCAAGGTATGCCGCATATCTGCGAAAGCTTACAAAGACAACGCAGTTTATCGTTATAACGCACCGCCGCGGTACCATGGAGGAAGCGGACGTGCTCTACGGTGTAACCATGCAGGAGCAGGGTATTTCCAAGATGCTGACGATAAGCATTGCCGAGGTTGAAAAGGAACTCAATATCAAGCTTAAATAAACACCGGGAGGCAGAAAAAATGGGTTTATTTGATAAAATAAAATCAGGGCTTGCAAAAACCCGCGATGCGGTCGCAAGCCAGGTGGACAGTATAATTAAAACATTTACGCCGTTAAATGATGAGTTTTTTGATGAACTCGAGGAGGCTCTCATCCTTGCGGACTTGGGTGTTCAAACAGCAGTCGGAATATGTGAGACGCTCCGTGACCGCGCTAAGGAGAAAAAACTCCGCTCGTCCGAGGAGATTCGTGAAGAGTTAAAGGAAATTCTTCGCGAAATTCTCACTAAAAATTCCGGCGAGCTTATGCTCGGCAGTAAGCCTGCGGTTATCCTTGTAATAGGCGTAAACGGCGTGGGAAAAACCACATCTATAGGAAAAATTGCCGCTCAGCTTAAATCGGACGGCAAAAAAGTCCTGCTTGCCGCGGCGGATACCTTCCGCGCCGCAGCAGCGGACCAGCTTGAAATATGGGCAAAGCGCGCGGATGTGGATATTGTGCGCCATGAGGAAGGTGCCGACCCGGCGGCGGTTGTTTTCGATGCGCTCGCCGCGGCAAAATCGCGCGGTAGCGATGTCGTAATATGCGATACTGCGGGAAGGCTGCACAATAAGCAAAACCTTATGAACGAGCTTTCGAAAATAAGTAAAATAATTTCAAGGGAAGTACCGGATGCTAATGTGGAAACCCTGTTGGTCCTGGATGCGACCACAGGCCAGAACGCAGTAAGCCAGGCTCAGCAGTTTAATCAGGCGGCAGGTGTAACCGGCATCGTGCTTACAAAGCTTGACGGCACCGCAAAAGGCGGCATCGTCGTATCCATTGCAGATACCATGGATATTCCGGTCAAATTCATCGGCGTCGGAGAGCAGATGGATGATTTAATGCCCTTTGAACCAAATAGCTTTATTGATGCACTATTTTAAAATACGGAGGAATTAACCCGTGGCAAGAAAAGACGGAAGAAGCGAAAAGCAGTTAAGAAAACTTAAAATAACACTTGATTACAATAAATATGCCGAAGGCAGCGTTCTCATAGAAACCGGCGATACCCGCGTTTTGTGCAACGCAACAGTTGAAGAGGGCGCTCCCAAATACGTGCCCGAAGGAACCGGTTGGGTAACCGCAGAGTATTCCATGCTTCCGCGTGCTGCCCATACCCGCAAAAACCGTGATATAAACCGCTTGAAGCTGGCTCCGCGCTCGGCTGAAATCCAGCGCCTTATCGGACGTTCGCTGCGCAGCGTAGTTGATATGGGAATTTTAGGTGATAGAACCATAACAATCGACTGTGATGTCCTTCAGGCAGACGGCGGCACCAGAACCGCGTCAATCACCGGTGGTTTTATAGCGCTTGCCCTTGCGTGTAAGAGACTTGTTGAGCAGGGCGTGATAGAAAAAACTCCTATTACAGATTGGTGCGCTGCAGTCAGCGTGGGTATAGTAAACGGCGAGTGCCTTGCGGATTTAAATTATGTCGAGGATAGCTCAGCAGAGGTGGATTTTAACGTCGTCATGACAGGCAATGGTGAGTTTATCGAGCTTCAGGGCACGGGTGAAGAAAGACCGTTTGCACGTGCAGAGCTCTCCAAGATGCTCTCATATGCCGAGAGCGGCATAAAGAAGCTTATTGCAGCTCAGAAAAAAGCACTCGGCGGCAGCCTTTAAGCGGAGGATGCGATATGAAATTTATAATTGCTACAAACAATAAGAAGAAACTCAAGGAGCTTCGCGGAATTTTAGACGAGTTTGGAATATATGCCGTGTCTCTTGACGATGCTGGCATATGCTCAGAGGTTGAGGAAACCGGAACTACATTTGAGGAAAACGCGATTCTCAAGGCGAGTGACGCGATGAACATAATGGGAATTCCTGCAATTGCTGATGACTCAGGGCTTGTAGTCGATGCGCTTGACGGCGAGCCCGGAATATACTCCGCTCGCTTTGGCGGAGACGCTTGCAAGAGTGATGTTGAAAGATACGAGCTTCTATTAAAGAAGCTTGAGGGAGTACCCGATAAAGAGCGCACCGCCCGCTTTGTTTCGGCAATAGCCTGCGTTTTCCCGGACGGCAGAAAAATTGTCACCCGTGGCGAGTGCGAGGGCATCATAACCTCAGAGCCGCACGGTGACGGCGGTTTTGGATATGACCCGGTGTTTTTCTTGCCCGATGAGGGTATGACGATGGCAGAAATAACGCAGGAGAGAAAAAATGAAATATCCCACCGCGCGGCTTCGCTTAAAAAACTGCGCGAGGAGCTTAAAAAAATAAATTTAAAGTAGGAGAAAACAAAATGGCATTAAACAGTAAACAGCGCGCCAAATTAAGGTCGCTGGCTAATACAACGGAAACAATTCTGCAAATAGGAAAGGGCGGAGTTACCGACGCAGTAGTGCGTCAGACCGAGCAGGCACTCGCTGCACGCGAGCTTATAAAGCTCAGAGTGCTTGAGAGTGCGCTTATGTCCCCGCGCGAGGCTTGCACGGAGCTCTGCGATGCCCTGGGTGCCGAGCCTGTGCAGGTAATAGGAACCCGATTTGTCATCTATCGCAGAAACGATAAGGACCCGAAAATTCAGATTGATTAGGTGAAGGATATGCGAATTGGCATTTTAGGCGGAACTTTTAATCCACCGCATATTGGGCATACTCATGCCGCAAAAGCCGCAATTAAAGCGCTGGGGCTTGATACGGTGCTGTTTGTTCCGGTTGCTTTGCCACCGCATAAGACTATCCCGGAGGGCAGTGCAACAGGTGAGCAGCGCATGGAAATGGCGCGCCTCGCGGCTGAAAGCATAGGTGCTGAGGTGTGCGACATTGAATTTAAACGCCCGGGAAAAAGCTATACTGCGGAAACCCTTAAATTTCTCAAGGAAGAATACCCGGGTGCGCAGTTCTGGCTTATTATGGGAACAGATATGTTTTTGAGTATTCATACCTGGTATCACCCCGAGGATATTTTTGCCGCCGCGCATATTGCAGTAGTGGAAAGAGAAGCATCCGGTGCTGATGCAATTATCTCTCAAAAACAAAAGCTTGAGCGGGAATTTGGTGCAAAAATAGATTTAATTGATACCGAGACGCTTGAAATATCCTCAACGCAGCTGCGCTGCAACGGCTGCATTGCCTCTGAATATCTGTGTCAATCCGTGCGGGAGTATATTTTGAAAAACCGCTTGTACCAAAACGGAGAGGTGTAAAATGGATATTGAGCTTTTTGAGTCTGAAATGTCAAAAAGGCTGAGTGCGCGGCGAATGAAGCATACGCTCGGATGCGCGGATACCGCGGTCCGGCTTGCTGCCCGCGTAGGAGAGGATACGTCTCTTGCACGTGCGGCGGGACTTTTGCACGATATGACAAAAGAGTGGAGCATTCCCGATCAGTTGAAATTTTGCGAGAAACATGGTATTATTATAAGCGATACCCAAAAAAAGGTACCTGAGATACTCCATGCGATAACCGGCGCGTATGCCGCAAGGCTGGAATTCGGAGTACCTAAAGAGGTAGCGGGTGCAATCAGGTGGCATAGCACGGGAAAACCCGGAATGACCGGGCTTGAAAAAATAGTCTGGCTTGCGGATTTGATTGAACCCGGGCGCGATTTCCCGGGCGTTGAGTTTATACGCGATATGGCACAAAAGGATATTGACCGCGCGATTCTCATGGGAATGGAGCGCACGATAAAATATTTACTCGATAAAAAACAGATAATAGATCCTGTTATGCTCGAAGCGCGAAATACGCTTATTTCGGGCGAGCAGGACTAATGCTTGAAAGGAATTGAAACGGATGAAACTATTCGGCGGAAGACCGCCGCGTATGATAAAGAAGATTGAAAGCTTTTTTAAGCATATGCCGCGTAAAGCAAAAATTATTATAGCCGTATGTCTGGTTGTCCTGGCAGCGCTCATAACCGCAGTTGCAGTAGCCATTAACAGCGTCAAACCACCCGAAAAGGTCAGTGCGGATATATCCGATACAGCCGGGATCGAACACGATGTTGTAATAGACGGCGATGCGATAGATGTTGAGGGCAGAGAGCATAAGGAAAACTTTTTTACTCTTCTCGTCGTAGGGCGGGATAAAGTAGGCCTCAATACGGATACAATAATGCTTGCAGCATTTGATATCGAAAAAGGAAAGATAAACATACTCAGCATCCCGCGCGATACCATGGTAAACGTAAAGCGGTCAAATAAAAAGATAAATGCCGCATTTTCGGTGGGCGGAAAGCCGAATATAGAAGAGCTTAAGCACGAGGTTGAGTCCGTAACCGGAGTTATGCCGGATAAGTACGCGGTTGTAAATATAGACGGATTTATTGAGATGATAGATGCTATCGGTGGAGTTACGGTTGATGTACCTGTCAATATGGTCTACAACGACCCGGCTCAGGATTTGAAAATCAATATTAAAAAAGGCGTCAGACATTTAGACGGCTATGATGCGATGGGCTTCATGCGTTTCCGCAGCACCTACATAGAGGGCGATATAGGGCGCGTAAAAGTCCAGCAGACGTTTGTAAAAGCACTTGTCGATAAAATGCTCACACCATCCACTCTGACGAAAATTCCGAAACTTGCGGATATTGTAATCGAAAACGTGGAAACTGATTTGTCCGTAGGAAACATAGTCTGGCTTGCAAAGGAAGCTCTTAACATGAATCCGCAGGAGGATATACAGACGTTCCTGCTCCCGGGTGAGGGCGGATACTACAAGAAACTTTCCTATTATTTTGCATATAAACAGCAAGTGCTCGAAATGATAAATGAGTACTTTAATCCCTATGTAACACCTATTAAAAGCATTAATATAATTGACCCGCGCGGTGAAGAAGCGAAGACCGAAAAAGAAACCGTAAAGGATGTTTCACCGGTGCAGAAACCCGAGGAAAAGGAACCTGTAAGCGAAGTACCTGAGCAGGTGAAACCACAGGAACCAGAGCAGGAGCTTGAAGAAAACGAGGATGAGGCACTGACCGAAGAGCCGCAAGAGGATATACCTGCAGACGAGCCGCCGGTCGAGGAAGAACCGATGCCCGAACCCGAGCCTGAGGTGACCGAGCCTGAGGTGATCGAGCCCGAGCCGTCTGAAGCTCCGGATTCCTTTGAGTTTGAGCAGGAGAACTCATCTGAGTCGATAATACCCGAAGATTTTTATCAGAACTAACATGAAAGGATGAATTTAAGATGACACCGTTGGAGACAGTAAAAGGCGCGATAAAGGCGCTGGATGATAAAAAAGCACATGACATTCAGGTTGTGCGCATAGATACGGTTACAACTCTTGCAGATTATTTCGTTATCTGTACAGGTACATCAAATACTCACATCCGCACACTCAAGGAAGCTGTAGAGCATGACCTTGAACTTGCGGGTGAGCGTCCGCATCACGTGGAAGGTCACGGAAGCGGAACATGGGTGCTTATGGATTACAGCAGCGTAGTCGTGCACATCTTCACCGATGAGGCGCGCCGCTTCTATCAGCTTGACCGCGTATGGGCGGATGCTGAGATAATCTCACCCGAGGAAATTATGAGTAAGTAATTATAACAAGAGAAAGTTTACGCGTAGCTTATACGCGATATCACACAAAATTAAGGTGGTTGTTGGTATTATGAAGTACGATTTTCAAAATATCGAAAAGAAATGGCAAGCAATTTGGGACGAAAAGAAAGCTTATTGCGCGGATAATAATGACACTGCAAGACCTAAGTTCTACGGCCTTGTAGAGTTTCCGTATCCGTCGGGTAACGGCCTGCATGTAGGCCATGCAAGACCGTATACCGCCATTGACGTTGTAAGCCGTAAGCGCAGAATGGACGGATACAATGTCCTCTTCCCCATGGGCTGGGACGCATTTGGCCTTCCTACGGAAAACTATGCTATCGCAAACAAAATCCATCCCGCGGAGGTTACCAAGAAAAACGTCGCGTTCTTTAAATCTCAGCTTAAGTCCTTGGGCTACAGCTTTGACTGGTCGCGTGAGATAAATACGACCGACCCGAATTACTATAAATGGACGCAGTGGATTTTCCTCAAGCTCTTTGAAAAGGGCCTTGCGTATAAAATGCAGATGCCGGTTAACTGGTGTACCTCATGTAAGTGCGTGCTTGCAAACGAAGAGGTTGTTGACGGTGTATGTGAACGCTGCGGAAGTGAGGTTGTCCGCAAGGAGAAAAGCCAGTGGATGCTCAAAATTACCGAGTATGCTGAGCGTCTTATCAATGACCTTGACGAGGTCGACTTTATTGAGCGCGTAAAAATTCAGCAGAAAAACTGGATTGGTCGTTCTACCGGTGCAGAGGTGGATTTCAAAACCACCGAAGGCGATGTGCTCACGGTATATACAACCCGTCCGGATACGCTTTTCGGCGCTACTTATATGGTTATATCCCCCGAACATCCGAATGTTGACAAATGGGCGGATAAAATAGAGAACATAGACGCTGTGCGCGAGTATATTACAATTTCTGCGCGTAAATCCGACTTTGAACGTACGGAAATGGCTAAAGAGAAAACCGGCGTTGAGCTCAAAGGAGTGCGCGCAATAAACCCGGTAAACGGACGCGAAATCCCGATTTTTATCTCAGACTATGTACTTATGTCATACGGTACGGGCGCTATCATGGCGGTTCCGGGGCATGACACACGTGACTGGGACTTTGCAAAGAAGTTCAGTCTCCCGATTATCGAGGTTGTCGCAGGCGGCGATGTTGAAAATGAGGCATATACGGATACCGAAACCGGCAAAATGGTAAACTCCGATTTCTTAAACGGAATGGAGGTCTCTGAGGCTAAAGAGGCAATAACCAAATGGCTTGCGGATAAGGGCTTGGGTCATCCGAAGGTCAATTACAAGCTGCGTGACTGGGTATTCTCACGTCAGCGCTACTGGGGCGAGCCGATTCCGCTTGTATACTGCGATAAGTGCGGTTGGGTTCCGGTTCCTGAGGAGCAACTTCCGGTAGTGCTTCCAGATGTAGACTCTTACGAACCCACGGATAACGGTGAGTCACCGCTTGCTAAGATGACGGATTGGGTCAACACCACCTGCCCGCATTGCGGAGCTCCGGCAAAACGTGAGACCGATACAATGCCGCAGTGGGCGGGTTCAAGCTGGTACTTCCTGCGCTATGCTGACCCGAACTGTGACACAGCTCTTGCATCCAAGGAAGCACTCGACTTCTGGACGCCGGTTGACTGGTACAATGGAGGTATGGAGCACACCACGCTGCATCTTCTCTATTCACGCTTTTGGCATAAGTTCCTCTACGATATAGGTGTAGTTCCGACAAAAGAGCCATATCAGAAGAGAACCAGCCACGGCATGATACTTGGCGAGGGCGGCGAAAAAATGTCCAAGTCCCGCGGAAATGTTGTAAACCCGAACGATATAGTCGCTCAGTACGGTGCGGATACCATGCGCCTCTACATTATGTTCATAGGCGACTTTGAGAAGGCAGCACCATGGTCGTCACAGTCGGTCAAGGGCTGCAAGCGCTTCCTCGACCGTGTTTGGAACCTGGCAGAGACTGCAAGCGACAACGATGAGTATTCACATGCAAATGAAGCATCTATCCATAAAACAATCAAGAAGGTAACCGAGGATATTGAAAATCTTAAATTCAATACCGCGATTGCTGCAATGATGGCTCTTGTAAACGACTATTCGTCAAACGGAGTAACACGCGGCGATATGAAGGTCCTCTTAAAGCTCCTCAACCCGTTTGCACCGCATATGACCGAAGAGCTTTGGGAGATGTACGGCGAAAAAGATTTGCTCTCACTCTCTGCGTGGCCGACATATGACGAGGATAAAACACGTGAATCCTCGGTCGAAATGGCGGTTCAGGTTTGCGGTAAGGTACGCGCCAAAATAAACGTGCCGATGGATGCCGAAGACCAGGCTGTAATCGACGCGGCGTGTGCGACTGAGAAGGTCGCTCAGGCACTCGCTGAGGGCGGAAAGATAGTAAAATCAATTGTAGTTAAGAACAAATTGGTAAACTTAATCATTAAATAATACATGCACAGCAGGCTGTGGATAATGTTTTTCAAAGAAAATTCATATAATTTCAAACATACTATTGACAGTTAGTGCAAAATTCAATATAATATATAATGTTCAGACTTTATAGGTCTGTAGAAGTGTCAGGCACGCAGTTGCGGAGGGAGGGATAACAATGTCAGAAGTCCGAATCAAGGAAAATGAATCTTTAGACAGTGCACTTAAAAGATTCAAGCGTTCTTGCGCTAAGGCAGGCGTTCTTTCCGAACTTCGTAAGAGAGAGCACTATGAGAGCCCGAGTGTAAAACGTCGTAAGAAGAGCGAAGCAGCTCGTGCAAAGAAGAGAAAATATTAAAAACAAAAAATCCTTGCAGATTTATTTTGCAAGGATTTTTATTTTTGTATAGCGAAACCCACCGGCAATGCCGGTAGTCGTGATTTACTGTTTTGTAAAAAACGCAAGGCAGGTAAAATAACATACTGCAAGGACGAGAACTATCGTCGCTCCGGTTGCCGAACCCATGTAGTAAGAGAGAACCAGACCGCAAATTCCGCTTGCAAGTGAGAGTAAAACCGAAATCAGAGTATAGCTTTTGATGGAAGATGAAAAGATACGTGCGCATGCTGCCGGCAGAACCAGAAGTGAGGTTATTATAAGAATCCCCACCCATGATATTGCAGTCATCACCACCACCGCTACAAGGCAGGTGAACAAAAGCTCAATAGCACGGGTGTTTACCCCTGAGCTATGTGCAAAAGTGGCGTTGACACTTACTATGTAGGTTTTGTTGAAAAGAAATATCCAATATAAAATAACTACTGCAAGAACTATAACTGCGAGCAGCAGGTCATTTGCGGACACACTCAAAAAATCGCCTATTAAAAAGTTTGTATATCTTGCAAAACCGCCGTTTTTTGAAAGTAAAACTATGCCTAAAGCACTGAGCGTGGATGAAAAAACGCTTATCGTCGCATCTGCGGGAGCGCGGTTTTTCCTTTTTACGAGCACTAAGCATACCGCGATTATAAGCCCTAAAATTATCATGGAAACCTTAGCATCACCGATGCCAAGCATTGCGCCGACTGCGATACCCGTTAGCGCCGAATGACCCAGAGTATCGGCAAAAAACGCCATTTTATTACTGACCACCAATGTTCCTAAAAGCCCTAAAAGCGGTGTTATCAAGAGTATGGCAAGCAGTGAGTTTTTCATGAAAGCGTGCTCTAAAAACGAAAACGGAAGAAGCGAGTCCATGATGTTATATATCGTTTGCATCAAAGCCACCTCCGTGCCTGAACTGTTTTTTAAACTCCTCGGAGGAGAGAATTTCATCAACGTTCCCTACGCTCAAAAGCCGTTGGTTTAACAAAACCAAGCGGTCTGCGAATTTCTTTACCATATCAAAATCGTGGGATATTAATATAATTGTAAGGTCGTAGCGGGAGCGGATGTCGTCGATGGCTTTGTAAAAAAGCTCCATGCCGTTTAAATCAACACCTGATACCGGCTCATCGAGAAGAAGGATATCGGGTGTGTTTTGCAGAGCAAGTGCGAGCAGGACGCGCTGCAGCTCCCCGCCGGAGAGCGCCCCAACCTTTCGGTTAATTAAGTGCTCTGCGCTGACCTCGCGTAAAAGAGTCGCGGCTTTTTGCCTGTCCTTTTTTCGCGCGCCTAACCATGACGGGAATTTGGATGATGATACCGTAAACAAGTCCATAACGCTTAGAGGAGAGTCCTGGTCCAACTCCAAATGCTGGGGCACATACCCTATTCGCGGACGAGTGGTTTGGCGGTTGTCAGAATCCGTAAAAAGTATTGAACCGCTGTGCGGTATAATACCTAAAATCGCTTTTAACAGCGTGGATTTCCCCGCACCGTTGGGCCCTATGACAGCAGTGAGTTCACCGCAGTGTATGTGCAGATTGATGTCGGTAAGTATTTTCTGCCGTCCGACGGTTACCGATAGATTTTCTATTTTCGTGCAGCACATTCCGCACGAGTTGCGGGCATTTTTGTGAAAATGCGGCATAATAGACGCGCCTCCTTGTAACATAATCTCATTATATATTAAAAATCCGGCTTTTACAATGATGAGGATTTTATTGAAAAAAAGTACAAGTCATTATATAATAATATGTATAACTTTAGTGTCGAATTTTCAAAATCAGGGAAAGGGACAATAAAATGAGAATGAGAAAAAAGCCCAATCTGGGCATCAGGTTGGAGAGATGTGAAAGCGTAATAATTAAGGAGCCGGAAAAGCTCTGCGGCAAATGGAATGAAACTTTCGGCGGCACTTGCGTGCATCTGGAGATAGGCTGCGGAAAGGGCAGATTTATAAATACATTAGCCGAGCAAAATCCGGATATATTATTTATAGGAATAGAACGCGAGGAAGGCGCCCTTGTAATGGCGGCGGAGAAAGCGGTTGAGTCAGGTGTTTCCAATATCGTCTTTATTGACGGTGACGCGGTGCGGCTTGAAGAATTCTTTAAACCCGGCGAGCTTGCGAGAATATACTTAAACTTCAGTGACCCGTGGCCTAAGACCAAGCACGCAAAGAGAAGGCTTACATACAGGGACTTCATTTCGCTCTACTGCAGAGTTCTCAAAGAAAAAGGCGAGATATTCGTAAAGACAGATAATAAAGGGCTGTATGAGTTTACTTTAAATGAGCTTGCTGCGTGCGATTTAAGGATGAAAAATATAACCTTTGATTTGCACAGTACGGATTTTGAGAATGTAATGACCGAATATGAAGAACGCTTTTCATCTCAGGGAATGCCTATTTACAGGGTAGAAGCTTATAAGAGATAGCACCTTAAAAGGAAAGTTTGAAAATACGTAAAGAAAGGTGGGGGGGCGCGGTGCACGGTTGTGATAAAGGCTTGGTGTTGCGCGAGGTTCCGTACCGCGATGCGGATATGATGCTCACGGTGCTTACGGAAACCGGCGGCAAAATTTCCGCCGCCGCGCGCGGAGTCCGAAGAAAGAGCAGTAAGATTTCCGCTGCGGTGCAGCCGCTTGCCTATTCTGAGTTTGCGTTTTTTGAGTCTTCCGGAAGGTATACCGTCAATGAAGCAGAGCTGATAGAGCTGTTTTATGAGTTGCGGCAGGATATAGTAAAACTCTCGCTCGCCACGTATTTTTCTGAACTTCTCGAGGTTGCCGCGGATGCGGAGACTGTTAATCCGGAGCTTTTAAGGCTTGGGTTAAATACAATGTACGCGCTGTGCAAGCTGCCGCATGACTTGCGCGCGGTTAAAGCCGCGTTTGAACTGCGTATTGCGCTGTATTCTGGATATGCGCCGGTGCTTGGGGATAAATGCGCCATCTGCGGCGCAAGTCCTGCAAACCCGGTTATATCGCTAAATGACGGTGCGATATGCTGCGCGGGGTGTACTTACGGCGGTACCCTTCCGGTGGATGCGGGTACTGTCGCGGCGATGGAGCATATTTTAAACTGCGATTTAAAACGAATTTTCTCATTCTCGCTGGGCGAGGAGTCTCTTGCAAGGCTCGAAGCGGTTGCCGAAGCGTATTTGCTGCGGCAGTTTGACAGACAGTTTAAAACCCTCTCTTTTTATAAAAGTCTTGCAGCGATTGGTTAGAGGTATGGAGATTATGGATAATTTATATTTAAAATCATGTGCAACGCTTGAGCTGGGTCGGGTTCTTGAAATGCTTTCCGCACACGCGGTCAGCAACAAAGCCAAGAAAAATGCTCTTGAGCTTGTACCGGATACGGACTGCGATGCGGTAAATTACTCCCAACAGCAGACCAGCGATGCGAAAAAACTCATAGGTCTGCGCGGTGCTCCACCGTTTTCCGGGATACGCGATGTGTCCGATTCCTTAAGACGTGCGGATGCGGGTGGAAGTCTTAATTTAAAAGAGCTTTTGGATATTGCATCCCTTTTGCGTACAGCGCGCATGGTGCGCGGGTATCTGAGTGAAGAGCGCGAAATATCCACGTGCCTTGACGGGCTTTTTAATTCCCTGAGTGCCAATAAGCATTTAGAGGAGAGCATAACGCGCGCAATAGTAAGCGAGGAAGAGGTAGCGGATGGTGCGAGTCCTGCGCTTGCGGACGTGCGCAGAAAGATGCGCGGGGCAAACGGTAAAATACGTGATGTTCTTCAGAAAATAGTCAGCTCGCCCACGCAGTCTAAATATTTGCAGGAGAATATTATAACCCAGCGCTCGGGACGTTATGTTGTACCGGTAAAAAGCGAGCATAAAGGCGATATTGGCGGCTTGGTTCATGATGTATCATCATCCGGTGCTACGCTGTTTATAGAGCCGATGCAGGTGGTATCGCTCAATAACGAATTGCGTGAGCTGGAAGCCAAGGAAAAGAAGGAGATTGACCGGATTTTAGCCGAGCTCTCCGCAGAGGTATCCTCTTTCAGTGATACAATAAGCCGTGATTTTGAGCTGCTGTGTACGCTTGATTTAATCTTTGCAAAAGCTAAGCTATCGTATCAGCTCAACGCGGATGAACCGGAGATAAACGACAAGGGTCAAACGCTTCTTAAAAATGCGCGCCATCCATTACTTGATGCGGAGAAGACGGTTCCTATATCCGTTCAGCTCGGAATAGGGTTTGATACGCTTATCATAACCGGCCCCAATACGGGAGGTAAAACCGTGGCGCTTAAAACCGTCGGTTTGATGACGCTTATGGCAGAGTGCGGGTTGCATATTCCGGTCGCGAGCGGCAGCCGTATATCCACGTTTGAGAGAATATATGCCGATATTGGTGATGAGCAGAGCATAGAACAGTCACTCTCTACGTTTTCCTCACACATGAAAAATATAGTCGGAATGCTCGAAGGTGTTGACAGTCGCACACTTATTTTGTTTGACGAGCTGGGTGCGGGAACCGACCCCGTAGAAGGTGCAGCACTTGCGGTTTCCATAATTGAGTATGCGCGCAAGATGGGTGCTCGCGTTGTTGCGACCACGCACTATACCGAGCTTAAATCATATGCGCTTACAACCGAGCGTGTAGAAAATGCGTCGTGCGAGTTTGATGTTGAGACGCTAAAACCCACCTATAAGCTTTTGATAGGTGTGCCCGGCAAGAGTAATGCTTTTGCAATCGCGTCACGCTTGGGGCTTTCTGATTATATTATAGAGCGTGCGCGCTCTCTTGTAGACAGTGAAGACCAGCGTTTTGACGAGGTGCTCGCACGTCTTGAGGAAAAGCGAAATGCGCTTGAAACCGAGCTTAGTCAGGCGGAAAAACAGCGGCGTGAGGCGGAACTTCTCACTCGCCGTGCCCGCGAGTTTGACGATGAGATAGAAAAACGGCGCGAAGCGGAGTTTAAGAAAGCGAAAGCGGATGCTGAGCGTATGCTTAGAGATGCTCGCGCGGCAGCGGATGAGATATTTGATGAAATTGATGCGCTGCGTAAAGCGCAACGCAAGAAGGATAATTATCAGCAGATAAACGATGCGCGTGCCGCGCTTAAGCACAGCTTAAACGATGCAGATCGCGCGCTCAACCGCGCGGGTGGTGAAAGAGCCAAGAACCTTATCGCGCCGGCACCTGCAAGACCACTCAAAGTGGGTGATACAGTTGAGCTCATTGAGCTGGGTACCAAGGCGACGGTTCTCAGTGTTCCGGATAAATCGGGTATGGTTCAGGTGCAGGCGGGTATATTAAAGGTAAACGTAAACCAAAATAAGCTTAAGCTTTTGGAGGAGAGCGGCAAGAAAACCGTTGAAGCGTTTATAGCGAAGAAACAGGCGGAACTTCGTAATATCAAAATCAGTCAGGATATAGATGTGCGCGGAATGATGTCTGACGAGGCGGTGGATACCGTGGAGAGGTATCTGGACAATGCGTTTATGGCAAAGCTTAACACCGTGACGGTAATCCACGGAAAGGGCACCGGAGCGCTCAGAAAAGCTATCCAGACGCGTCTGCGCTCACATCCACACGTCAAGAGTTTCCGATTAGGCACCTTCGGCGAAGGCGAGAGCGGTGTTACGGTTATTGAGCTTAAATAACGACAATTGTAAAAAGATGTAAATTGCGCGTAAAAACTGATTTTAGGGATAGAAAAAATGAACAATTTCATTGCGCGAAACTCAAAAAAATTTGAGTATGTATCCATAAAGTGTGAAAAAAGGTTGACTTAATGCGCTAAAATTGTTATGCTTTAGTTATCAGATTGAGAATGGAGGAAACGCTTCATGTGTTCCAAAGAAGTCTTAATAAACAATCAAATAGGTTTGCGTGCGAGACCGGCGACCTTCTTTATACAGAAAGCCAATGAGTTTAAGTGCAGTATTCAGGTAGAGCGCGAGGAGCGCCGCGTGAATGCCAAGAGCTTGCTGGGTGTTTTATCACTCGGTATCGTTAAAGGTACGCAGGTAACTATTATTGCAGACGGACCGGGTGAGAAAGAAGCTATAGAAGCTTTGACCGAGCTGGTAAATTCAAACTTTTCGGAATAATTGAGAATTTTGTTGTATGCAAAAGTCGTAAGCGCCGCATTTTATTGATGCGGCGCTTTGCTTGTAATGAGGTAAGTTTAATGGGTTTTGAAAAAGTAGATGTTCATGACAAAGCTCTTTCTTTGCCGTCTAAACCGGGTGTTTACCTTATGCTTGATAAAAACCGCGAGGTAATATACGTCGGCAAAGCGAAAAAACTTATAAACCGCGTGAGTTCGTATTTTCGTGAAAATCCAAACCATAATTATAAAACCGCTGTCATGGTGCGTCAGGTATGGGATTTTGATTATATTGTTACGGACACGGAATTTGAAGCGCTGGTTCTGGAAAACTCACTTATTAAGCGACATATGCCGAAGTATAATATTCTGCTCAAGGATGATAAGGGGTATCCGTTTATACGTTTAAGTTCAGATGAGCCGTACCCAAGGTTTTCAATAGTGTCAAAACCGGGTGACGATAAGGCGAGATATTTTGGACCTTATAGCGGCCGCAGTTACTCAAAACAGGCGATAGAAGCGGTCAGCCAGGCGCTCGGACTTCCGCGCTGCTCGCGGAAGTTCCCGCGCGATATAGGCAAGGACAGACCGTGCCTTAACTATCATTTAGGCAAGTGCAGTGCAGTGTGCTCAGGTAAAATAAGCCAAAGTGAATACCGCGCAATGATTGACAAGGCGGTAATGATTTTTGAGGGAAAACTTGATATAATAGTAGAGGAAATGAAAGAGCGCATGGAAAATCATGCGGAACTTCTTGAGTTTGAAAAGGCGGCAAAGCTTCGCGACCAGATAAACGCGATAAGTAAATTAGGCGTGCGCCAGAAAGTTATGAGCGGTATTCTTTCGGATACGGATGTAATAGCCGTGCATACCGGTGCGAGCAAAACCGCATTTGCCGTGCTAAACTATATTGACGGTGCTCTTCTTGAAAGGCATGTTCATGTTATGGATACTCCGGTTTATGCCGACCGTGCTGAGCTTATGGCGGGCTTTTTAAAACAGTATTATATGCCGCGCAAGGTTTTTCCAAAGAATATTTATGTTTCGGATGCGCCTGAGGATGCGGAGGTATTTGAAAAGTGGCTTAGCGATATAGGCGGAAGCCGAGTGTATATAACCGCGCCGCAGCGTGGGGACAAGCTCAAGCTTGTTGAGATGGCAGCGGAAAATGCGCGTGAGAATATACGCATGACCGAGGACCGAGAAGAGATCGCAAACCGGACTCTTGAGGATTTAAAAAGCCTTTTGGGACTATCAAAGCTTCCAGCACGTATAGAAGCATACGATATTTCAAATACTGCGGGCAAGGAGATTGTAGGCTCGATGGTGGTTTATAAAAACGGTGAGCCGCGGAAAAGGGATTACCGCAGATTTAAAATAGAAACTCTTTCAGATCAGGACGATTGCGCGGCGATGCGTGAGATGCTCGGTCGGAGATTAGCTCGCATGCAGGAAGGTGACGAAAAGTTTTCCGAGGTTCCAGATTTGATATTGCTCGACGGCGGTATAACCCAGACGGGTGCGGTGCGCTCTCTCATGCAGGATATGGGAGTGGATATACCGACTTTCGGTATGGTAAAAGATGACCGGCACAGAACGCGCGCGATAGTAAATCATAAGGGTGAGGAAATAGGAATTTCGGCAAACCCTGCGGTATTCAGGCTTATCGGGAGTATCCAGGAGGAGGTCCATAGATTTGCCATAGAGTACCACCGCAAGCTAAGGGACGCGGCGGTATCATCGTCAAGCCTTGAGAAAATACAGGGGGTAGGAAAAGTGCGAGCAGGGGCTTTGCTCAGGAAATTTAAAAGTATAGCAAACATTAAAAATGCATCGCGTGAGGAATTGGCGGCTGTCGTGCCGAGCGATGTGGCAGATGAGATATACATGCATTTTCACAAATAAGGAGGAGTTTTAAGATGAGAGTAATTACCGGTTCTGCGAGGGGACGCAAGATTAAAACCTTGGAGGGAATGGACACGCGCCCGACTACGGACAGAATAAAGGAGTCTATTTTCAATATAATTCAGTTTGACGTTGAGGGAAGACGTGTACTCGATTTGTTTGCCGGTAGCGGGCAGATGGCGATAGAAGCTATAAGCCGAGGTGCAAAGTCTGCGGTAGCTATTGACAGTGCGTCTGCCGCGGTAGCTGTAATACGCGAAAACGTAAAGACCTGCGGTTTTCAGAATGAGATTCAGGTAACTCAGGCGGATTTTAAAAGTTTTTTGAAAGCTGCACCCGGCAAGTTCGATTTGATATTTTTAGATCCGCCTTATCGCAATGAAATGATAAATCAGGCGCTTGAATTAATCGAGCAGATTGACATATTGTCAGAAGGTGGTATAATAGTATGTGAAACCGAGCGTGATAAACGCCTTATAGATGTATCCGCTCCTTATGAAAAGGGGCGCGAATACTTGTACGGTAAGAGCAAAATCACAATCTATCGGAAGGGGTAAGGTAATGAAACTGGCTATTTGTCCGGGTAGCTTTGACCCTATTACCATGGGGCATTTGGATATAATCCGGCGCGCAGCTGCGATTTTTGATAAAGTGGTCGTTATGGTCATGGTCAATGCTAAAAAGACGAAAACTTGCCTTTTCACAGCCGAGGAGCGTGTCGAGCTTATAAAACGTGCAACCTCGGATATTCCGAATGTTTCAGTCGAGTTTTCAGGAAAACTTCTTGCGCAACTCGCGCAGGAAAAGGGCGAGTGCGTAGTCGTTAAGGGACTGCGCGTTATAAGCGATTTTGAGAGCGAATTTCAGATGGCGCTTATAAACCGCCGCCTGAACAAGGAACTTGAGACTGTGTTTTTGCCGACGTCGGAGGAGTATTTGTATTTATCGTCAAGCTTAGTAAAAGAAGTTTGCAGCTTGGGTGGGGATATTTCCGGTTTTATTCCGAGCGAAATTTTACGTGATGTGCAAAATAAAATTGCAGGAGGGGTTTAATTTGGCAAGCAGAATAGACGAATTGGTAGATATGCTTTATGATATGGTGTCGGACGCATGGGCGCTTCCGCTCAGTGGTGAGAAGTGTCTGCTCGAAAGGGATAAGGCGCTTGACCTTATCGAAGAAATTCGCGCTAATTTACCCAAGGATTTGGAGACTGCTCATCGTATAGTTGAGGACCGCAATGTTATTTTGGCGGAAGCTAAGCGCGAGGCTGAGTCTATAAAGCGGGCGGCGGAAGAACGCGCGCGCCATATGGTAGCTGAGGATGAAATCCTTATCACCGCACGTCAGAAAGCCAACGAGCTTACGACGGTTGCGGAAACCAGAAGCCGCGATATTTGCAGAGCTGCAAACGAGTATGTTGAGGACATGCTTTTGCGTGTTGAGGATGTAATGAAGCAGGCTCTTGAGGAGACGCGCAAATCCCGCCAGCAATTTAAAAGCTTAAGCAATAATAAAAAAGAAGACTAAACCATAAACGAAATTTAAAACGCAGATTGGCTTTAAAAAGCTAATCTGCGTTTTTTTATTTTTTTCGGCAGTTTGACAATGGTGAGAATCAAAAAACAATAAAATTAAATGGGATGAATTGCCTTTTTAAACATCGTAAACTATCTGTGGTGTACATGACTGTACATATACCACAATCTGTTGTGGTATGTCGAAAATGCATAAAATGCCCCACTTTGCACCATCGAACAGTTGTTCGTGTAAAAATGAACAAATAGAGTTTGAAATTGGCAAAATTTGCGTAAAACTATCAAAAAAATCTAATTTTATTTACTAAAAAAATTATTTTTACTATTGCATTTTTCTGAAAAAATTAGTATAATATTAACAAAGTGGTGCGAAGTGGTGCACTAGTGGATGAAGATGCATTAAAGTGGTTTAAGGAGGTGCAGGAATTGAGAGGCGAATATACACATAGTCTTGACGCTAAGGGACGTCTGTTTATTCCTGCGAAATTCCGTGAAGAGCTTGGTTTTTCATTCGTAGTTACAAAGGGCTTGGGCGAGTGCCTGGCGGTTTACCCGATGCAGGAGTGGACAAGCTTTGAAGAGAAAATCAGAAGCCTTCCCACTAAAAAGGCACGTCAGCTTCAGATGTTCTTTATTGCATCAGCTCAGGATTGTGAAATCGACGGTCAAGGGCGCGTGCTTATATCTCAGAAGCTGCGCGAATATGCAGGACTAAATAAAAATGTGGTTATAGCCGGTATGACAAACTACATGGAAATCTGGGATGAGGATAAGTGGAACGATATGTCCCTTACTCCGGATGCCATTGCTGATATTATGGAGGAGAGCGGAATATGAGCATAGAGTGTGCGCATAAACCGGTTCTTCTGGATGAATGCATTGAGGCACTTGCGATACGCTCCGACGGTGTGTATGTGGATGGAACATTGGGAAGAGCGGGGCATTCCTCCGAGATTGTAAAAAAACTTGGTGCAGGCGGGTGCCTGATAGGAATTGACCGTGATTCGGATGCGATTGAAGCGGGAAATAAACGCCTTGGTGAGTATAAAGATAAGGTTAAATTATATCACGGAAACTTCCGGGATATGGCGTACATACTTGATGAGCTTAAGGTGAGTGGGGCGGACGGAATTCTCCTGGATTTGGGTGTTTCCTCGCCACAGCTTGACGAAGCTGAGCGTGGTTTTTCTTATATGGAGGACGCGCCGCTTGATATGAGGATGGACAGGTCCTGCGGTATGACGGCTGCAGAGCTTGTAAACACAGCGGCAGAAGAAGAGCTTGCGCGTATTCTCTTTGAATATGGCGAAGAGCGATACTCGCGCCGCGTAGCGGGTAACATTGTACGTTATCGCGAGAAGAAAAAGATAGAAACAACGCTTGAGCTTGTCGGGATTATAAAAAGTGCGATGCCGTCATCCGCACTCAGGGAAAAGCAACATCCGGCGAAGAGAAGCTTTCAGGCACTGCGAATAGCCGTAAATGATGAGCTCGGAGCACTTACTCAGGTTCTTGAAAATGCAGTCGGATGCTTAAACGCGGGCGGACGGCTTGCGATAATAACATTTCATTCGCTTGAGGACAGATTGGTTAAAAAAAGCTTTAAGCAGATGGCAAATCCGTGTACATGCCCGCCGGAGATTCCGATGTGCGTATGCGGGAAAAAGCCGCTGATAGATATTGTGACCGGAAAGCCGATAGTGCCGACTCCGGAAGAGATTGAAAGAAACCCAAGAGCGCGCAGCGCAAAGCTCAGAGTGGCGATAAAGAGAGATTTATAAGAGAGGAAGTTTTAAAGCATGCAGGCAGCAGTAAAAACAAAGGTAGGATATGATATATCCCGTTTTGATGACCGTATGTCAGTGCGTGTCCGCCGCGGAAAGGCAGATGCCGAGGAAAAGGTAAAGAGTAAATCCAAAAAGGCTGCCAAGGTAAAGCCGGCGGTTTCCGCATTCGGTGTATTCAGCTTTATGGCATGTATGGCAATGGTACTACTTACACTTTTCAGCTATGTGCAGCTTACCGAGCTTTCCGACACTACCATACGCCTGCAAAATGAGCTTGAAACTCTGCGTGAGGAGAATCAGCTTCTCGAGATAGAAAATGACCGCAAATTCAGTGCGGAGAAGATTAAAGAAGAAGCGGTGGGACGCCTCGGAATGCAGAAGCTCGACAAATCTCAGATTACCTATTTGGATATGGGTTCAGGTAACCATGTTGAAATAATGGGCGGCACTCAGCTGATGAGGGAGTCGAATGTTATCGCGGGAATTGTTAATGGTTTCCGTTGGATAGTGGAATATATTAATTAATAGAGGCATACTCATAAGGATGAGTAAAAAGTCTGATAAGGACTTACGCGTAGAAAGCTTTCCGGCCGCAGGTGATGTTTAATTTGGAATTCATGCACCTTATGGCAGGAAAGCCTTTTGGCTTTAAATGAACACCTGTAATTTCAAACGGAGGTAAGCGATATGGCAAGCATGAGACCTAATAACGGTATTCTTATAAGAACGATAATCGTTATGGTCGTGTTTGCTTTTTTAGCCTTTGTGCCGATAGTTATAAAGCTTGCTAAAATACAGCTTGTGGACTATAAAACCTATCAGGCTAAGGCTATAGAGCAGCAGACACGCGACACGATTATAACGCCCAAACGCGGTATTATATACGATCGCAACATGAATGAGGTTGCCATAAGCGCGACTGCAGAGACCGTGTATATATCACCTGTTGATATTGAAACCGAGGAGCAGGCAGAGAAAATCTCCCGCGTGCTCTCCGAAACTCTTGAGCTTGATTATAACTCCGTTTATGAGAAAACCCAGAAGAAAAAAAGCTATTACCAGGTTATAAAAAAGAAAATCGACCGCGATGTGGCTACGCGTCTGAGGGAGAGAATAAAAGAAGCCAAGGTAAAGGGAATCCACTTGACAGAGGATACCAAGAGGTATTATCCGCTGGGTAATTTCGCTTCTCAGATTATAGGCTTCTGTGGCGATGAAAACACCGGACTCATGGGAATTGAGGCGATGTACGAGGACCATCTTAAGGGTATGCCCGGGCGTATTATAGCCGCGAAAAACGCAAAGGGCACCGAAATGCCGTTTAAGTATGAGGAGTATTTTGACGCACAGAACGGCCAAAGCGTGGTTCTTACGATTGATGAAAACATCCAGCAGATACTTGAGAAGCATCTGGGCACCGCGGTTATTGACTCAAAGGCGCAACAGCGCGGAGCCGGAATAGTTTTGGATGTAAAGACCGGTGAAATACTTGCCATGGCAACTATGGGTGACTTTGACTTAAACGACCCGTTTACAATTACGGATGAAAGCGCGTTGGCGCGTATTGAGGCGGCAAGCGAGGACGAAAAAAAGAAGGTTCGCAGCAATGAGCTCAACGCGTCGTGGAGAAATAAGTCGATTTCCGATGCGTATGAGCCGGGTTCGGTATTTAAGATACTCACTATAGCGATGGCTCTTGAGGAAGGCGTTGTAACTCCGCAGAGCACGTTTAAGTGCCCGGGTGTAACGGTTGTGGCGGACAGACGAATTCACTGCTGGAAACGCGAGGGTCACGGTACGGTAACGCTTTCGCAGGCGCTCGAGAATTCGTGTAACTGCGCACTCATGGAGATTGCATCACGAATCGGAAATCAAAAGTTTTATGACTATGTCACCGCGTTTGGTTTAAGGGAGAAAACCGGTGTTGACTTGCCCGGAGAGGCGACGGGTTATTTCTTTAAAGAGAGCGATTTTACAAACCCAAAGAACAAAGTAAGCCTTGCGGTTGCATCCTTCGGTCAGACCTTTAAGGTTACACCCATGCAGATTGCTTGTGCAGTAAGCGCGGTTGTAAATGATGGAAAGCTCATGAAACCGCATCTGGTAAAAGAGATTTTAGACGCTGACGGCGCGGTTGTTAAAAAGTACGAGCCCGAGCTCGTGCGTCAGATAATATCCTCGGAAAGCTCAGAGTTCATCTGCTCATCGCTTGAAAAGGTTGTATCCACCGGTACAGGTAAGAACGCATATGTTCGCGGGTACCGTGTAGGCGGCAAGACAGGTACATCTGAAAAGGTTGACGAATACGTCGCGGGCGAGCCGGAGAAATACGTAGCATCGTTTTTAGGTGTTGCGCCTATGGATGACCCGCGATATGCAATTCTGGTTCTTATAGACACCCCGACCGGAATGTATGTTGAAGGAAGCCAGGTCGCGGCACCGGTTGCGGGAAAGGTGTTCACCGAAATCCTGCCGTATCTCGGAATAGAGCCGGTTTACACGGAGGATGAAAAGGTTGTTGGCGATATTATAATGCCGCAGCTTGTCGGCTCAAAGGGCGGCGATGCAAAGACGCTGCTTGGCTCGAAGCGATACTCAGAGCTCAAGGTCAAAACCGTGGGCGAGGGAGAAACCGTAACCGACCAGATACCCGCATACGGAACTAAGATTCCGGGTAATTCACAAGTTATACTTTACTTGGGCGGGAAATCTGAAAATACATTGGTCGAAGTCCCCAATCTTATAGGAATGACACCCGAGGAAGCTAACCGCGTACTCTCAAACGCCGGCTTGTATTTAGATGCTACAGGCGCGGTTTCCAAGAAAAGCGGAAACGTAACCGCGTCTATGCAGAGATACGCTGCGGGCACAAAGGTACAAATAGGAACGGTTGTAACCGTTGAGTTTTACGCGACGGACGGTGTGCAGGAAGGCATTACCGGAAATATGTAGTCGTAAAGGAAGCTGTAAAGGAGGAGCTACAGGATGATTTTAAGCAAAGTGCTTGCCGGAATGGTTTGTGAAGAAATAAACTGTGATTTGGAAACTCAAATCACGGGAATTGCATATGATTCCAGAGCCGTTGAGCCGGGCAATTTATTTGTTGCGATTACCGGATATAAAACCGACGGCCACGCATATATAGCTGCTGCGGTAAAAGCCGGTGCGGTTGCGGTAATATGCGAGCGTAAGCCCGAAGAAGAGAACATCCCGTATATTCTCACTAAAGACAGCCGCAAAGCGCTGTCGCAGACTTCTGCAAACTTCTTTTCGCATCCGGCAAAAGAGCTTAAAATGATAGGAATTACCGGCACGAACGGAAAAACAACTACGACCTATCTTGTAAAATCAATCCTTGAAGCGAGTGGCGAAAAGGTAGGTCTTATAGGAACAAATCAAAATATGATAGGCGACGAAGTCCTGCCGAGTGAGCGCACTACCCCTGAGTCGTTTGAGCTTCAGAAGCTGCTTCGCGAAATGGTGGATTGCGGGTGCACATACGCGGTTATGGAGGTTTCCTCACACTCGCTTGTGCTCTCCAGAGTTTCTGAAATTGAGTTTGATATAGCCCTTTTTACAAATATAACCCAGGACCACTTGGATTTCCACGAGACGATGGAGGAGTATACACGCGCAAAATCCCTGCTCTTTAAGCAGTGTAAGATAGGAATAATAAATGCAGATGATTTAGCGTGCGAGGCAATGCTCTCGGCGGGTGAGTGCGAATATATTACTTACGGAATAAATTCCGCCAAGGCAGATGTTATGGCAAAAAACATAAAGCTTAAAGCCGAGTCGGTGGAATTTGAAGCACTGTGCTTTGATTCTATCGGAAGAGTTGAGCTTCATGTTCCGGGAATCTTCTCGGTTTACAATGCACTCGCGGCGATTTCGGCAGCATTGATGTGCGGCGTTTCTTTAGAGACGACCGGAAAGACTCTTGCAGGTGTTTCGGGGGTAAAGGGGCGCGCAGAAGTTGTGCCGGTACCCGTGGATTACACGGTCATGATAGATTACGCGCATTCGCCGGACGGTCTTGAAAATATATTAAAAACCGTCAAGGGTTTTGCCGAAGGGCAAACCACGGTTATTTTCGGCTGTGGTGGCGACCGCGATAAGACAAAACGACCGCAGATGGGAAAGATTGCATCGGAATTGGCGGATTTTGTTGTAGTTACATCGGATAACCCGAGATGCGAAGAGCCGATGGATATAATAAATGATATTTTGCCGGGCATATCAAAACCAAAGAGTAAATACCATGTTGAGCCTGACCGCAGGAAAGCGATATACTATGCGCTTGACAATGCAAAGACCGGAGATGTTATCGTTCTTGCGGGCAAGGGGCATGAGACATATCAGGAGATAAACGGCATAAAGAATCATATGGATGAGCGGGAAATTGTCTCCGACTATTTTAAGGGCAAAAAATCTTAATTAGCGTTTAAGAAAGAGGCGGAAAAATGGAGCAGCTTACATTGGAGCAGGTGGCGTCCTTTTGCGGTGCCGAAATAAAGCCTGAGTACCGGGATATATATGTAAACGGTATAAGCAAGGATAACCGTACGGTTAGTTCCGGGGATATTTTTATAGCTATCCGCGGCGAGAAGTTTGACGGCCACGCGTTTGTAAACAAGGCGGCAGATGCCGGAGCTGTTGCCGCGCTTGTAAGCGAGCCGGTGTGCGATGCGTCTATTCCGACTCTTGTTGTTGAAGATACGGTTTTGGCACTTCAGAAAATAGCCAAAAACTACAGAGCGATGTTTGAGGATATAAAGGTTGTGGGAATAACCGGCAGTGTCGGAAAAACCACTACAAAAGAGATGTGCGCGAGCGTGCTATCACAGGGCTTGTATACACTCAAAACACTGGGTAATTTAAATAATGATATAGGTCTTCCTTTTACGGTTATGGGACTTAATTACAGCCATCAGGCGGCGGTGGTTGAAATGGGCGCAAACCATTTCGGCGAAATATCGCGCCTTACAAGGGTTGCAAATCCCGATATAGCAGTTATAACCGCTATAGGCGAGGCGCACATGGAGTTTTTTAAATCAAAGGTGGGTGTTCGCAAGGCAAAGCTTGAGATAATTGAGGGCTTAAAGCTATCCGGATACCTGGTGCTAAATGGCGATGACCCGATGCTATGGGAGCTTAAAGGTAAGCTTGATGTAAATGTAATTTACTGCGGAATACATAATGAGGAATGCGACATATTTGCAGAGGTAATAGAGCGCGATTCGGAGAATATCAGATTTAGGGTAAGGTCGATTCCGGATACCGAGTTCCATATATGCTGCGGCGGGGTTCACAATTTGCAAAATGCACTGCTCGCGGTTGCGGTAGGTCAGCTCACAGGTCGCAGTGCAGAGCAGATTAGGGCCGGACTTGAAAATTTTGTAAATACCGGAGAGAGGCAGAAGATAACAAAGCTTTCAAACGGCGTTACAGTTATAAGCGATTGCTACAACGCAGGCCCGGATTCCATGCGTGCGGCGCTCAATGTACTCGGTGAGTCAGCGTGCAGCGGCAGAAGGATTGCCGCACTCGGCGATATGCTTGAACTCGGTGAACATTCGCACAAGGCGCATTATGAGGTTGGAAGCCGTGCCACATCGCGCGCAGACCTTATTTTTGCTGCAGGTAACTGGGCGGAGAGCGTAAAGCTCGGTGCGCAGGAGAGTGGGTTTGATACCCGGAATATTCACGCATACAAAACCGTACCCGAGCTTGCTGCGGAGCTTAAAGATGAGCTCAGAGACGGAGATGTGCTGCTTATAAAAGGAAGCCGCGGTATGAGAATGGAGCAGATTCTGGAGTTTCTTTCGGAAGAATAAGATATAGCGCTGCCGATAAGCTTCGGCGGGACGGAGGTTTTCATGATAAAAGAATGTATATTTGCACTGGTGCTTGCGTTTGTGATAACTGCACTTTCAGGGAAGTTCGTAATACCGTTTTTGACAAAGCTTAAATTTGGGCAGAGTATTTTGGAAATAGGCCCTAAGTGGCACATGAATAAGCAGGGTACACCTACGATGGGCGGAATCATGTTTATTCTGGGTATAGGTGCAGCTACGGTGCTTGCGGGAATACCGCTCATGCGCGAAGGTGATTTCAGACATATCCTGGTTCTGGCATTTTCACTCGTATTCGGAGCAATAGGCTTTGTTGACGATTATGCCAAAGTGGTAAAAAAACAAAATCAGGGTCTCACCGCAATGCAAAAACTCGTTCTTCAGCTTGCGGCAGGTGCTGCATTTTTATCGGCGCTCAGATATTTAAATGACATTGTCCCGCAGATATTTATTCCGTTTACGAATGTGACGCTTGACCTTCCGTGGATAGTGTATCTCTTTATAATGATGTTTGTCATAGTCGGCGCGGTAAACGCGGTTAACCTGACGGATGGAATTGACGGACTTGCAAGCTGCGTAACTATTCCGGTTGCAGTGTTCTTTGGCACTCTTGCATTTGCGATGAGTATTCCGGGGGCCGGGATTTTCGCCTCAGCACTTGCCGGAGGTCTGTTCGGATTCTTAATTTATAATTTCAATCCCGCCAAGGTCTTTATGGGCGATACAGGTTCTCTGTTTTTAGGCGGTGCGGTTTGCGGTCTTGCCATGGCGTTTGACATGCCGCTTATACTGCTTTTTGTAGGTGTGATTTACATAGCTGAGACATTGTCGGTCATTTTACAGGTAGGGTATTTTAAGTTAACTCACGGAAAACGCCTTTTCAAGATGGCGCCGCTTCACCATCATTTTGAGATGTGCGGCTGGAGTGAGAAAAAACTGTGCCTTATATTCACACTTGTTACGGTTGTAGGGTGTCTTGTCGCGCTTTGGGGCGCATCACCCAAGTTTTTGTGGTAAATTTACGGTAAGGAGAGTTGGAGGAGTATGGCGAAGAAAAAGAAAAGTTCTTCTGAAAAAACAATCAGAGGAACGATTGATTATCCGTTTTTGATTATCGTCCTTTTGCTTTTGACAATAGGACTTGTAATGGTATTCTCTTCCAGCTATGCCGCGGCATATTATGATAACCTGCCGTCAACATATTACTTCTTCCGCCAGGGAATTTTTGCAATCGGCGGAGTTGCTGTCATGTTCTTTTTAAGTCATATTGATTATCGCCGTTGGAGAGCTCTGAGTCCGGCACTCATGCTTGTAAGCATTATTCTCCTTATTCTGGTTCTTATAATCGGCGTCGGCAACTACGGCGAGAAGAGATGGATTAATTTAGGCTTTACAACCTTCCAACCGTCTGAGCTTGCAAAGGTTGCGGTTATATTCTTTTTCTCAAGCCTTATTTCCGTCTATCCGGAGAAAATGAGAACCTTCCGTTACGGTGTTCTCCCTTTTATAATTGTTCTTGCAATCATCGCTTTTCTCATGATTCAGGAGCCACATTTGTCGGGTACGATTCTTATACTGGGTGTTGGTGCGGTTCTTATGTTTGTCGGCGGAACGCATTGGGCATGGTTTATGGGAGCGTTCGGAGCAGGTGTTGCAGGTATATGGGCGGCAATAGGCATGCTCGGATATGCGCAGGACCGAATTGCTGTGTGGTTTGACCCGTTTGTTGACCCGCTCGGAAAGGGTTACCAGAGTGTTCAGGCGCTCTATGCGATGGGTTCGGGCGGCCTGTTGGGACTTGGCTTCGGAAACAGCAGACAAAAGTATTTGTATCTGCCTGAGGCACATAATGACTTTATCTTTGCAATAATATGTGAAGAGCTCGGCTTTATCGGAGCTATGATAGTAATTTTGCTATTTATCCTTCTTATTCTGCGCGGGTACTGGATTGCATTGCACGCGCGCGATAAATTCGGTTCACTCTTGGCTACGGGAGTGACCACCATGGTGGCACTGCAGACCGCGCTTAACATAAGCGTTGTAACAGGTGTTCTTCCGGTAACCGGCGCGGCTCTTCCGTTTTTCAGCTACGGCGGTACGGCGCTTCTTATTTTGCTTGCCGAGATGGGAATAGTTCTGTCGGTAAGCAGGTATATGCCTGCGCCTAAAGCGGGTTGAGGGAGGAGCAGTTAGCAGTATGAAAGTGTTATTTGCATGCGGCGGCACAGGCGGGCATATAAACCCTGCAATTGCTGTTGCCAAGGTGCTGCGTGAGAGACGTCCTGATGCAGAAATCTGCTTTGCCGGTGCAAAGAGCGGTATGGAGACGCGTCTTGTGCCAGCGGAAGGATTTCGGCTCGAGTGTGTTGATATAGAGGGATTTGACCGCAAGGTATCGGTTAATTCGCTTGTTCATAATATAAGGAATGCAGGTAAAATTGCCGCGTCGCTCAAATGGGCAAAAAAGCTTATAGACGAATATAAGCCGGATGTTGTGTTGGGGACCGGCGGTTATGCAAGTTTTCCGGTGCTATATACAGCGGCGAAGAAGAAAATCCCGACTCTTATCCATGAATCAAACGCATATCCGGGACTTACCACGCGGCTTCTCTCCAAATATGTTTCGAAAGTGCTTGTGAATTTCAAAGCCAGTGCGGAATTCTTTTCGTGCAAGGATAAAGTATCCGTGGTTGGAACGCCGATACGCGAGGATATGATTTACAAGGATAAAAATGAAGCCAGAGCAGAGCTTAATCTGGATGCGCGACCGCTCATAGTAAGCTTCTGGGGCTCACTCGGCGCGCGTGAGATGAACAAACACATTGCTGACTTCTTTAGGCTTGAATGCAAAAACGATGCCTGGCAGCATATACATGCTACCGGTCAGTTCGGATATAAGTGGATGCCTGATTATGTAATAGAGCAGGGTGTAGACTTAAAAGCGCATAAAAACATTGATATGCGCGATTATATAACCGATATGCCGCGTGTTATGGCGGCGGCAGATTTAATTATGTGCCGTGGCGGCGCATCTACACTCAGTGAGATTACCGCGCTCGGCAAACCAGCGATAATTGTTCCGTCGCCAAATGTTTCTGCAAATCATCAGGAAAAGAATGCGCGGGAGCTTGAAAAGGTCGGCGGTGCGGTTGTGGTACTTGAAAAGGACTGCAGCGGTAAGCTTTTATACGAAACCGCGGAAAGTATTTTGACAGACGGCGACAGGCTTAAAAAAATGTCCGCTTCGCTCAATTCAATTGCGATATTGGATGCGACACAGCGCATATATTCAGAGCTCTGCAAGCTGTGTAAAGGTTAATTTGATATTTGATACCCACCGCAAATTCACCGTAAAGCCGCAAAATGCATAGTATGTTTTGTGAGAGTTACGGAAAGCAGGAGGGTATCACAAATATGAATGCATTGAAAGTAAAAGGCGGGAGACCGCTAAACGGTGAAATTACGGTTCACGGCTCTAAAAACAGCGTATTGCCCATACTCGCGGCGACATTGGTACATAACGGGGAAAGTGTGATACATAACTGCCCGGATTTGCGGGATGTGCGATATGCGATAAAAATACTTGAGTATTTAGGGTGTAAGGTAGACCGGCAGGGGGATACTGTTACTGTAAATTCCGCTACCTTGGCGCGATATGACATCCCGGATAATCTGATGCGGGAAATGCGCTCGTCGGTTATATTCTTAGGCGCGATACTCGCGCGCTGCGGGAATGCCAGGATGAGTTTTCCCGGCGGATGTGAGTTAGGTCCGCGCCCGATAGATTTGCATTTGGCGGCACTTGGTAAAATGGGTGTCAGCATATGCAAAGAGGGCGGAGTTATTGACTGCAAGGCAGGGAAGCTTATCGGGTGCGATATTGATTTGGCGTTTCCGAGCGTCGGCGCCACCGAGAATATTATGCTTGCGGCTACTGCCTGCCCGGGTAAAACGCGTGTGCTCAATGCCGCGCGTGAGCCAGAGATAGAGGACCTGCAGGAGTTTCTACGCTCGATGGGTATAAAAATAAACGGTGCAGGAAGCTCCACCATAGAAATAGAGGGCGGTTGCACTACGCATGACTGCGAACACACTGCGATACCTGACCGCATAGTTGCGGCTACATACCTGATAGCTACTGCAGCGGCAGGTGGGGATGTAACCGTCAGAAGAATGAGACCTGAGCATATATCCACGGTGCTCTCGCAGCTTGAAACTGCCGGATGTGAGCTTAAGATATGCAAGGACTCCGTGCGTATAAAACGAAACGGGAAGCTACATGCGCTCTCAGCGGTGCGAACCATGCCTTATCCGGGGTTTCCCACGGATGCTCAGGCGCCGATGATGGCTCTTGCTACATGCTGCCATGGTACCTCGGTCTTTATAGAAAATATTTTTGACAGCCGATACAGGCATGTGTCTGAGCTTATGCGCATGGGCGCCAATATCCGCGTTGAGGGCAAAATTGCAGTAGTTAGCGGCGGGAAGGTGCTGACGGGAACATCCGTCAATGCATGCGATTTGCGCGGCGGTGCGGCACTTGTGATTGCGGCACTTGCAGCGCAGGGCGAGAGTGAGATAACTCAAATCCGGCACATTGACCGGGGATACGAGAGAATAGAAAAAGCGTTTACAGACCTCGGCGCTGAAATTTCAAGAGTTTAGAAATTAACACTTTTGTGTGAAGATATACTGATGATAAAGAAGGTGATTGGATGGCAAGAAGAAGCGCGAGCGATTATCGCAGACGTCGCAGACGTAAGCAAAGGCGAAAGATGATAGCCTCTTTGCTGGCGGTGTTTATCATCGCGGGAGCGGTTATAGCGGCTGTCACCGTATTTTTCAAGGTGGCTAAATTCGATGTCACGGGAAGCACGCTCTATACAGGCGAGGAAATTATCGCGGCTACGGAAATACAGTTGGGTGACAATATGTTTTCCGTAAATAAATTTGACGTTGCCAATAAAATCTTAAATAAATTCCCATATATAGGGGAGATTAAAATTCGCAGACGCTTGCCGGACACCTTTGTTTTTGAGATAACTCAGCGAAAGAGTGCAGCATATTTCCAAACCGAAAAATTCAAATGGCTTATTGACAAGAGCGGATATATTTTAGAGAGTGTTGCACCTGATGAGGAGCTTTCGCTTCCGTTGGTGACAGGGGTTTCGCTGGTTGCACCGTCTCCGGGTGCCAAAGCTGCACTCGATTCTCCTGACAGCTTGCGCGTTCTCGAGCTTTTGCTGGGCGCTCTGGAGAGAGGCGAGGTAATCGAGAAGGCGGGAAAGGTTGACGTTACAAAGCTTTATAATCTGACGATAACATTCGATAATCGTTTTATCGTAGAGTTCGGTACGGAGCAGGAGCTTGACAGGAAAGTTAAGATGCTCAAGGCTGTAATAGAACAGCTTGAGACTACGGATAAAGGAACTATAAATATATCCGATGCAAAGCAGGCGCGATTCAGACCCAACGCAAATCTTCAGGTTTGATTGGGCGGCTTTTAAGGATGGGAATGGGATGAAGGCAGATGAATAATAAGACCGCAAAGATTACTATTTTTACAGTGTGTATCCTGCTCGGCTTCTTTTTTGCCTTGCAGCTTAAGAGTGTACGCATATACGCTAAAGATGATGTTCAGCCGGTTCGTATAGAGGAACTCAGCCGTCTGCTTATCGAAGAGAAAAATGAAAATGAGAAATTAAACGCTGAGATTGAGCAGTATAAGAGCGATGTGGATAAGTTTCGCGCAGAGGCACAGCAGTCAGGCGGTTGGGCGGCGGTTCTTTCCGAACAGCTCAAACGTGCAGAACTCCTTGCCGGAAACACTGCTGTGCGCGGACCCGGCGTAACGGTTACACTTAAGGACAGTGTATCGTCAAATAACAGTATGCTCGATGAAAATGCCTATGTGGTGCATGACAGTGACCTGCTGCGCGTTATAAACGAGCTGCGTGCGGCGGGCGCAGAGGCGATAAGCTTAAACGGCGAGCGGGTTCTTGCAACTTCGGAAATACGATGCGCAGGGCCAACCGTAAGTATAAATAACACTCGGTATGCGGCACCGTTTGTCATAAAAGCAATCGGTGACCCGGATACCATGGAGCAGAGCTTGCTGATGCGCTCGGGAATAGTGGACGAGCTTAAGAACTTTGAAATTGATGTGACGGTGGTAAAGGCGCAGGAGATAACCGTTGAGGCCAGTCGCCGTAACTTGACGTACACATATGCTGTGCCGGTCGAGGAGGAAAAATAATGTATATTGTATTTGGAGTTTTAGCAGGTGCGATTGTAGGTATATTTGCACCGATAACCGTCCCTGAGCAATATTCGCACTATATGGCTATTGCAATCTTGGGTGCTATGGATTCGTTTTTCGGCGGCGTGAATGCCATGCTGCGAAATAAGTTTCAGCTAAAAATATTCTTGGCCGGATTTTTCGGCAACGCTTTGATTGCATGCCTTCTTACTTTTATAGGCAACCAGCTCGATTTGGATCTGTTTTTGGCAGCTGTTGTGGTTTTTGGCACAAGATTATTTCAAAATTTTGCAGATATGCGAAGATTTCTATTGACCAATGGCAAGAAAACATATAAAATAAGAAGTAAAGGATCAAAAGACAACTCTGAGAATTAATTATACAGAAGTTTAATATACGGGAGGATGTACATCATGCCATTTGAGTTGGATGCTGAGCGCGAAACAGTTGTTTCCATTAAAGTTATCGGAGCGGGCGGCGGAGGAAGTAATGCGGTTAACCGTATGATTACCTCAGGCGTTCGTGGTGTAGAGTTTATTGCAGTTAATACTGACAGACAGGCACTGCATGCGTCTAATGCTACATATAAAGTGCAGATTGGTGAAAAGGTCACCAAAGGTCTTGGCGCAGGAAGTGACCCGGAAGTAGGTCGTAAAGCTGCAGAGGAGAGTCGCGATGCGATAAAGAAGGTTCTTGAGGGAACCGATATGGCATTTGTCACCGCAGGTATGGGTGGCGGTACCGGTACAGGTGCAGCACCGATTATTGCGGATTTAGCACGCGAAATGGGAATACTCACCGTAGGTGTTGTAACTCGCCCGTTTAAGTTTGAAGGAAAGCTCCGTGAGCAGCGCGCTGAGGACGGTATTGAAATGCTTCGCAATAAGGTTGACTCATTGGTCATCATACCCAATGAGCGTCTTAAATACGTTTCTGAGCAGCGCATAACCATGTTCAATGCATTCGAAGTTGCAGACGATGTTCTGCGTCAGGCAATTCAGAGTATTTCTGAGCTTATAAACGTGCGCGGTCTTATTAACTTGGACTTTGCAGACGTAACCACAATTATGAAGGATGCAGGATACGCCCACATGGGTGTCGGCCGTGCTTCCGGCAAGGACAAGGCATCAGAGGCGGCGAATATGGCAATTCAGAGCCCGCTGCTTGAGACATCCATCAACGGTGCACGCGGCGTTATCATCAACTTCACCTGCTCTCAGGATATTGGACTTGAAGAGGTTGAGACTGCTGCAGAGATGGTACGTGAGGCGGCGCATCCGGATGCAAACATCATCTTCGGTGTTGCGTTTGACCAGGAATTGGATGATGAAATCCGCGTAACGGTTATTGCTACAGGCTTTGAAGCTGAGCCGATAACTCCGGTTCCGACTGCAGCACCTGCTGCGGTTGAGGAGAAGAAGGCTCCGGTGCTTACTCCGATTGAGGAGAACGTTACCATTGAGTCTCTGCTTGAGCAGCAAGAGGAGGCGCAGGTCAAGGTTGAGGACACGAATGACAACAGCCTGGCTGACGATTTCCAGACCATTATTGAGATGTTCAATAAGCGCGATAACAGATAAAAAACGAGCAAAAAAGAAAAGTGCTGAATGTGATAAACATTCAGCACTTTTCTTTTCGTTATGCAATAATGCCGAGGGCTCTCAGAGTCCTCGGCATCTATAATATGTTTTCTATTATTTAAAGTACTCTACGCCGCCCTCAAACAACGGTTGGAATTTAGCACCGTAGATATTCTTCGCAACATCTCGGCTCCAACGTTCGGAATGTCCCATCTTGCCGAGTACGCGTCCATCCGGTGAGGTGATGCCTTCAATCGCCCACATCGAGCCATTTAAATTTCCTTCAATCGCCGAGGATGCGTCCCCGTCAGGTGTCACGTACTGCGTTGCAATCTGACCGTTTTCCGCGAGGGATTTGAGCACATCTTCAGGTGCTACAAATCTTCCCTCGCCGTGAGACATCGGGATAGCAAAAACATCGCCGACGTTACACTTTGAAAGCCACGGTGAACGGTTTGACGCTACAGCAGTATATGCATAGCGTGATTGATGTCGTCCGATAAGGTTAAAGGTAAGGGTCGGGCACTCGTCTGTCATGGGTCTTATTTCGCCAAACGGTACAAGTCCCAGCTTAACCAATGCCTGGAAGCCGTTGCAGATACCCAGAGCAAGACCGTCCTGCTCACGAAGCAGCTTATGAACCGCTTCCATAGCTGCAGGATTGCGCAGGAAGGATGCGATGAACTTACCCGAGCCGTCCGGCTCGTCGCCACCTGAGAAGCCACCCGGCAGAACAAGCATCTGCGCAGATGAGAGAGCTTTTGCAAATGCGTCTACCGACTCCTCGAGATTCTTTTTATTTAAGTTGCGTATTACAATTATCTCTGCACTGCCGCCGGCGCGTTCAACCGCACGCGCTGTATCGTACTCGCAGTTTGTGCCCGGGAATACAGGTATAACCGCCTTCGGCTTTGCAAAGGTATCTTTGCAGTGATTTAAAATCTTTGCACCGCATTTGGTTGCAACAGATGCAGTACCTTCTGCTGCGCGTGTCGGGAATACCGGCTCAAAGACAGATTCCCAAATATCTTTAAGCTCTGAGATTGCCACAGGCGCATCGCCGAGTGAAATCTCCTTTTTATCGGTCGTGTAACCGATGAGCAATCCGCCGTCAACCTCGCCTGCGCATTCTGCAATAATTGCGCCGTAGTTTAATTCAAAGAACAGGTCGCCTGAAACTCCCGCCTGAGCGGTAAAGCCAATGTCATTACCCATGCTCATTTTGAGGATGCCCTCAGCTGCGCCGCCCGCAGTGAGTGCCCATGCTGAGAGAATCTTGCCCTGCTCGTGGAGCTTGCGGAAGCTATCCCAATTCTTTTTAACCTCGGCAAATGAGATATTCTCCTCACCGTGGTCGGGTGCAAACATATACACGGGGTTGCCCGCTGCTTTAAATTCTGGAGATATGACCTTCTCGGTTTTTTCCGGAGCGATTGCAAATGATACCAAAGTCGGCGGAACGTCCATATCCATAAACGAGCCGGACATAGAGTCCTTACCGCCTATAGCGCCGAGTCCGAGCTCTACCTGAGCCTTAAATGCACCGAGAAGTGCCGCGAAGGGCTTGCCCCAACGCACAGCATCCTCGCGCAGGCGCTCAAAGTATTCTTGGAAAGTAAGATACGCTTTGCGGTAATCACAGCCTGAGCTTACAAGCTTTGCGACTGACTCGACTACCGCGCACTCAGCAGCCGCAAACGGGTCCTTCTCGCTCATATACGGGTTAAAGCCGAATGCCATTACCGAGCAGGTGTCCGTCTCACCGGAAAGAACCGGGAGCTTTGCCGCCATAGCCTGGGTGGGGGTCAGCTGATTTTTTCCGCCAAACGGATGCAGAACGCTTGATGCACCTATGGATGCGTCAAATCTCTCACCGAGACCGCGCTGTGATGCGACATTTAAATCAGCCGACATAGCTTTAAGGCGCTCAGCCGGTGCTGCATTTGACTTCGTGGAGTATTTTTCCTCAACTTTATTTATTTTAGCTTTTGCATGCTTTTCTGCGCCGTTTGAGTTTAAAAACTCGCGCGAAATGTCAACAATAGTCTTGCCGTTCCAACTCATACGCAGGCGCGGCTCTTCAGTTACCTCGGCGACTTGAACCGCTTCAAGGTTTTCCATTCCCGCAGCCTTTATAAACGCATCCGCGTCTGACTTTGCAACGACTACCGCCATACGCTCCTGAGACTCGGAGATTGCAAGCTCAGTGCCGTCAAGTCCCTCATATTTCTTGGGAACGCAATCAAGGTTTATCTTAAGTCCGTCAGCCAGCTCACCAATAGCGACTGACACGCCGCCTGCGCCAAAGTCATTGCAGCGCTTTATCATGCGCGTAACTTCCTTCTTGCGGAACAGGCGCTGAATCTTTCTCTCCTCAGGCGGATTACCCTTCTGAACCTCGGAGCCGCAATCGGAAAGTGACTCTAAGGTATGGGTTTTACTTGAACCGGTTGCACCGCCGCATCCGTCACGACCCGTACGTCCGCCAAGCAGGATTACAACATCGCCGGCCTCCGGACGTTCGCGGCGCACATTCTCCGCAGGTGCTGCGCCGACTACCGCGCCGATTTCCATGCGCTTTGCAACATATCCAGGATGATAGAACTCATGAACAAGACCCGTAGCCAAACCAATCTGGTTACCGTATGATGAATATCCGGCTGCAGCCGTCTGAGTAATCTTTCTCTGCGGAAGTTTTCCTTCCAGCGTTTCGGAAATCGGGGTGCGCGGGTCACCGCTTCCGGTAACACGCATTGCCTGATAAACATACGAACGTCCCGACAGCGGGTCACGTATTGCACCGCCCAGGCAAGTAGCTGCACCGCCAAACGGCTCAATCTCAGTCGGGTGGTTGTGTGTTTCGTTTTTAAACATCAAAAGCCAATCCTGCTCCTCGCCGTTTACGTTGGCGGTAACATGGATGCTGCATGCATTTATTTCTTCGGATTCGTCAAGCTCTTTGAGTCCGCCGCGCTTCTTAAGAAGTTTAACCGCGCAGGTAGCGATGTCCATAAGCGTTACCGGGCGCTTGGATGCGACTTCATCACCGTATATCTCACGGCGCGCATCTATATAGAGCTTGTACGCTTCTTTTACGCGCTCATCTTCAATGCTGACATCGTCAATATGTGTTCCGAATGTGGTATGGCGGCAATGGTCAGACCAGTATGTGTCTATCATACGCACCTCGGTAATAGTTGGGTCGCGCTTCTCGGTATCGCGGAAATAGCTCTGCAGCAGACGCAGGTCATCCGAATCCATAGCAAGACCGTACTCACCCAAAAACGTAGCGAGTTCATCTTCAGAATAGGCGATAAATCCTGTAAGAGTTTCGACTGACTCGGGAATTGCATAGCTCTCCTCAAGTGTTTCCGGCTTCTTTTCGGATGCCTGACGGCACTCGACCGGGTTAATCAG
Source organism: Eubacteriales bacterium (assembly GCA_045636205.1). Lineage (GTDB taxonomy): Bacteria > Bacillota > Clostridia > Oscillospirales > JAAYXM01 > JAZRUF01. The sequence continues at coordinate 49,080 of JAZTXE010000058.1, forward strand.
GTATCCGCTGATAATATCCAGATCCTTGTCACTCAAGTTACCCATCAGGACATATACACGCGCGGCTCTTACCAGCGGTCGTCCCTGACATGTCATTATCTGCACGCACTGAGCGCATGAATCCGCGCGCTGGTCGTACTGACCGGGCAGAGCCTCTACACAAAGGATGTTATATGCTCCGGAAATTTCCGGCAGATTTTCATCAAAGCAATCATCGCACTGCGGCTCGGAGAAGATGGTCGTGCGCGCTGCGCGGTAATCCTTCTCCTCTATACCTTGCACGTCATAGCGATTAAACAAGCGCAGACCTTCAAGCGAAGTGACGCCTAAATTCTCACGCAGCTCGTTTAAAAGGCCGCGCGCTTCAACATCAAAGCCCGGGCGTTTTTCGGTATAGCATCGGTAAACCCTGTTCATATTTTTAATCCTCCAACCAAATTTACGATAGGAAATATTATATTACTTTATATTATATACAATAATCGCCGGATAGTAAAGAACGGTTTTGCAAATATTTAAGATTAACTTTTAAAAAAAGCTATACAATTTAACTTAATTGCATTATAATATTCCATAACAAGACCCGCCCACAACTGCAGTTGCAATCACGGACGGGTTATATAAAAGGCGCGTGAAAACCGCTGATTAAAAAGCATATAATCCCAATGGTCAGTTGTTAAACAGGGCATTTTGGCCGAAGCTTACGGCAAATTCGACTTGCGATATGTTTTCCAGCGCCTATATTCATTAGTATGTTTAAAAAACAAAATGTGTTACTCGCTTTTTTGCTTGTCACGTAAATGGAGGATTTTTCAATGATTCAGATAGCACCGTCAATTTTATCAGCAGATTTTGCAAATTTGGAGGATGCGCTAAAAAAGCTCAAAGCTGCAGGTGCAGATATGGCGCATGTGGATGTTATGGACGGGCATTTTGTGCCCAACATATCAATCGGCGCACCGGTGGTCTCAGCACTGCGCAAGGTAACTGACCTACCGTTGGACGTTCATCTAATGATAACCAATCCGGATGTTTATCTGGATGATTTCATTCAGGCGGGCTCGGACTATATAACCATCCACCTTGAATGTGATGCAGATATTTCCGCAACACTTAAGAGAATACGTGAAGCCGGCATCAAAGCTGCGCTATCTATAAAACCCGCAACACCGGTAGACGATGTGTGCGAGTATTTAGAGCTTTTGGATATGGTTCTTATAATGTCGGTCGAGCCGGGCTTCGGCGGTCAGAAGTTCATCCCCGAATCGCTTGAAAAGCTGCGTGGCATGCGCACGCTGATTGACAAAATAAACCCCAACTGTCTTTTAGAAATCGACGGTGGCGTAACGCGCGAAAACGCAGGCGCGATAATTGACGCAGGCGCGGATATTTTAGTCGCGGGAAGCGCGGTTTTCGGCGCACCCGATATGGCTGAGGCAATCTCCGGAATAAGAGCCGGAAAGTAAACCCGAGGGAGGTCTTTCCATATGAATTCTGAGAACACCCGCCAAAAGCACAGTTTTCTCCAAGGTGCGCTTATTCTTACCGTCGCAGCACTCATCGTAAAGATTATCGGCGCGCTCTTTAAAATACCGTTAAACTACATCTTAGGCGGAGACGGCATGGGCTTTTTCAGCACCGCTTATGACCTTTATATGCCCATATATGTCCTCTCAAACGCAGGTCTTCCGGTAGCTATCGCGCGAGTCGTCGCTCAAAGCGCCGCGCAGGGTAATTACCGCGATGTTCGCAGGACACTTAAGCTTGCAAATCTTATTTTCTTCATAACCGGTACGCTTGGGTTTTGCATAATGTTCTTCGGCGCGCGCTTCTTTGTAAATACAATCGGCAACCCGGGCGCTTACCTTGCGGTTACCGCAATGGCACCCACGGTATTTTTTGTTTGCCTTACCTCTTCCTTCCGCGGATACTATGAGGGCTTGCAGAACATGTACCCAACCGCTATATCCCAGGTAGTCGAGGTTATTGCAAAACTCATTTTAGGCTTCGGTCTTTCCGCATGGTTATATAACCACGGCATGTCAAGCTATGAAACCGCAGGAGTCGTATTTGGCAAAGCGTATCCCGATTTGGAATCTGCAAAAATTGCAGTCCTTCAGGTAGCTGCCGCCGGTGCAATCGCAGGTGTGGCTTTCGGCTCGCTTTTTGCCGCACTTTCGATATTCCTGCGCCACAAGCTTAAAGGCGACGGTATCACCAAAGACGAGCTCACCAAGCCGCAGGAGGACCATTCACGCAGATATATATTCAAACAGATAATAACCATTTCTATCCCGATTGCGCTGGGTTCATGTGTAAGCCAACTCACCGGTGTTATAGATTTATGGAGCGTCTTAAACCGCTTGCACGATGCCATCGCAACGGATTTCGGAACAATCTCCCGTATGTACGGCGATGCAATTCCGCTTGGAAAAGCACTTGAGGACATCCCCAACTATTTAAACGGATGCTATAAGGGCATGGCAGTTACCATGTACAATCTTATCCCCACGTTCACGGTTGCCTTGGGTGTAAGCGCGCTTCCCCCGATAACCGTAGCTTGGGAAACCAAAAACCACCTTTCACTCAAGAGAAATATAGAGTCAGTTCTGCGTATGACTATGCTTTTGGCTCTGCCGCTTGCGCTGGGAATGTCCTTTTTAAGTAATGAAATTCTAACGCTTCTCTTCTCATCACGCCCGAACGAAGTGGCAATCGCTACCCCGCTTCTCTCGATTTTAGCGATAGCGGTTATTTTCTCCGCGGCGTGCTCACCTATAAACAGTATGCTTCAGGCGATAGGCCGCGCGGATTTGCCACTTAAGATAATGGCAGTATGCGCGGTAATCAAGCTCTCGACAAACTATATCCTGGTCGGCACACCGTCTATAAACATACGCGGTGCTGCAATAGGCACGCTTGTATGCTATGTTCTTATAATGACCATAAGCCTTTTCTTCCTTTTCAGGATAACCAAGATAAAACCCGACCTGGTTTCAATATTCCTAAAGCCCGGGCTCAGCGGTCTTCTATGCGGTCTTAGCGCATTTATAACATGCAGGCTCTTGCAGCAAATAGATGCTCTTCCCGCAAAACTTGCCACGGTCTGTGCGATATTAGTCGGCGGAATCGTCTATCTTGCCGCGCTCATTCTCCTGCGAGCAATAGGCGAGGATGATTTAAAAATGCTTCCAAAGAGCCAGAAGCTCATCTCGCTATATAATAAGTTACCCGGAATAAAGAAATAAAAAAGCATCATGACTACCGGCACTGCCGGTAGTCATGATTTCATAGTAAAGAACCCGGCATCATCGTGATGCCGGGTTGAAAAATTTATGCTCTTATTTCTTGCCTTTGAGTCTGTCAAGCGTATCCCAAATACCGTGCATATACATGATACCCAGAGCGCGGTCATAGAGACCGTAGCCGGGACGAACATTGCCGGGACCTTCATCCCAGAGGTGTCTGCCGTGGTCAGGACGGATATATCCTTCAAAGCCACAGTCATGATATGCCTTGACTATTTCAAGAATACCGGTATCGCCGTCGCAATCGCGGTGGGATGCTTCGGAGAAGTCACCGTTGGGGAAGTTCTTGACGTTGCGAATATGAGCGAATGCGATACGGTCGCAGTGCTTGCGCACAATTTCTGCAACGTTGTTGTCCGGATTTGCGCCGAGTGAGCCGGAGCAAAGGGTTAAGCAGTTATACGGATCGTCAACCATCTTGAGGAAGCGGTCGATATTCTCCTCGTTAATGAGAAGGCGCGGAATACCGAAGATATCCCATGGTGGATCGTCCATATGTATAGCCATTTTAATGTCACACTCGTGGCAGGTGGGCATAAGCGCCTCAAGGAAGTACTTGAGGTTTTCCCAAAGCTTCTCGTGGGTGATGCCTTCGTATGCCTTGAACAGCTCGTCAAGCTTTGCCATTCTTTCAGGCTCCCAACCCGGGAAGGACATATTGTACTTCTCGGTAAAGCCGAGGATGTAATCCGCCATCGCCTTATAGTCGTCCTGAATCATGTTCTTTTCATAATAGAGTGCGGTAGAACCGTCACCAATCTCATGGAAAAGATTGCTTCTTGTCCAGTCAAAAATCGGCATGAAGTTATAGCAGATAACTTTAACACCGTATTTTGCCAAGTTGCGAATGCACTGCTTGTAGTTTTCTATGTACTTATCTCTTGTGGGAAGACCGATTTTGATGTCATCATGAACGTTTACGGATTCAACAACATCCATGTTAAAACCGTATTCGTCCAGCTGACGCTTGACTTCGGCAATCTCTTCTTCTTCCCATATTTCGCCCGGCATTTTGTGGTGAAGTGCCCAAACAATACCGTCAACGCCCGGGATTTGCTTGATATCGGAAAGGCTTATTTTGTCATTGCCTTCGCCGTACCAACGGAAGGTCATTTTCATGCGTATCGCTCCTTTACTATTTAATGTTTTGTGTTCTGTGCCTTTGCGTATTATATCATTCTTTTCGTGAAAAAGCAATGCACATTGATGAAGGAATGGATAAAAATAATAATTAATGTAGAATAGTGCAGGTTGTGCGGTGGTGGTTTAAAAAAACGAGATTTTTGTTAAAAATATGTCGAAAATCATCGAAAAAACGATTTACAAGAAAAGTTATGAGAGTGTATAATGGACGCAATGTTGTGTACTTAATATTGGAGTGTGATGACGGTATGAGATTGTCAAATAGGTTTATGGCTCTGTTAATTGTGATGGCTATACTTGTGATTGTGATACCCTTGGTTCATGCGCAGACGGTTGGGAATATATCTGTGGTGTTGCCGTCAAAAATTCTGGAGGTGGGAAAGACGCAAAGGCTTTCCATATACAGTGCCTATGGTCATGAAATTACGGATTTTACTGCGTATTCATTCACCTCGTCAGATACAGATGTTGCTATTGTGGACGAGAACGGCAACGTGACGGGCGTGTCCATAGGAAGGGCAAAGATATACCTTAGCGGTGCGGGTAATGCAACGGTTGAGGTTCCGGTCGTCGGAGCGAATCTGCTTGAAGTGCCGGAAAATTCAAATATCGCGTGGGATAAAAGTAAAAACAGCGCCAAGTTCTGGTGGCTGCGCAAGTATATGCAAAACGGAAACAGCACTGACTATATGTCAAACTCAAACAAGAACGGTGCAACCGTTTCAAGATACGAGTTTGCAGTTGAGACCAGAGAAGGCCCGCTCTCGGACGTTGACCGCGTTTTGCGCCTTACTTCAAAGAGCGTGCCGTCGAGCTCTGAGGGGATAAATCGTCAGTACATAGCACTGCTTTCCCATAACTATATCTTGACCGGAAAGAATAAAATGTATGAGTTTTCGGGCTGGGCAGCTGCGGACAACGTTCCGGGTGCGGGAGATGCTTTGCATAATTCGTGGAAGGCTAAGCTTCTTTATTATTATGCACAAGGAAGTACAACACCGGCTCTGAAAACAACGCCGACCGAAGCCAATGCGGTAACACCGTTTTTATCAGAAAGCGGAAATCAACCGTGGACATATTTTAACACAGTTCCCATAGTAAATGACGGGCTGGCAAGCTCGTATAACTTATATTTCCAAGCCACGATTGACGGCGGTAAGAATGTTACCGACGGCGGTTGGCAGGGAGATATACTCCTTTACGGACTCTCACTCCACGAGGTCAGATATGAAAGGCTTGAATTTACGGATATAAATCTGTCTGATTCGGTTGTTCTTAATCAGGGTGAGAGTGTAGATACTGTTGCAAAGCATTTTACCAACACCGGAAATGAAATAACCACCCGCCTTGTAAATGCAAATGAGGTTTCAAATGATATAGCGGTTACATATAAAAGTTCGGATGAAAATATTGCAACTGTTTCTGATGACGGAGTTATCACCGCGCATGCAGAAGGCTTGACTGAGATTACCGCGACTGCGACTTTGGGCGGTGTGGCGCAAGAAGGGAAAATAACTGTTGCAGTCGATTCCGAAAGTGCGCAGGAGAGTGCATTCGGTATCCAATATGCGTATATCTGCAGCCGTAAAAATGATGCGTATACAGTAACCGTATTTGCTGCGACCGAGTCTCTCGATTATAACCGCGTCGGCTTTGAAATTATCGGAAGCTGTGAGACACGCACATGTGCGGATACAACGCAGGTGTACAGAAATGTAAACGTAAAATATACAACCGACGGCGTTGAAAATATTACAAGTCTTACGGCTGAGAATTTGGGTATGTCCGCAAACGGGTATATCTTCTTCAAAAGCGAAAGTGTAAATGCCGAGTATGCCCAAAAGGGGCTTATAGTGCGTGCATACGCGGAAGGTGAAGATGGGCAGAGAGTTTACGGAAGCTATACCACGCTTGACGATTTGGTGCCATAATGGGAAAATGCACAAAAAAAGTACATGATTTTTGGTTAAAAAGTTACCTGAAAAAATAAAGAAAAATACAATCCGCGTTGTTTTGGGGTATGGCATCTGCTAAAATGTTATATGATTGATACTGCAATTTTTATATTGCATTAGTGTTTGTACAATATTTTAGGAGGAATGTTATAATGAAATCATGGAAAAGAAGCATTATTTCTCTCGCAGTCGCGTTTGCCCTGCTCGCAAGCTTTATCCCCGCACCTGCAAACGTAGCTTCTGCGGTAGTGGGAACAGAGTATGAGTATATTTTTGCTGGTAGTGCTTATGGTTTAAAAGAAGGCGATATGTTTAGCAATGATCCTACTAAAGGTGTTGATGGCGTGGCGACTACGCTTATTGCCGGTAGTGATACTGAGGATACAGGAGATGACGTATACGCATTTACAACAGAGTCTTATAGCAATTATACAGGAACCGGTAAATGGTCAGTAGTGACAGGTGAGTCCAGCTCTTATTTGATGGATAATGCGAAAAAGTTGCGTGTTCAGGACCCGTATCTTTATGCGCAGTTTAACGCTCTTGAGCAATATGCTACCATTAGAATTGAAGTAGAAGAAGCAGGATGGTATTCACCTTCGATAGTTGCATTCCATAATAATACGATTAAAAGCGGTACAAAAACTATTCGTGGTGCTTATTTCCGTTCATACATAGCGCCGGTACCGAGTTCCGTACATCCTCTTACAACTAATGAACTTGATAGTACTCGTTTGGATGAGTATTCTATTGGTTTGACAAGCAGTACTGATTCAAGCGATAACCCCCAAAACGGTTATGTGGCCCATGCCGCCCAAAAGTTGAGACCGGTGTACATAGAAAATGAGGGAGAATATATTTTTGCTATAAAGCCTGAATTTAAAGGCCCCGGTAATCAATGCCAAGTTATGATCGAAAGGCTTACACTTACAAAAATTGCTGATGTAAATGCTGACAAAGCAACTGTAAAAGCTGCTATCGGTAATTTGAATTTCAGTCTTGCTGATGTTCTTGGAGAGAATAAGTCATTTAAAGCTGATGAGGAAACTGTTATAAATGTGGCGGCGTCTGCATCTTCACTCGGCGATGATGTGAACAATATTCTCAGAAGTGCAGATAAAGTTACCTTTGAGTCAGATGCGGTTGCGGCTACCTACAGCGATGGGAAAATAAAGATAACCGGAGATGTAGCGTCTCAAAATGCATATCTTAAAATCAAGATTGAACGAGATGGTATCACTTGGGAGGATACAGTTGAAGGTATCACAGTAACCGGCGAAAGCAAATTAGAGAATACCATAGATTATCTTTTTTCTTCTGCCAGTGAAAAGGATTTATTGAATAATGATGTCCAAGGAAAGAATTCTCAAAACAACAAGATTACTTGGAGTTCAAATAAAGAGTATTCATCCGGGATTAGGGAAGTATCCAGACAATCCTGCGGATTGCAGATAGCTTGCAACAAAAACGAATGGTTTACCGTCAGAATTAAAGTAGACCGTCCGGGTTGGTATACTCCTACGTTTACCGCCTGGGATAGAAATTCCACTGGAATATACCGCGCATATATTTCTGAGGTTGATGATACTACACCACTTGCAAGCAGAGGAGACGTATATTGCACAGATGCAAATTCTATAGGTACTTTTGATGGGTATGCTGTAGAGAGCTCAGGTGTAATTTATCATTCTAAAGTACTGCGTTCAGTTTATTTTGAGCACTCCGGAGAATATGCGTTTACCATTAAAAGCATTGGCAGAACAGGTTCGTCATACAATATGCGCCCGAGTTCGCTGAAGCTTGAACGTATCGGGCTGCAGACGGCAGCTG